>CAYTXF010000021.1:0-33267 GCA_964440745.1 uncultured Bacteroides sp.
TACTTGATTATCAATTATTGGGTTTTTAGAGTATCAAAAAGTGTCGAAGTCAGGAGCGTAAGTAAACGCCAAATATGTAAATCCGCTCTCGCCCTCAGACTCACTCTCGGCTCTGCTATGCTAGAAGCTGTACAAAGCTTAACGCTTTTTTCTCAAATGCGTAAATTTTCTACCAAATAAATTTTGTTATCGTAATAAATTATGACTAACTTTGCAAAGGACAATTTCCTTCGCCTTTATTTTTTAGGATATGGAAAAGAAAGTAATGCAATTTGTGACATACAGCGTAGGCTGTCTTTCTGACTTTTTAGGCATCAGTGAACCTGAAGCCTTTGCTTTGCTCGACAAATCCAAACTTGCCGAAGACTACATAGTGCCCTGCTACGATGTGCTGCACACTTTCGGCCGTGAATACTACACAGAAGATTTGATAATTCAACTTAAAAAACGAGGCTGCTTATGATGACAGTTTATCATACATCACCTGAGATTGTTGAAACACCTGATGTTTATCATTCTAGAGTCACTTTGGATTTTGGCCCGGGCTTTTATCTTACTACCCTGTTAGAGCAAGCAAAAAAATATGGACCAAGATTTTTAAGGGAGGGACTCCCCTCCTACCTTAATCAGTATACCTTAGATGAATCGTTCAGGAATCAATACAAGGTTAAAGAGTTTTTCTCTTATGACAAAGAGTGGCTTGAGTTTGTGGTGGCATGCCGTAAGCACAAACCTCATGTGATTTACGATGTCATCATTGGGGGCATCGCCAATGATATAATATTCAACACGATTAATCTGTATCTTGATGGCCTGATAAATCAAGACGAAACCTTAAGCAGGCTAAGATTTGAATCTCCAAACATGCAGATATGCATACACAACCAAGAAGTCATAGACAAATACCTAAAATATGTAAAAACAACCCCAATTCTATGAATGCGAATATACATTTGATGCGGATGATGTATGCTAGAGTAATTCTGGCGTTTGCCGAACTTATGGAAATGGAACCATTGAAAGCGGCACGCTTATTCTACAATTCAAAACTTTTTGAATTGGTAAGCGAGGGAGTGTCGGACCTGCATTGCCGTTCAGAATATTACTTGGCAGAAGAACTCAAACACGAACTTCAGAGCCGACCGCAACCTGCCATATAAAGCCCAAACTGAAGACTTTTGAGAGAGATTTTATGCAAATAAGAGGATGCGCCTATTATGACACACCCTCTTTCTTATGGAATCAATAAGTGGGGGTGAGTTAGAATTTGTCTTAGTCTTTGAGCAGGTATTGGCCGCGCAGCACGCCCAAAAACTACGACAAATTCTACCTCAGAAAACATTCGAGGCAAGCAGGGTGTTAGTAGTATAGGAAATTAATACCACTGCTATGCCCCAAAAACAGATCATGGACGGCTGCCTGGCAGCCACCTACGTGGCCTATGCTCTAAGCGAGGTAGCCACCATATACCCTATCACCCCCATCGCCGAAATGGGAGAAGTTGCCGACCGTTGGGCCATGCAAGGCCGCAAGAACGTGTTCGGCCAGACCATGCAGGTCAAGGAGCTCGAGTCGGAGCTTGGAGCAGCCGGCGCCACTCATGGCGTGGCCGATGGCGGTGCGCTGGCCACCACCTTCACATCCTCTCAGGGCCTGATGCTGATGATTCCCAACATGTACAAGATTGCTGGCAACCTGTTGCCGGCTGTGTTCCATATAGGCTCCCGAGTAGTGGGCACCCACGCCCTGTCGATTTTCTGCGATCATAGCGATGTGATGGCATGCCGCACCACAGGCTTCGCGTTGCTTTGCTCATCATCGGTGCAGGAAACTCACGACTTGGCCATTGTGGCCCACTTGGCGGCTATCGAATCATCGGTGCCCTTCCTGCATTGGATGGACGGCTTCCGCACCAGCAATGAAATGCAGAGCATTGATGTTGTTGACTACGAAGATCTCAAACCCCTGGTGCCTTGGGACAAGGTGGCTGCCTTCCGCCACCGTGGCATGAATCCCGAGCACAGCAACGTGAGGGGCACGGTCCAGAACCCTGACATCTATTTCCAGAACCGCGAGGCCATAAACAAATATTACGAGTCAGTGCCGGCCATAGTGCAGGAGAAGATGGACCAGGTAGCCAAGCTTACTGGGCGCTCCTACCACTTGATGGACTATGTGGGAGATCCCGAGGCTGAATATGTGACCATAAGCATGGCCAGCAGCAGCGATGTCATCGATGAGACCGTGCAGGCACTCTGTGCGATGGGCTATAAGGTTGGCCACATCAAAGTGCGTCTTTACCGTCCGTTCCCCGCCGAGGCATTCTTGGGAGCATTGCCAGCCTCGTGCAAGCGCATTGCGGTGCTTGACCGTGACAAGGAGCCGGGAGCCCCCGGCGAGCCGCTATATCAGGATGTGGCCACGACTCTCTTCGAAGCCGGGCGCCAGGTGCAAGCCATCCGGGGACGCTACGGACTCGGAAGCAAGGATTTCAATCCGGGCATGGCAAAGGCCATCTTCGATGAGTTGGCCAAGCCCGAGCCAAAGCGCCAATTCACCATTGGCATCACCGACGATGTCACCAACCTCTCGCTTGACTGGGACAATGACTTTGACCCCATAGCCGATGACACTCGCCAGATCGTATTTTACGGCATTGGCAACGATGGCACCGTGGGAGCCACCAAGCAGGCCGCCTCAATCATAGGTGGCGACACCAATCTCTACGCTCAGGCATATTTCAATTATTCGGCCAAGAAGTCGGGCGGCTACACTATCTCCCAATTGCGATTCGCCAATCATCCCATACGCGCCGCTTACGGCATAGTGCAAGCCGACTATGTCGGATGCAACAAGGCCACGTATGTGCAGCAGTATGACATGCTCGACCGCCTAAAGCCTGGCGGAATCTTTGTGCTGAATTCCCAATGGACCACCATGGAGCTGCTCGAAGAGCAGCTGCCAGCTAAGGTGAAGAGACAGATGGCTGAGAAAAAGGTGAAATTCTACAATGTCAACGCTGTCGACTTGGCGCATAAGCACCATTTGGGCGAACATATCAACATGATTATGGAGGCTGTCTTCTTCAAGCTCATGGACATCATCCCCCTGGATGAGGCCATTGCGGCCTTGAAGGCATCAGTAAAGAAGACCTATGGCCACGAAGGCGACCAAGTGGTCAGCAACAATTGGGCAGCCCTCGACGAAGCCGTGGATGCCATGCAGTTGATCGATTATCCGGAGTCATGGCTCAATGCCGAAGAAACAGCCGGCGACCGCAAGCGCGCAGCCTACATAGCATCGCTCCCGGAATGGGAACGCACTGTGGGCATGCCCATGCTGCATCTCAAGGGCAACCAACTGCCAGTGTCGAAGATGATAGCCGACGGCGTGTTCCCCGCTGGCACCACCGCTTACGAAAAGCGCAAAATCGCCACCTTCATCCCGGTATGGGATCCCGACAAGTGCATCGAGTGCACGGAGTGTTCGTTCGTTTGCTCGCATGCGGCTATCCGCCCGTTCATCGCTACCGACGAAGAACTTAAGGACGCTCCATCCACTTACATTACCAAGGAGGCCTGGGATCCGGGCATCAAGGGCATGCATTGGAGAATACAGAATTTTCCCGACGACTGCACTGGCTGCGCCTCCTGCTCAACAGTGTGTCCGGCTGGAGCCCTGCCGATGAAGCCTGTGGCTGAATATCGCGATGTGGAGAATGCCAACCTTGAGTTCGCTCAGAAGCACGTCAGCAGCAAGGCCGGCGCCATCGAGCGCCACACCATATTGGGATCGCAACTCTATACTCCGCTTCTCGAATTCTCCGGCGCATGCGGAGGCTGCGGCGAGACCCCGTATGTGAAACTCCTCACCCAACTCTTTGGCGAGCATACAGTAATAGCCAACGCTACGGGGTGCTCCTCGATATGGGGTGCCAATGCGCCGTCGCAGGCATATTGCCGCAACGAGCGAGGTCTTGGTCCGGCCTGGAGCAATTCGCTCTTTGAGGACAATGCCGAGTACGGCTACGGCATAGCCGTGGCTCTGGCGCATCGCCGACAGGCATTGATCGACTTGGCCTATAAGGCTGTCGAAGATCCGGAAATCGAGGAAGACCTGCGCGAGGCTCTGGTCAATTGGCTGGCTGTCAAGAACGACTATGACAAATCCTACGAGGCTGGCCTTACCGTAAAGGCTGTGATTGCCAAGAATCCTGATGCAAAGTATGCTTCAGAGATAAGCCCCAACGCCGACATGCTGGGCAAGAAGTCAGTGTGGATTGTCGGTGGTGATGGCTGGGCCTATGACATCGGTTTTGCCGGCCTGGATCATGTGCTTGCCTCGGGCATCGATGTGAACATGCTTGTGCTCGACACCCAATGCTACAGCAACACAGGCGGCCAGACCTCAAAGGCTACTCCCTATGGCGCTTGCACCAAGTATTCGTATACTGGAAAGAGAGAGTACCATAAGAATCTTGGACAGATGATGATGACATACCGCAATGTGTATGTGGCTTCGGTGGCCATCGGCGGCAACATGAATCAGGTAGTGCATGCCTTCACTGAGGCTGAGGCATATCCGGGCCCATCGATTGTGATCGCCTACTGCCCGTGCCTGATGTTTGGCATCAAGGATGGCATGAGCCATACCGTGATTGCCCAGCGCGAAGCCGTGGAGAATAAATTCTGGCCCATCTACCGATTCAATCCCAGCAAAAGTGAGAATCCTCTATTCTTCGATCCATTAGTGAGCTGGCCCAAGTCAGAACCGCTGCCACCGGCACCGAAATGGAGCCCCAAGCCCTGGGTCTACGAGAAGATCGTGTCGTTCGGCGAGTCAGCGCCTCGCAATGGAGCCGATAATCCGCTGATCGTGGATCGACAGCCGGGCCTGACCCTCGACATGGAGCCAATGCTGCTCAATCAGACTCGCTTCGCCGTGCTCGGGCAGCGCGTGTCAGCAGCCGAGGCGCAAGCCATCTACGACCGCTTGACCTCAGCCTCGCATGACAACACTGACAGGATTTCCACCCTTCCGTCATAAAAGGTCCCTCCCCCCAATCCCGGCACCTCCCTCATTGTGCCGGGATGGATTGAAAATCGATATAATAAATGAGGGGGCTGTTGCGTTAGTAATAGGTTATGAAACTTGTATTTGCGACCAACAACCAGCATAAACTCGACGAGTTGCGCCAAATTGTTGGCCCAGGGCATACGATCCTGGGCCTTCATGATATTGGCTGCGATGTCGACATCCCTGAGACAGGCACCACCCTGCAGGAGAATGCCTTGCAGAAAGCCATGTATGTGTATGAGCATTACGGCTATGACTGCTGTGCCGATGACACCGGCCTTGAAGTCGATGCTCTCGACGGGGCCCCGGGCGTGTACAGCGCCCGCTATGCCCAGATCAATGGCGCTTCTGCCCAAGCCCATGATGCCAAGGCAAATTCAGCCCTGCTGCTGAGCCGCCTGAAAGGCGTGGAAAACCGCAAGGCGCGTTTCCGCACCGTGATTGCGCTTGTGCAAGGTGGCAAACCCCGATATTTCGAGGGCATCGTGGAGGGCGAAATCCTGCATGAGCCGGTAGGGGATGGGGGATTTGGCTATGATCCTGTGTTTCGTCCTGAGGGGTGGGACAAATCGTTTGCGCAAGCAACTCCGGAAGAAAAGAATGCTGTAAGTCATCGTGGCCGCGCCACCCAACGTCTAATCAATTATCTCTCTAATGCATAAGCTAATCCTTCTTGTCGTAAGCCTCTTAGGCACGATTGCCGCCCATGCTGTTGATCCCGGGTGGTACAAATTTCCCATATTTTCTGATACCATCACCACAGTGGTGGAGTCAACCAACAAGGTGTACTATCAGTCGAAGACCAGCCTCTTCTCATTTAACCCCTCCGACAATGAGAGTTACAGCTATTCCTCGATCAATAAGCTCACCGGCGACGACATCAGCAACATATATTACAATTATGACAAGCGCTATCTGCTGATCGTGTATAGCGATTGCAACATGGATGTGCTCTACGATGATGGCACCCTCATCAATCTGCCTGAAATCCGCGATGCCAAGCAGATAACTGAAGATAAGACCATCAATGATGTGGCATTTGGCGAAGACCGCATCGGCATTGCCACCAGTTTTGGCATTGTGATTTACGATGACAAGAAGATGGAGGTGCGCGAAAGCGGCATCTACAACCAGCCCATACGCAACATCGCCATCATGAATGGCCATATCCTGATCTTCTATCGCAACGACGATGCCGTGTACGCCGTATACGGCTCGCCTCTTGACGAACGACACAACAGCATCGACAAATTCACCCGCATATTCACAGCCTTTGTAGATTCGATGGTGCCCCTGGATGACAACCGCATAGCCATGCGCCGACTCTACACCCACGAACTCTATATCTACGACATCAACTTTGACACTTATGAGTATCAGCGTGAAGATCCCCCGTACAATATCGAGCAGCCCATGCGCCGTTTCGACGGCGGTTTCTACAGTTACGACGACACTCGCTTTGTGACCTATGTAGATGGCGAACTCTCCACCTCGGCTAAGCCTGAGATGCTGAGCGGCCAGGTGCTGTCTTCTCGCGATCTCCAGCAGGTATGGGCCGGCGATGAGGACGGTGTGGCTCTCTATGACATCTCATCTTCCACTCCCACGGTGCTCTACGACAAAATGCTTCCCGCTGATGCCACCACTGTCAGCAAGGTTGGCCTGATGAAATGGAGCCCCGACGGCAACCGCCTCTACTTCATGAATCTTGGAGCCTCAGTGTACAAGACCTGGTGCCAGGGCGACTATTCCCCCGAGTTTCAGACCGCCAACATACTTGATGCCGACGGATTCCTCTACGACGTGTCGCTCAAGGAAGCCTCCGCGCAATCTTCCATAGCCACTAATTATCAGAAGCAATTTAACAATCTGCGCCTGTATGGCGACCCTGTAAGCATTTGCGAGGACCCTGATGATTCATCAATCTATTACTGCGCTACAAATGTCGAGGGTGTGTATGTGTGCAAATACAATGAGCAGACCGGCGAGTATGAAGAAATAGGAAAATACTATGTGGGGAATGCTCCCGTCAAAACCAATAGTAGCGGCGTCACAAGCCGCACTGAATATGTGGGCATAGACCCCGCGGGCAATCTCTGGATTGGTCACTTGGAGGGGTGGATAATGCTGCCCTCAGCCAAAAGAAAACTTTTCAACCCGTCGGCGATCACTACCGACGACTGGAAGATCTACACCAAGGTCAACAGTAAAATCAACAATACAGGCGCCAAAGACATGAACATTCTCTTCTGCAAGAAGAGCACAATGGCTTTCTATTATTCAGGCGACGGCAATAGTGGTTTTGTGGCGGTGGACACTAAGGGCACCTACGATGACCTTTCCGACGATGTGGCACTCGAATGGCTGCAATTCACCGATCAGGATGGCAACAGTTTCGCCACTCCCTCGCGCATTACGCATATGATAGAAGATGAGCGCGGATGCGTATGGGTAGGCACAAGCACTGGAGTGTTCGAACTCACCACACCGAGCAATGCCATCAATCCTACAATGACAGTGCGCCGCATCAAGGTGCCGCGCAATGATGGCACCAATTACGCCGATTATCTGCTCGATAGCGATGTCATCAACTGGATAGCCGTGGACCCCAGTGACCGCAAGTGGATAGCCACCGAAAATTCCGGCCTTTTCTTGGTGAGCGAGGTGGGCGATGAAATCCTGGTCAACTACTATGCCGACAATTCATCGCTTCCCAGCAATCAGATCTGCTGCGTGGAATGCGACACCCACAGCAACACCGTGTATGTGGGCACCACAGTGGGCATGTATTCATTCTTGAGCGATTCATCGCCATCCAATGATTCTCTTGACAATATTTACGCTTATCCCAACCCGGTGCGCATCGACTATTCGGGCGATGTGACGATCGCTGGGCTTATGGAAAACACCATCGTGAAGATCGCCGATACTGCAGGCCGCGTGATCTACCAGACACGTTCCGAGGGCGGCATGGCCACCTGGCCCGTAACCAACCAGGCAGGCAAGCGGGTGAAGACCGGTGTCTATTACATCTTCACCGCGAATTACACCAATGAGCAGGCCTCAGGAGCCGTGGCAAAAATTTTGGTGGTGAATTAGTAGCACAAAAGCACAAAATATTTATAAAAATGGCCGATTTTTCTTCAGTGAAGAAAAATCGGCCATTTTTATGGTCATTTTTTACGTGTCTCTTTTCTAATATGTGAGTAATTTTGTGAACAAATAAATTCCCATAGTAGTTAAGGAATTCAAAGAGACAAGATTTCAATTATTTATTCCATGAGAATATCGGCTTTATTAATATCTGTTTTGGCAGGCTGCTGCGGATTGGTGGCTCAAGATGCCCTTACCCTGCAGGAATGCCGCGACTTGGCCATCAGCAACAACAAGCAGTTGATGATGATGCGCCAGCGCATCGCCACTGCCAAGTACCAAAACAAGGAGGCTTTCGCCGCATATCTCCCTTCGATCGACTTTGAGGGCGGATATGTGTACAACCAGAAGGAGATATCGGTGTTTGACAGCGACCAGCTCTTGCCCATAAAGACCTTCAATGTCGAGACTCAAACCTACGAGTTCAATTTGGCCAAGAATCCCCTCACGGGCGAACTCCTCAAGGATCCTAAGACCGGTCAATACATACCCGAGTCGGTAGCCTTGATGCCAAAGGAAGCCTTGACCTACGATATCCACAATGTCTTTTTCGGAGCTATCACCTTGACGCAGCCCATATACATGGGAGGCAAGATTGTGGCTATGAATAAGATTACCAAATATGCCGAAGAAGCAGCCCAAGCGCTCCACAACAATGAAGCCGAAAATGTGATCTATGCTGTGGATGCCGCATATTGGCAGGTAGTGTCGCTCAAGGCCAAGCAAAAGCTTGCGCAAAGCTATGTCAACCTATTGGACACGCTTGACCGCCAAGTGGGCCTGATGCTTGAGCAAGGCGTGGCCACTCGCAGCGACAAACTCAGCGTCGACGTGAAGCTCAACAGCGCGCAGGTAGACCTGACCAAGGTCAACAATGGCCTTGTGCTCTCGCGCATGGCTCTGGCTCAGGTGTGCGGACTGCCGCTGGATTCGCCCATGGTGCTTGTTGATGAAGACAAGCCGGTATCAAGAGCAGCATTGGCCGAGGCTGCCAATCCGGGGACCGTCAGCATGGCCGATGTGTATGCCAATCGCCCTGATCTGCAGGCTTTGCGCCTGAGCATCGAAGTGGCTGGCCAGCAGAAGAAGGTGGCGATGTCCACGATGCTGCCCAATGTGGCCCTGATTGGCGCTTACTCCTTCTCCAACCCCAACACTTTCAATGGCTTCAAGAAGCGCTTTGCGGGCGCTTTCTCTGTGGGCGCCATGGTCACAATCCCTCTGTGGCACTGGGGTGGCAACTACTATAAATACAAGGCTGCCGAAAGCGAAGAGGCTACCAAGAAATTGGAGCTCCAGGATGCCGAGGAACTGGTGTCGCTGCAAGTGAGCCAGGCGCAGTTCCGCGCCGAAGAGTCGGTCAAGACCTACAAGATGACCAACAGCAATCTTACCAGCGCTAATGAGAATTTGCGCTCGGCCACCCTTGGCTTCAAGGAGGGCGTGGCCACGGTCGATAATGTGATGGAAGCGCAGACGGCGTGGCTTAAGGCCAATTCCGAAAATATCGACGCTGCCATCGACATTCGCCTCTGCGACACATATCTGAGCAAGGTGCTGGGCACGCTCCAATATTAATCCCCTTAATTCTAAAACGCAAAAACCAACAACTATAATGGATAAGGTACAAAAAAACGCCAACCGCACTTTGCTGATCACAATCTCGGTGGTAATCTTAGTCACGATAGGAATCGCAATCGTAGGATTTCTTTTCCTCAACAAGCCTCCAAAGTTAGTGGAGGGCCAGGTAGAGGGCACAAGCATACGCATCTCGGGCAAGCTCTCAGGCAGAATAGCCGAGTTCTATGTGCAAGAGGGCGATACCGTGGCCCCGGGCGACACCTTGGTGCGCATACATTCGTCGGTTGTCGAGGCTCAGCTCATCCAGGCTAAGGCCATGGAGGATGTGGCCAAGGCTGGCGATCAGAAGGTGGATGCCGGCACTCGCAAGCAAATCATACAGACCGCCTACGAGGTGCTCCAGCAAGCCAAGGCCGCTACCAATATCACCAAAAAGACCTACGACCGCATGGAAAATCTTTATGGCGAGGGAGTAGTGTCAGAGCAGAAGCGCGACGAGGCCAAGGCCGCATACGACGCCGCTGTTGCCGCCCAGGCCGCCGCAGACAGCCAATATCAGTTGGCATTGGCTGGCGCCCAGCGTGAGGACAAGGATGCGGCTGCTGCTTTGGTGACTGCCGCTGCCGGCAGTGTGGATCAAGTGAACGCTCTGCTTGAGGACACCTATCTGACCGCTCCGGTGGCTGGCGTGATCGACCAGGTATATCCCGAGGAAAGCGAACTGGTGGCTTTGGGCTCTCCTATCATGAGCTTGCTCAAGCTCAACGACCGCTACGTCACCTTCAATGTGCGCGAGGAATTGCTTGAAGACCTTACCATGGGCAAGACCATCAAGGTGATGGTGCCTGCTCTTGGCAAGAAGGACATCGATGTGAAGATCTATTACATACGCGACTTAGGCTCTTATGCCACCTGGGAATCGACCAAGGCCACAGGCGATTGGGACAGCCGCACATTCCAGATCAAGGCTCGGCCCACCGAGGATGTGCCCAATTTGCGCCCGGGCATGACAATCGTGTATAAACGATAGGCATTCGCAGTGACATTCAATTCATTTTATAGGAGGAAAGCATAATGAGCCTCGGATTGAAAGAAAGCATAATGCGCCAGGTGCGCCAGATGTGCAGCCGCCCAATCTACATCATGATTTTGGTGGTGGTGCCTCTGCTGTGCACATGGTTCTTTATCGACCTTCTCGATGAGGGGCTGCCATTGAAAGCTCCCACAGCAGTGGTCGACTACGATCACAGCCAGCTATCGCGACAAGTGACGCGCTCGCTTGATGCCACCGAGCTTCTCGACATCCAGTACAAGGTGGAGAATTACCAGGAGGCTCTCGACTTGGTGCAACAAGGCAAGGTGTTTGGCTTTTTCATCATCCCCGACCAATTTGAAAAGAACACTCTTGCGGGCAACACTCCCTGCCTGGAATTTTATTCCAATATGGCGTATTTTGTGCCGGGCACATTGTCGTTCAAGGGCTTCAAGACCATCACAGTGACCACATCGGCAGGCGTGGTATCCACCAAACTTGCCGCCGTAGGCCTCACCTCGCCCCAGATCAAGGGCCTGTTGCAGCCGGTGGTCATTGACATTCACAAGATTGGCAACCCCTGGACCAACTACAATTACTACCTTACGCCAGCCTTTCTCTATGGCTTGCAGGCCCTGCTGATCATGCTGATGACAGTGTTTACGATCACGGTGGAAATCAAGCATGGCACTTCGCCCGAGTGGCTCGCCACGGCTCACAATCACATCGGCGTGGCCTTGGTGGGCAAAATGCTGCCCATGACAGTGGTATCGACAATCACTGCCTTCGCGGTGCAGGCTTTGATGTCAGGCTTCTGCCATTTTCCGATGAATGGCAGTCTCGGAGAGATGCTTCTGGCAATATTTCTGTTTGTGCTGGCCTCGGAGGCCTTTGCGGTGTTCATCGCCTCGGTGATCCCCAATCCTCGCTTGGGCATGTCGGTAATCTCGCTATTGGGCGTGCTAACATTCTCGTTTGCGGCATTTTCGTTCCCGGTGCAGCAGATGTACGGTGCCATAGCCATCTTCAGCTACATTGTGCCGGTGAGGTATCTGATGCTCATCTACATCAACACTGCGCTCAACGGCTTTGAGATCTATTACGCGCGATATTACTACATGGCCCTCCTTCTCTTCCTGTATCTGCCATGGCTGATGGCTTGGAATCTGAAGAAGGCATGCCTAAAACCTGTATATATACCCTGATGCCAATATGAATCCGATAAAAGCTATAGGAAAATGGCTGCAGGACACAGCCCGCGTGATGCGACGCGAATTCAAGGTGATGATCCATGATCAGGGTCTGATGCTTTTCTTCGTGGCTCTGCCGCTGATGTATCCGGTGGTGTACACCCTTATTTACAATCCGGAGGTGGTAAGGGAGATCAAGGTGGCTGTGGTTGACGACAGCCGCACTCCCGAAAGCCGCAACTTGGTGCAGAAGGCCTCGGCGGCTCCGTCGTTCGGCCTATATGGCTATGCCAGCGATCTCAGGGAGGCTCGCGACTGGTGGGCCGATCAGAAAGTGTTTGCCATCTTGTATATTCCGCGTGATTTCGCTGAAAAATACAACCGCGGGGAGCAGTCGCATGCTACTATGTATTGCGATATGAGCCTGCTGCTTCGCTACCGCGCACTTATGGCCACATGCACAGCCCTGCAGCTGGAACTTGCCAGCGGAATTACCGAGCAGCGCGTGCAAGCAGTGGGGGCGCAAAGCCTCAATGTGGGCGAATTGCCTGTGCAGGCAAGTTCGCATTTCTTGGGTGACCCTACCCAGGGCTTCGCTTCGTTCATCATGATCGGCATCGTGATTCTGATTCTCCAGCAGAGCCTCATGCTTGGAGCCGGTCTTTTGGGCGCTACATCTCGCGAGCGTCGACGCCGCAACAATGGCCATGATCCTCTGGAGATTCAAGGTGTCTCGCCTTTTGCCACGGTATGGGGCAAGGCGTTCGCCTACGCTCTCTTCTATATTCCGGCATCAATATACATGCTGCATTTCATTCCCTGGATGTTCAAGCTTCCTCATTATGGCAATCCCGCCTATTACCTGCTCTTCATATTCCCAATGCTGCTCGCAGCGGGCTTCTTGGGACAGATTGTGGTGGTGCTGCTTAGAGAGCGTGAGTATGTGTTCCCGGTAATCGTGTTCACCTCGATCGTGTTCCTGTTCCTTACTGGCCTTACATGGCCGCGCTTTGCCATGGGACCGGGCTGGTATGTGCTTGGCAACTTGGCTCCGTGCACCTGGGGCGTGGAGGGATTTGTGCGCATCAACAGCAATGCGGCCACAATAGCGCAGAATGCGGTGCCGTTCTGCGCCCTATGGATTCAGGTGACGCTTTACAGCATCTTGGCGGCTCTGGTCTACTCATGGCTTAAAAAGAGAGCATTGCATACAGCCGGAGCCAAGGCCTAATTGGAAAATTATTGCTATATTTGCGGAAAATTACTGTTATGGAAGAAAATCGCCCCACACCGTCGCAGATATCCACCGACCATCAGCTTGAGGATCCGGTGACTACTGAAAAAGCAAAGCCTGAGCAGCCGGGCGCCGAGGCTGTCGCAGTTCAGCCTAAGCCTAAAACACGCGCGGCCGCAATTTGGCTGTCACTGGTCGGCTTTTTGCTGGCGATACTGGCGTGGATAGAGATGGTGTTCAATGAATACGCAAGCGGCAGCCTGGCCATTGCTGGCTTGGCTGTCGCTATAGTGGCTTGCTGCTTGTGCCGGCGCTGCATATGGCGTGACATCTCCATCACCACCATGGTGGCCACCGGCATGCTGCTTTTGGTGTTCGCTATTTTCTTCTTTGGCCTCCGCTTCGCCATCAACAGCCTCTAACCTAACTTGTCACTCGTAACTTGTAACTCGTAACTTGTCACTTGTAACTCGTAACTTGTCACTTGTAACTTGTCACTTGTCACTCGTCACTCGTCACTTTCCCAGTGGCTGGTATAGCTCTTCTTGGCACAGGTCGCGCAGCACATCGGCATACACTGACACTGTAGCCTCGGCATAGCGCTTGCCTTTTTCGGCTGTGGCCAGGCGGGCATCGCCCACTCCGGTGTCCACGCTCACCTTGCTCCAGTTGCGCGGGATCCACGCATAGCCCTTGGCTAGCCCTTCGGGAGCGAATCCGGCAAAGCGGCCATCGCCAGCGTCGGCGATGTTGACCAGCTCGGGATGGTAGTGCATCATCACTGAGGTCTCCACCTCGTCGGCATGGTCGCCGGGGTTATCGAAATAATCCTTGTTGGGTACAGCGCGGAACCATGCGCTTTCGGCAATCAGCATCTCTGGGCGATCGAAAGCCATGTCGCGAATCATTTGCTTGAACATGTTGCCCCCGTGGCCGCTCATGATCCACAGGCGGCGGAATCCCTGGTCGAGCAGCGAGTCCACAATATCGGTAAGGATTGCACGCTGTGTATCGTAGCGCGAGTGCACGCAGAATTTCAGATTGCGTTGTCCGGGATTCTGCGCTCCCATAGCGATCGGAGGCATCACCATGGCTCTCAGCCCATGGCGCTCATAGGCCAGCTTGGCTATGTCCACCGATACGTCGTGGGCCAATATGGCGTCGGTCATGTAGGGGAGATGCAGCCCGTGAGGCTCAGTGGCGCCCCAGGGAAGAATCACTATATCGTAATCCAGATCTTTTACTGTGCCATAGTTGCTGACACTCAAATCTATTGTCTTATCCATTTTCTGAAATTTATCCAAGATTTTCAAACATTACTCGGCGAGCCGTCATGCAAGCCCCCATCACGCCCGCCTTCTCATTAAGCGAGGAGCATACAATGCGGCTGTCATTGCTCACCAGCTTGAGCGAGTGCTTGTTGACAGCCTGTCTTATGGCCTGTATCAAAGGCTCGCCTGCGGCCGAGAGCGGGCCGCCTATAACCACCAGTTCCGGATTGAAGATATTGATCATGTTGGCGATTTGCTGGCCAAGTTTGCCTCCGATGTCTTCGATGAGATCTATGCAGAGGAAATCTTCATTCTGTATTGCCTCCATGATGTCATTGAGGGATACTGAGTTGGGATCCTCCATTATTTGCTGGGAAAGCTTTGATACCTTCCCTTCCTTCACGCTCTCTACCAAGCGGCGATGCAGAGCGGCTCCCGACACCTCAGTCTCAAGGCAGCCTTTTTTGCCGCAATGGCAAAGACGCTCATTCTCAAAAACATGTATGTGGCCAAGTTCGCCGGCAAATCCCGACTTGCCCTCGTAAAGCTCGCCATTTATGATCATGCCCATGCCCAGGCCCCATCCTAAGTTGATGAAAAGCACATCCTTCTCTCCCTTTACGCTTCCGCGCAGAAATTCGCCATAAGTCATGGCTCGAGTGTCATTCTCGATGCAAAAATGGATGCCGGTCTTTTGGGTTAGCAATTCGCTCAGGGGCACTTCGGAGAAGTTGAACATGCTGTAGCTGAATCCCGAGGAGGGATTCACGCGTCCTCCGACATTTAGGCATCCGCTGAGTATCTTTTTCGCTTCTATATTGGTGTGCTTGATGAAGGTGATTGTGATCGTGCATAGCTCGGTCAGGAGCTCCATCGATCCGATCGGATTTTGGAACGGAATCTCAAAATCCTGGGCTATGATTTCGCCGTTGAAATCGCACAATCCGATATTCAGGTGATTATATTTAAGATCTACGCCCAAGAAGTATCCTGAACGCGGATTCAAACCATAGGTGTTGGGCTTGCGTCCCACCTTGGCCTTGCCTTTGCCATAATCATTTATGATGCTTTCCTCTACCATCTCGTTGATAAGTTTGGTCACAGTGGGGATGCTGAGATTCAGATCCCGAGCCAGTTCTGGAATAGTAGAACTGTGACTGTGGAAAAACGAGGTAATAATTCTCTTCTTATTAATATTAGTTTCGGTATCGGATATTCCTGAGAATTTCATATTTCTAAAATTTAGGGCTAAGGTAAGACCTCATTGGAAGCCATATCTTTACTATTCAATGCAAATTTACTAAATAATTTTAGAAATAGGAAATTATTTCTCAACTATTATTTAAGAAATTCAGTAATATTAAGGTTAATTAATAAGATAGTCTCAACGTGAAAAGAAAAGTATTGGGGAGAAAGGCTAGGGAGACCTTAATCCCCAATACGCGCTTATATATTATACAAGCTTTAATTGCGGAGATTTACAGGCTTCGGCATCAGTCATGTTGAGCGTAGTGGGCTTCAGCACAGTCAGTTGCAGCAACAATGCGAGGCACAGCACGCCTGCCATGCAGGCAAAGCCAAGACCCATCTGACCCTTTTCAGCCAAGCTGCCGAGCACATTGGTAGCGAGAGCTCCAATGAAGAGGCCCGACATGTTCATGATGCCGTAAGCGGTGGCTCTGGAGCGGTCAGGCACGAATTGGCAGAGGATAGGCATGTTGTTGGCGTCGAACATGCCGTAGCCAAGGCCGAATATCACACCCGCAGCTATGGCCGAGAATATCGAGGATCCGAATCCCATGAACACCAAGGCCGGAATCATTGCTGCCAAGCCGATGGCACTGGTGTAGATGCGGCCTTTGAGATTGGTCTTTGACCAGCGGTCGGCCAACTGGCCGCCTACCATCACTCCGATGAATGAGGCGAAGGCAATGGTGATTGTGGCAATCGGGCCTGCCACCGACATCTTTACATGTAAGCTGTCAGAGAACAGGGTGGGGAGCCAGTTCTTTGTGGCCCATCCGGGGATGGAGGTCGAGGCGAAGAAGAAGATGATGGTCCAGAATGCTATGTTGGTGAGCAGCATTCCGAGCGACATCTTGATTGAGCTCACGCCTTGCTTGAGCGTGGCAAGCAAGGGTTCTTTCTGCTGGGGTGCAGCGCTGGCAGTTTCGTTTCTCTTTTCAAAGAGGCCGAACATGAGCACCACAGCATAAGCGATGCCGATAATGCCAAACCAATGGAAGGTCTCTTGCCATGAAAGCTTTTCGGCCACGAAAGCGCCGAAACCGCCCACTGCCTGGCCCATATAGAGGCCCGTCATGTGTATGCCGATGGCAAGACTCAGCTGCTTTCCGGTGAAATAGTCAGCAATCAGGGAGAGGGCTGCCGGGATATAAAGGGCCTCGGAGACACCCATCAGGGCGCGGAGCCAGTACACCTGCTCGTAAGTGGTGGAGTATCCCATCAGCAGGGTCACAGTTGACCATACTCCAAGAGATGCCACAATGAGCCATTTGCGGTTGACGCGGTCAGCCACAATGCCCGAAACGGGACTCATGAATCCATAGATCCACATGAAAGCGGCCATGACTTTGCCAAACATTACCTTGCTCTCAAGATCGGCGATGTCGAGAGCCATCGCATCGCGCATGGTCGACAGCATCTGTCGATCCATGTAATTCAGAAGGGCTACCACCCAGAGTAGTCCTACGACCATCCAGGGGTACCACTTCTTGTTTTTCAACGCATTTGCCATATCTCAGATTATTTTTGCAAGCCAGTACGTTGAGGATTCTGACCGCGCATCGGCCATACAGCGTCAGCAGCGTATGATTCAGCCTTTGAGGTCACGCACACCACGGTGGGCACTTCGTCCTTTACGACAGTCACGAAGAGGCGTCCGCTATTGTCCATCACGGGAGCAGAGGTGCAAGAGGTGCCGAGCTTTGACTCGCCCACCAAGGTGCCGTCCTGCTTGATCAGGTAATAGTTGGCCTGTGCATCCACTACATGGATGTATCCGCGATTGTCAATTACGGGCGATGTTTGCACATTGGCCTGTGTGGCGAATGTCCAGTTGAGTGTGCCGTTTGAGTTGAGGCAAATCACGCCTTGGCTCGATGCTGTGCCGCCATTAGCGTAGAGGGTGCCGTCGGCAGCAATTGCCACGCCGCCATCGGGAATGGCGCCATCGGTTGTGTAGATCCACTTGGTAGATCCATCAGGATTGAAGGCTATGATTTGGCCGCCAACGGTGGCATCGGTTACGAAGTAGACTGTGCCATCGGCATCGATTGATGCTTGGGCGCTGCGCAATGCTCCGGTAAATGCATCGGGAGCGGCACCAAAGTCGGCATTGTAGATCCAGCTTTCTGCACCTGAAACGGTGTTGAAGCCATAGAAGCCGTTGGCTCCGTTGAAGGCGCCATAGAGCATTCCAGATTTTGAAATGGTGAGACCGGCTGTCGAGCCGCCTGTTGTGCTATATGCAGTAGAGGCGCCATTGGCTGTGAGTTTCCATACTTCGCTGCCACGGGTTGCAACCCAGATGTTGCCAGATGCGTCAATAGCGGGAGTGATTGCGTAGAGGTTGGTGCCGCTTGCGCCACCCTTGTATGCCCACTTGGTAGTGCCGTCGGGATTTGCAGCGATTACGTACACGCCGCGCTCGGCTGTAGTTGACTGCAGGTCGCGAATCACCATGTAGATTGTGCCGTCGGCTCCCACTGAGGGCGAACTGAAGATGTCCTTTGACTGTGCTGTTGCTGATCCGCTCGACATAGCCTCGCTGATATCGAGGGCCCACTTGAGTGCGCCGTCGGCAGCATTGTATGCATAGAGGGCTGCCACATCATTGTCAGCAAGCGAGCGCAGCATGTACACTGTGTTGCCATCAGGAGATACAGCGGGAGATGAACCGCCCTTGACTGCGCCGCCCAGGCGTGCGGTCCACAGAGTGGCTATGATCTTGCTGGGATCTTGCACGCTCACGCTCTTGGTGACCGAAGCGGTCAGACCGTAGGAGTCGGTCACTGTGAGTTTTACGGGATATGAGCCCTCTTCGGTGTAGGTGAACGATGGGTTCTTCTCAGTAGAGGTAGTATTGTCAGCATCGGCAAACTCCCAGAGATAACCGGTGATCGTAGTGCTCCCCTTGGTAGTGGAGGCATCAAAGAATTTCACCACATCACCCATGTAGTACTCATCTTTCTCGAGATAGAAGTCAGCCACTGTGGGATTGGTGATGACGACCTTCTGCTGTGCCGACGATTTGAGCTTATTTGAATCGGTAACAGTGAGCTTTACGGTATAAGTGCCATCTTTCTTATACGTAAACGTAGGGGTCGCCTCAGTAGAAGTGGAATTTTCATCATCGCCAAACTCCCACAGATAGCCAACAATTGAGGTTCCTTCGGTAGGGATCGAGCTGTCGGTGAAGGTGATAGGAGTGCCCACCTCATACTCTGTGCCTACCGTGATTTGTGCTTTCGCGGCAGTGCTGTAGTAAGTATGCTCCTCACTGCACCCTACCGCAGCTATCAGCACGCTTGCCAGCATGAATTTTGATATTTTGATATTTTTCATGATTTTTGTTTTAATGTGTTATTTAATGTCTTTGCCGGTACTTGAGAATCCGGGACCACCGCCTCCGGTATATCCTCGGCTTTCTCCAGTAGCATAGTCAGAAATCCAGAAAGAATAGAGATCGCAATCAGTAAGATAGAAGCGTACTTTGATTTGTTTTAAATCAATGGCGCTAAGATTGGAATTATTGTTCCAGGTCACATTGATCTTGGTGCCATCTCCTTTTACTGCCTTGCAGTCTGACTGACTAAAGCCTTCGATTACATTGCCATTGAGATCAAGAAGCTCGACCTTGAGGTCACCTCTTGCATTAGCATTGACAAAGAAATATTCGCCTTCGTATTGGAGCAGCTCGGTGGTCAGTGTGCCTGTGCCGCTCATGGATGCGAATCCGTCTCTGCGCATGGTAGCCAAACCTGTGCTCACTACCTCATTGCCATCGACAAGCTTGCGCCCGCTGCAATAGAAATAGAGCTGATCATCCACGATGAGAGGCGAACCAATCACCGATTGCACATTGCCATTATTCCAGGCAGAGAGGTCGTCGCTTACTGGCATTATCGGATTCATGTCTTCACGCCACCAGTAATAGCCGTCTCGGCTGTAGCCAAGCATTATTTGATTGCGCTTGATCACGCCATCAGCGCTGCACACATCGTTTTCGGGACCTTGCCACACGCTGAACAGACCCAACATCACGCTCTCATAGGCTATGGCATCGTGATTGTAGATGCCAGGAGAGCCGTCATTATTGCTATAGGTGGGGTGCTTCAGCTCATTTGGCCAGGGACCAAACCAGAAATAACTTAGGTCTGCTTTTGCAGCCTTGTTTCCAGCTACGACATCTGAGTTCTCCATGTAATCGCGAGCTCTTACGGTATAGGGATCACTGCTCTTTACGCGCACATTATGGCGCATCGACCAAGCCCAAACATCGCGATAGGGGTTCTTGAAAACAGTAGAACGGTCAGCCAACTTACCCGACGGGGTAACATTGTCACGCCATGCTTTGCCATCGCTTGATGTAAGGTAATGATAGGCCCAATTGCCTGAGCCACCCGATACCTCGAACATCTTATAGCGTTGGCTCGAGTTGGTCTCTTGCTTGTCAATCCATACTGAAGAAGCATCACGCACAGAACCATAACGCACGATATTAGTGCCAGAGACCACGCTCAAGCTTGGCTTTGTCCAATTGATGCCATCGGCGCTTTCCGCGTAGCAAGTGATGCCAGCTCCGTTGGTAGCATAAGCGCCGCCACCAGCCATGTACCACATCTTGAACTTGCCATCAATCTCATCATACCATACTCCGTCGCTGAATGGAGCTGCATAACCTCCTTTAGTGCCCTGCTTTTCCCATGATTGATCAGGAGAAAGCACCGGATTCCCAGCATAATATTCCGGATAATGGAAGGTGCGGGTAAGATTAGTGGATGCAATCAGGAAATCGTCGACAAAGAGCTGACGGCCCACGTCGATGAGGATAACATTGGGCTTGCTTGTGAGATAATAGGGGGTCATGCCTGTGCGTATCTCGCTTGCATAGTTGCGCTGTGGCGGCCATTGAGCAGGCAGAGTGATGCCATTGTAGATGGCGTTAGGATCTACTTCTACCCCAGTATTCTCATCAGGATCTGGATCCGGAGTCGGGGTGGGAGTGGGGTCAGGATCAGGAGTGATGATGGTTTTGTCGTCATCGCCTCCGCATGCCATTAGGCCACAGGCAACACTTATTGCCAATATGTAAGAAAATTTGAATTTCATCTTTTTCTTAATTACGCTTCTTGAGCAAATTATTTTTCAGGTTGGTCAATTCCAGAGGGGTTGAGGCCGGGACCGCCGCCGGCGGTGTAGCCGCGGCTTTCACCGGTAGTCCAGGGCGAAATCCAGAAGGAATACAGGTCGCCGTCGGTAAGCGAGAACTTGAGGCGCACGGGCTGTCCCTGCAGAGATTTAAGAGAGGTCTGCTCTTTCCACTCGATAGCGGCCTTAGTGGAATCAATGTTCTTAAGGGCCACTGCATTCTTGCCGCTGAACTCGGGGATGGGGTTGCCATCAGTGTCGAGCACCTCTACGGTAAGAGTGCTCTTCTTGGCAGGCAGATCCACATTCACAAAGAGGTATTCGCCATCGAAGGTGAGAGGTTCGGTAACAAGGCTGCCACCATTCTTGTCGGCGTGCATCGACACAAAGCCGTCGCGACGCAGCTTTGCCAAACCAGTCGAGGTGTAGCTGTCCCACATGATGTCGTTGAGTCTGCGTCCGCTGCAATAGAAGTAGAGAGAATCACCTACGATCAGAGGCACTCCTCCGGCCGACTGCATGTTGCCCCAGTTCCAGGCACCATCGGTAGTGTCATTGGCCATAAAAGGCACGTGGCTCGGACGCGAGAAGTGAAAGCCGTCGCGGCTATAGCCCAGGCAAATCTCATTGCGCTTCTGGATGCCTAAGTCGCCGCAAACATTGTTTTCGGGACCCTGCCACACTGCGTACTGGCCGAGCATGATGCTCTCGTAGGGAATCACGTCGAAATTATAGATGCCAGGTTCAACCTCGGGGAAGTTGGGATGGCGAGGCTCTTTGTCATCGGGAGTGAACCAGAACACGATGTTCTTGTCGGGCACGCCCTTGCGCACGCGGTGAGCCAGCGATACGGCAGTCTCAGGATCCTTAGCCTCGAGATAGCTGCGGCTGCGCGATGACACCTTGGTGCCGTAGCGCATCGAAATGCACCATACATCGCGGAAAGGATTGTAGAAGACGGTCGAACGGTCATAAAGATCGCCTGACTGAGCCACGCCTTCGCTCCAATGAATGCCGTCGGGAGAATATTTCAGGATGAATTGCCAGCGACGGTCGGTGGGGCGGCGCTCCACATTGAACATCTTGTAGCGTTTCTGAGGATCCTTTTCATTGCGATCCAGCCATATTGTGTTAGCATCGCGGTTGGCAGTATCCACCAGGCAAGTACCCTTGATCAGATCAAGTTCCGGCTTAACCCAATGGATGCCATCGGTCGACTCGGCATAGCCGGTGTAGAAAGTCTGAGCGTCCTGCTTGTGAATCATGCCAGCACCGGCAAGATACCACATCTTGAATTTGCCATCTTGGTCGTCGTACCATATGCCGTCGCTGAAAGGAGCGGCATAGGGCGCGCCCTCGGTGGTGTTCTCCCACTCTTCGGTAGGCTCAAGCACCGGGTTGCCATCATACCAGTCGGGGGTATGGTATACTGGGGTAAGGTCAGTCTCGGAAATCAGGAAGTTGTCAACAAAAAGCTGGCGACCAACATTCACCGGTATTACCTGGGGCTTGTTCTCCAGATAAGGCACAGGCATGGAAGCAGCCTTTTGGGGTTCAGCATAGCGGGGTGGCCATACCTCGGGCAATTCAATGCCGTTGTAGAGGACTTGGTTTTGGGGATTCCCTGCTGCCATAAGGCAGCAGGTACCCAAACCTAATAATAATCCAACCTTTATCATTTTTTCGTTATGCTTTTATCGTTAATAACCAGGATTTTGCACAGCATAGGGATTCGACTCGATCTCATCGATTGGGATGGGGAGCCATTCATGCTTGTTGGGGGTAAAGCCCTCATAGTCAGTGGCTGAAATGAGCATCTTGAAGTTGGGATCGCTGCTCTCGCGTGCCTTGAATGTGGTGTTGAGTTCACCCCAACGCAGCAGATCGTAGAAACGATGGCCCTCGAGGGCGAATTCCAGCACGCGCTCCTGCTTGATCAGATCCATGGTGACGCCGCCTACGGTGCTCATGTTGGCGCGAGTGCGCACTTGGTTGAAAGCATCGGCAGCAGAGATAGAGCCGGGTGTGCCGCCGCTTACCACAGCCTCAGCATACATCAGGAGCACATCGGCGTAGCGGATCCAGCGCCAGTTGACGCCGTGAGCGCGAGGCTGATTGTAGATGTATTCCTTCACGCCGGCACCCACGCCAGTGATCGATGTGGGATCGTTGTTGCGCATAGGCATCGACAGATCAATGCCCTTGAGGAAAGCAGCCTTGTACACATGAGTGCGAGTATTGGAGGCTGAGGTGAAGTCCTGGTTGGGATACATGTCTTCGAAGTGGTAGCCGCCAGGACCGGTCAGACGCTGGCCGTCGCGAAGCTTGATTTCGGGAGCGAGGTCATTGAAGAACATTGTCGAGAACATGCGGATGTCAGTGTAGCCGTCCTTGTCGATTGAGTTCACGAAAGCATCATAGAGCCAGTCATGCACTACGCCCTCGTAGCCTACGCCAGTGCCGGGAAGCATGATGCCGCGGGTGTCGAAAGCCAGCCCCGAAGTGGCAGTGCCGGGATTGAACGAGTTGTTCTCCACGTCGCCTAAGAATTGGAGCTCGAGGATGGCCTCGTCGTTGTTTTCATGAGTCACATCGAAATTGTAGCTGTACTCCACAAGCTTGTACTGGCCATAAGTGCCCTTGATGATCTCATCAAAAGCGGCTGCGGCCTCGCTGTAGTAGGTCTGCTTGTCAGTGCCATAGAGGGGCTCGATGCCGCTGCGGTAAAGATATGACTTGCCCAGCAGAGCGGCTGCCGAAGCGGCAGTGACGCGGCCCATATTGTCAGATGTCCAGTAACCCTTTTTCGGGAGGAGATCCTTGGCCTTGATCAGGTCTTCGCAGATGAAGTCCCAAGCAACCTTGGGGTCAGTCACCGGGCGCACATAGTCGGCCATGCTCTCGGGCACCTTCTCGATTACCGAGACATTGCGGTAATTGGTGAGAAGGTAGAAGTGAGAGAAAGCTCTCCAGAAATAGGCTTCGCCCAGGTAAGCATTCTTTTGATCCTCATCATAGAAGGTGACATTGTCGATGGCATCTATGACATAGGTGGCTTGCGAGGCGCAAGAATAGAGCAGGCCAAAAGGCTGCATGATGGTGTAGTAGCTCGAGTTGAGCGAGGAGCCGTACATGCCGGGCTTGCCATAGTCCGAGTTTGAGGAGGCCTCATCGCTGCGGATGATCATGGTCTTCGATGCCGATGCGCCAAAGCTGCGCTGTGTCTGGATGTAGCCGTAGCAAGTCATGATGGCGTCGTTCACAGCCTCGGGGGTGGTGAAATAGCTGCCCATGGATGGCTGCTGGGGATTGACAGCGAGGTCCTCAAAGACATCGTTGCAACTGGCCAGCCCTATTGTAATGCCGCAAATGGCGGCGAGCTTTATGTATTTATTCATTTTATATTAGGTGTTAGAAAGAGAGGTTAAAGCCTACAGTGTAAGTGCGGGCATTGGGATAAGAGTTTTGGTCAACGCCACGGGCAAACAAGGTGTTGGAGCTTACCTCGGGGTCAAAGCCAGAATATTTGGTGCAAGTGAATACATTTTGCACTGACAGATAGAATCTCAGACGGCTCATGTACATCTTTTGAGCTATCTTGGTGGGCATGGTATAACCCAGCTGCACGTTCTTCAGACGGAAGTATGATCCATCCTCCACGTAAAATTCGCTGGGAAGCGAGTTGCCGCCATCGGCATTGGTAACCTTTGCCACAGGCACATAGGTGTCGGTATTGGTGGGTGTCCAAGAGTTGAGCACGTCAACCACCATGTTGTTGGCATAGTTGAAGTAGTAGTCGTACTTGCGCGCATTGAAGATCTTGTTGCCGCCTACGCCATTGAAGAAGAGTGACAGGTCGAAGTCCTTGTAGAAGAAGTCCATGTTGATGCCATAGCTGATCTTCGGAATTGAATTGCCAAGGATTACCTTATCGTCGGCTGTGATGTTGCCATCGCCATTGGTGTCATGGAAAATGAAGTTGCCGTCGGCATCGAATCCGTCGATCTTGTAGCCGTAGAACGAACCGATGGGATCTCCAGGACGGGTGATGGTGGCCATGTCAGAGAATTTCGATGAGAAAGACCCTGAAGTGATGGGCTGCACGTTGTCACCCAGCGCAAGCACCTTGTTTTGGAGGGTAGAGAGATTTCCGGTTATGCTGAAGCGGAAGTCGCGGCCGAATGAGCGAGTCCAGTTGGCCATGAATTCCCAGCCCTTGTTTTCCACTGATGCGGTGTTGACATAGGGAGTCTCGTTGCTTGAGTTGATCTCGAAGATCTGGCCTGATGAGAGGTTGAGGTTGATGGTAGCCAACAGGTCGACATTCTTCTTGTAGAAGTAATTTACATGGAAGGTGACTTGGTTGTTGAACAAGCCTAATTCCAGACCTACGTCGGTGGTCTTAGAGGTTTCCCACTTCAGGTCGGTTGTCTTCAGGTAAGCTGCGCGGCCATCGATGTAGCGGATTCCGCCTAATGTGTAGGGAATGGGGCCGAAGGCGATGTTGTCGAAGTTGTAAGGCGACAGGAAGTTAGCGCCGAGTTCGCCATACGATGCTGTAAACTTGAGCAGCGACACTGCAGTACCCTTGAGGAACTTTTCATTATGAGCGTTCCAACCTACTGACACTGCGGGGAAATAGCCGGTGCGATAGTCCTTGTGGAACTTTGAAGACTCATCCCTACGGATGCTTGCCGAGAGAAGATAGCGGTTGTCAAAGTCGTAGTTGACGCGAGCGAAGAATGAGAGCAGAGCTGCATTCTTTTCGTTGGACGACACCTTGGCATCGACACTGGTAATACCCACGATGTTGGATGCGCCCAGATCGTCGATGGTCGAATAGCTTTGTCCGCGATAGAACTCGCGCATCCAGCTGTGACCTAATGTTGCAGAAATGGTATGAAGTCCAAACTCGCGGTCGAAATTGAACACGTTGTCCCAAGTATAGTTAGAGGTCACTCCGTGGCTCTCGCTCAGCGAGTTTTTGTTGCTGCCGTAGTCATCATCGGGGGTGCCATCAGCATTCCATTTCGTGTAGTAAATGGGAGTATGGGTGAATCCATGGCTTTGGGTGTAGTTGCCGCTGAATGAAGTGGTGAACTTAAGACCCTTGATGATTTCCACACCGGCGCTAAAACCACCCATTACATCAAAGTAAGTGGTGTACTGATCCACATTGTAGAGAGCGCCGAAGGGATTATTGCGACGCGCATTCTCAGTCTCGATATAGTATTCGGGGCCCCAGGATGCGTAACGTCCGTGCTCGTCGGTCAGAGGCAGGGTGGGCATGCCGATGTTGAATGTCGAGGTGGGCACTCTCTTGCGCCATACGATCTGGGCATTCTCTGTCACGAAGAAGCGGCCGAAATGCCAGCTCGAATTGCTGCGAGCATTGTACTTCTCGTATTGTGACTTCTTGGTGAGGCCTTCTTGCTTGAGGTAGCCGAGCGAGAATGAATAGCTGCCCATTTCGTTGCCGCCTGAAATGGCGATGTCAGCATTGTAGATGGGAGCGTTGTGGGTCCAGGCGTCCACCCAGTCGGTGTCGACGGTGGGATCGGTGGGATTTTCGTTCTCAGGAGCGCGAGCCAGACCGCTATTGTCGCTGACCATGTTGGCGAATTCGCGCCACTGCGATGCGTTGAGGAACTTGGGAGTGTGAGCCAGAGTCTGCAGGCTGAATGAGAAGTTGGCGTCAACTTTCACGCTTCCTTTCTGGCCGCTCTTGGTGGTGATGAGCACCACGCCGTTGGCAGCGCGGCTACCATAGATGGCTGCTGCAGCGCCGTCCTTGAGCACCTGGATCGACTCGATGTCGGCAGGATTCAGGGTGGTGAGACCATTGTTTGAGAACACGCCATCGATCACGTAAAGGGGCTCGGTGGCGGTGAGCGAAGCGGCGCCGCGCACCACGATGTTGACATCAGCGCCGGCAATGCCGCCCTGCTGCACCACATCCACGCCAGCTGCGCGGCCTTGCAGGGCCGAGGCAACGTTTTGCGAGGTTTGCTTCATAACATCCTTGGTTGATACTGTCGCTACCGAAGATGACATCTTCGAGCGGTTCTGGGTGCCGTAGCCGATCACCACCACCTCGTCGAGCTGCTTGGAATTGCTCTCGAGCACGATGTTGATGTGTGTGCGGCCGTCTACGGAAATGTCTTTGGGAAGGAATCCCACATAGCTTACTGAAAGCTGTGCTTGCGGCTCCACTTGAATAGTGAAATTGCCGTCATAGTCGGTTACAACCCCTGTGCCGGGCGTGTCCTTGACTACAACCGATGCTCCGATCAGAGGCTCGCCCTCTTCGTCGGACACGGTGCCGGTAACTGTGATCTTTTGCGCGAAACCTGTCATGGCCAACAACGCACACAAGATCGTAATGCATAATTTTTTAGGCATGGAAAGAAATGATTTAGGTAGATATTATTATGAAAGAATTTCATTGCATAGCGCATAGCTCTTGATGAGCATGCGAGGCACATGGAAGGGCCCCTTGAAAATGTTCCCCTTGGCAGGCTGCGCTACGGTGCCGTCGCGATGGAGGTAGCCGTACCATTCGCCTTTTTCCTGATCTGGGAAGTGAGCATAGGTCCAATCGTGAATCATTCGGTGCATCTCCAGGTACTTGGGGTCCTGGGTGGCTTCGTAAGCGTAGAGCGTGGCGATCATTGCCTCGGTCTGCGGCCACCAGAATTTCATGTCCTGAGAATAGTCCTGGTTGGGGAAGTTGCGGCAGTCGCGGAAATTGATGATGCCGCCGTACTCTTTATCCCAGCCCCATTCCCACGACCAGTCGAGGATCGTAAGGGCCATCTTCACAAGTTCGGGGTCCCAATTGCGGTATTTGGCCTCCTCGAGCAGGAACCAAGCGGTCTCGATGCAGTGGCCCGGGTTGATGGTGCGGCCATTGCATGTGTCGATGATCTCGCCTTCGGGAGTCACCATTTCGAGAAGGGCCTTGTATTCGGGGTGCATGAACAGCTTGAGAGTCTCAATCGACTGGTTGATCTGCTCGTCGAGGGCCGGATCCTGGATGGCCTCGCGTATGCGTGCTGCCGTGTTGATCAGGATCATGGTCACTGAGTGGCCGATAGCCTTCTGGCTGTCAAGGTATTTGGGCTCGAGTACTCCGGGTGTGGAGATGAACCGCCTTACATTCTTGAACATGTCCAAGGCTTTCTGGGCGTACTCTTTGTCGCCCGAGGCTATTGAATACTCCGACATGGCAATTGCGGCGAAGCATTCTGAAAACACATAGCGGCGCTTGCGCAGCGGAGTGCCGTCGGCCTTCACCTCGAAAAACATGCGTCCGTCCTTGTCGATGCAGTGCGCTTCGATGAAGTCGATGCAGCTTTTCGAGGCAGCCAGCCATTCGGGATTCTTTTCTATATTATTGTACGCGAATGCGGCAATGAAGCCGAAGCGTCCCTGGAACCATACCGACTTGGTAGAGTCCATCAAACTGCCGTCCCTGTCCAGGCAGGTATATACGCCCCCGTTAACTTTGTCAAGCCCATTCTTAAGCCAAAATGGCATAATGTTGGTGACGAGTTCTTCACGGTAATTGCGCGCGCACGCGCCCACATACATCTCTGCTGTCATAGGCTAAAAGCGATTGCAGCGATTAAAGAAATCAATGGCTTCGAGCTCGGCGCGCATCGATGCTTCTTCCTCGTCGGTCATGTTGCGGAAAGGCACTCGGTTGGGACCTAAGTCCAGGCCGATGAGCTTCATGATGCGCTTGCCACCCACAATGTTGCCGCGATAGTTGCAGATCACGTTGATCACAGCCTGCGAGAAGTTCTGCTTTTCGCGAGCGGTCTCGATGTCGCCTTTCTCCCAGGCCTCGATGATGCCCACGAGTTCGCGTCCGTTGTAATTGGTAGTGCCACCGATGCCACCCTGAGCGCCGCCCTGAGCAAGAGAGGGGAGAATGGTTTCGTCCTGACCGTGGAGCATGTCGTACTTGCCGTCCTTATAGAGGCGGCACTGATTGTACTCATAGAGGCTCTCGAATGTGTATTTGATGCCGGCGAAGTTGGGGATGCGGCCATCAACAGTCTTGAGCAGCTCTATCATTGGCAAGAATGCTCCGTTGAAGGCGGGAATGTGGTAGTAGTAGAATGGGAGCTCGGGAGCGGCAGCGGCGATTGTCTCGCAATACTTAGCCAGCTCTTCGATGCGTCCGATCTTGGGGAATGGGGGAGCCATTGCGCCGATGCCCCAAGCGCCGATCTCCTTGGCGTGCTTGGCCAGTTCCACGCTTTCGCGCAGGCAGCAGCTGCCCACGTGCACGATCACCTTGAAGCCTTCGGGCACGGCCTTTACCCAGGCCTCAGCCACTTGCTTGCGCTCTTCCGGGGTGAGCATGTAGCCCTCGCCCGACGAGCCGTTGATGAAGACTCCCTTAAGCCCGTTCTTTGCCAGCATGGCTGCGTAGGCGGGGATGGGCTCCAGGTTGATGTCGCCATTGGCGTGCATCGGCGTGAAGGGAGCGTCGATCAGTCCTTTGATTTTTTCCATTGTGAAAAAGGTTTGATTAGTGTTTATTATTATGGTTGATTAGGTATGTGCGGGTATTTATGGTTCTATAGCTTAACTTTCCCTATGATCTTGCGTATGCGGCCCAGCGCAATGGCCGGAGCATGAGCGTCCTCGGGAAAGACAATGCAGTATTCGCCTGGCAGAAGATTCACGTAGAATCTGGGGGTGTCGTCGCTCAGGGCGCAGTCGCCTTGGGGGTCGTAGTCCTGGGTGTAGTGGTGGATGTCGACTGTGGGCTTCCAACCAATCTGTTCGGTGCCTCGCAGAGGAATGTGCACGTCGAGGTATTCGCGGTGCATCTCCAAGGGCTGCACGTCGCGGCTGGCTCCGGCGGTGTCGACATTCATCACGTACACTCTGTCTCCGTCGACCTCGATGCGACCCAGCGGGAGCTTCTCGAAGTCTGTGTTCTTTACGAAATCGAAGAGTGTCTTCAGCGCTGGCACGAGCGCCTCGGCTCTTTTTGAATCGGTCAGTTTTCCTAATTCCATAGCGGTTTTATTAAATACGGTGCAAAATAACAAAATAAATTTTAATTATACAAGTGTTTTAATAAAAAAATTTATTAAAGAATGAATTTTAAGGGCAAAAAAGATATTAATTGAACAATAAATAATGAATATTTAATTAATAAAACCCTAAAAAGAAAATTAATTGTTAAAAAATTGTGCTAATACATGTCGGATTTAGCTAAAAGGAAGGGGAATGCTCAAGGAGAATTGCGAATCTGTCTTGGATTTCTCAGAGCGAGTTGAAAAGTGCGGAGAGGCCACTTGAGGGCACGGCAGCAAACCCGAGGATTTTAAAGATGAATTGGGGAAAAATGGGGGAAAGGTGGTGAGATTCAATAATAATAGTTAAATATTGACGTTTTTTGAACGTTATTATTTGCCTTTTTATTAATTTTGCAGTTGATATGGCAAAATATCTGACTATCGACATAGGCAACAGTTCGGCCAAAGCGGCCTTGTGGGTCGACGGCGTGATGCGGGGCCCCTCGGTATGGGGAACTCTCACCGAGCGCGACATCGAGCGGCTTTGTGCCAAGGCTCACGGCGAGCTCGACTGCACGGCCATATGCGCGGTGGCCCCCGACATGTACGGCCTGGGCAAGGTGGCGGCATCCTTTTCGCGGAAGACCATAGAAGTGAGCGCCTCCACTCCGATGCCGGTCGATCTGAGCCTCTACGCCACGGCGCCCACTCTGGGCCCTGACCGGATTGCGGCGATGGCCGGCGCCATGGGGCTGCATCCCGGCGAGGAACTGCTGGTGGTGGACTGCGGCACGGCGGTGACCTACGACCGCGTGGACCAGAGCGGGCGCTTCCTGGGGGGCAACATTGCACCTGGCATCGGCATGCGCCTGCGCAGCCTTCACGCTTTCACGGCCAAGCTCCCCGAGGTTGTCACCGAGACCGATTCTCCGCTGTGGGGAGTGACCACCGAGCAAGCCATGCAAGCCGGCGCGTTCTATGGCGTGGTGGCCGAAATTACCTATTACCACGCGCAGTCGCCGCGAGGCACCCGGGTGGTGCTCACGGGCGGCCGCTCGCGCTACCTGTGCGAGCATTTGCCATTTTCTGTAACAGCTGACGCCGACCTCGTGCTTAGAGGTCTTAAAAACATAATAGAATATAATGAGACAAAATAGACTAATCGCCTTGCTCGCCTGCCTGGGGTTCTTCGCTGCAGCCTTGGCGCAGAATTCCACGCTTTCGCCATACAGCAAATACGGTTACGGACTGCTCAACGACAACGCCACCTCGTCGCAGCGCGCGATGGGCGGCGTGGGCTACGCTATGAACTCGGGCCGACAGATCAATGTCATGAACCCGGCCTCATATGCCGCCATCGACTCGCTCACATTCCTCTTCGACATGGGCGTCGACTTCAAATGCCTATGGTCGGAGGAGAACGGCGCCCGTGAAAGCAATTTCACAGGAGGCCTTGACTACATCACCATGGCCTTCCCCATAGCCAAGCGCCTGGGATGCAGCATCGGCATGCTGCCATTCTCGAGCACCGGTTACCAGTTTGCCGACTCCATCCTCAATGGCAGCACGGCTCGCGCCGGCAACGGCGACATCAATGAGATCTACCTTGGCCTGGGAGTGTCGCCCCTGCGCAACGCCTATGTCGGTGCTAATGTATATTATGTGTTCGGCACCATCACCAACGATGTGTATGCCTACACCAGCGGAGGCTCCACCTCGCTCTTCGAGCGCTATATGAGAGTGCGCGACTGGCGCATCGACCTGGGCGTGCAGTACGATGTCAACCTCACGGCCGACAGCAAGATGACATTGGGCCTCACTTTCTCGCCGGGCAAGAGTCTGCATGGGGAGACCTACGGCCTTTACTATGACACATCAGCCTCATCCACGGCTGAGGTCGACACCGTGGGCTACACCAAACTGGGAGGCAAGTATTCGATGCCCGCCACTTGGGGAGCCGGCGTGTCATACAACTGGCGCGGGCGCCTGCTGGCCGAGCTTGACTTCCTTTACCAGCCGTGGAAGGACGCCAAATACACCAAGATCGAGAATTTCGAGACTTCGGAGTTTGACAACCGCTACAAGGTGGCAGCCGGCTTGCAGTACATCCCGGCTCCGCGCGGCAGTTACTGGCAGCGCACGCAGTACCGCCTGGGCGCCTATTTCAACCACGACTACCTCATGGTGCGCGGCAACAACGTGCGCGAATTCGGCATCACGGCCGGCTTCGGCTTCCCGGTGCCGCAGTTCAAGACTTTGGTCAACCTGAGCTTTGAATACAAGCATCGCCAGGCGCATCCCACGGCCCTGGTGAAGGAGCAGTATTTCAACATAACCCTCGGAATCAACTTCAACGAGATGTGGTTCCGCAAGTCGAAGATCTATTAATCTCCGGGGAGGCGGCGCTGATGAGAAGGCTTAGGCTGTTGCCGTTGGTGGCCGGATGCGCGGTGATTGCCGACATTATGGCAAGTTGCGGCGAGGGTGAGCACAATTATGTGCCCAACATCATCGATGGCGACAATTCGCCCACGATGACCACCATCGACGTGAACACCTTCATCTCCGACTCGGGATACACCCGCTACTACATCACGGCTCCCATCTGGAAGATGTACGACGACGCCAAGGAGCCCAATTGGAAGTTCCCCGAGGGCCTGGAGCTCGAGCAGTACGACCGCGACCTGGCCGTCACGGCCAACATGATCTGCGATTCGGCCACGTATTTCAGCCAGAAGCGCCTGTGGCGGCTCGACGGCAATGTGATCATGGTGAATCCGCAGCGCGACAGCTTCCTCACCCAGCAGGTGTTTTGGGACCAGGCCAAGAGAGAGGTCTACAGCGACTCGTTCGTGCACATAGTGCGCACTGACCGCATAATCGAGGGCTACGGCTTCACCAGCAACGAGCCCATGACGGCATACACCGTGAACCGGCCTACCGGCATCTTCCCGGCCAAGCGCGCCGAGGCCTCGGCCCCAAAGGAGGCTGCCGACAGCGACAGCACGGCCGTGGCTCCCCGTCCCGGCCGCCGCCAACCTCACCCCCGTAAATAAATGACAAATTATTAGTGACAAGTGACAAATGACAAGTGACAAATTATTAGTGACAAGTGACAAATGACAAGTGACAAGTTAATAGTGATAAATGACAAGTTAAAGACGATAGGCGAAAGTATTAGCTTGTAACTTGTAACTTGTAACTTGTAACTCAAAACATGTAACTTGTAACTAAACATAAGAATATGGAATGGCTCATAATAGCATTGGCATCGTTGTTGCTCAGCGCCCTGTTC
>CAYTXF010000021.1:33367-34876 GCA_964440745.1 uncultured Bacteroides sp.
GAATATGGAATGGCTCATAATAGCATTGGCATCGTTGTTGCTCAGCGCCCTGTTCTCGGGCACTGAGATAGCCTTCGTCACGGGCGACCGCGTCAGGGTGGAGATCGACGTCAAGCGCGGCGGCGTGATCGGGTCGATCATCAACCGGTTCTACAGCAATTCGGAATTCTTCATCAGCACCATCCTTGTGGGCAACAACGTGGTGCTCGTTATCTACGGCATGGGAGCGGCAGCCCTGCTTGAGCCGTGGATCGCCACATACACCCAAAGCGAGGCTCTGATCCTGCTCATACAGACGCTCATCTCCACTGGCGTGATCCTGCTGGTGGGTGAGTTCCTGCCCAAGACGGTGTTCCGCATCAATCCCAACTATTCCCTCAAGGTATTCGCCCTGCCAATATACTTCTTTTATATATTGCTGTATCCGCTGTCATGGTTCACCACCTGGCTGTCCAAGGCCCTGATGAGCCTGGTGGGCGCCAAGGGGCAGAACACCCGGCAAGGCGTGCTTTCGATCGGCGACCTCAACGACTATCTCGAGGAAACCATCGACAACATGGAGGACAAGAAGGAGGAGGTCGACAACGAGGTGAAGATCTTCCAGAACGCCCTGGACTTTTCCACGACCCATCTGCGCGACTGCATGACGCCGCGCAACGAGATCGTGGCCGTGGACCTCAACGACACCACCACCGAGGAGCTCTCCACCCTGTTCACCACCACGGGCCGCAGCAAGATCCTGGTGTATGAGAACGACATCGACAACATCGTGGGCTACATCCATGTGAGCGAACTCTTCGATCCGCGCAACGACTGGCACATGCACATCAAGGAGGTGCTCTACGCTCCCGAGACTCTGCTGGCCAACCGCATGATGAGGCGCCTGCTCCAGGAGAAGCGCTCGATGGCGGTGGTGGTCGACGAATTCGGCGGCGTGGCCGGCCTGGTCACTCTCGAGGACCTCGTCGAGGAGATCTTCGGCGACATCCAGGACGAGCACGACAAGAACAAGGTGGCCATGCGCAAGGTCTCCGAAGGCCTCTACGAGGTTTCGGGCCGCGCCGAGATCTCCGACATCAACGAGGCATTCGACCTCGACATCCCCGAGGACGACGAATACCAGACTCTGGCCGGCTACATCCTGTCGACCACGGGTACCATCCCCGAGCAGGGCGAGCCCGTGCTGCTGGGCGACCTGGAGATGAAGATCCTGAAAAAGACTGACACCCGCCTCGAACTCATACAGATCCGCCAGCTCTCCGACGAGGAAAAAGAGGAAAGAGAGGACAAATAAGACATTTTAGCACTTTTCTAACTGACTGACTATCAGTAGGAAAACATATAAAATGAAAAATAATTCGAAAAAAGTTTGGAAATTATTTTGTGGATTCGAAAAAAGGTCGTAACTTTGCAATCGCAATCGGGAGGGTAATTCCCTCGGAATGCAAGAGATAATTGAAATGCCTCTTTAGCTCAGTTGGCCAGAGCACGTGATTTGTAATCTCGGGG
>CAYTXF010000022.1:0-3915 GCA_964440745.1 uncultured Bacteroides sp.
GAGCAGAGAGTGGAGGATCTGCTGGGGAGGCTTACGCTGGAGGAGAAAGTCAGCCTGTTGGAGTACAACTCGCCGGCAATCCCGAGGCTTGGCATCGAGGAGTACAATTGGTGGAACGAGGCTCTGCACGGCGTGGGCCGCTCAGGCACGGCGACAGTGTTTCCGCAAGCCATTGGCATGGCTGCCAGTTGGGACGATAGTCTGCTCCTGGAGGTATTCACCGCCGTCAGCGACGAGGCACGCGCCAAAAACACTGACTACCGACACCGCAACCAACGCGAAATATACCAGGGCCTCAGCTTCTGGACCCCCAACATCAACATTTTCCGCGACCCGCGCTGGGGCCGCGGCCAAGAAACCTACGGCGAAGACCCATATCTGACCTCGCGGATGGGTCAGGCTGTTGTGCGCGGCCTCCAAGGCGATGACAGCACCTATGTGAAGAACTTGGCTTGCGCCAAGCACTTTGCCGTGCACAGCGGCCCAGAGTGGAGCCGTCACCAGATCAATGTCGACAATGTCAGCGATCGCGATCTGCTCGAGACCTATCTGCCCGCTTTCAAGGATCTTGTGACCAAGGCCGACGTAAGGCAGGTGATGTGCGCTTACAATCGCCTCAAGGGTGTGCCCTGCTGCGGCAGCCCGTATCTGCTTCAGGATGTGCTGCGCGATCAGTGGCACTATCCCTACATCGTGGTGAGCGACTGCTGGGCCATCTCCGACTTCCACCATGAAGATCAGCACAATGTCGACAAGACACCCGTCGACGCCGGAGCCCGCGCCCTGATGGCAGGCACTGACCTGGAATGCGGCCAGACCTACGGCACCCTCATGGAGGCCCTGGACCAGGGACTCGTCTCAGAAGAAGAGGTAGACCGAGCCCTTAGGCGCAATCTCACCCAGCGATTCGCCCTGGGGGAATTCGACCCCGAGAGCCAAGTGAAATGGACCCAGATACCGCTGAGCGTGGTGGGCTCCGACGCCCATAAGGCACTCGCCCTGAAGATCGCCCAGGAATCCCTGGTGCTGCTCAAGAATGACGGCGTGTTACCCCTGAATCCCAACCAAAAGATAGCACTAATCGGACCCAACGCCAATGACTCCATAATGCAATGGGGCAATTACAACGGCTTCCCAACCCATACTGTGACCCTTAAGGAAGCCTTGGATAAGAAAGTGCCGAGCCTGGTGTACGACTCAATTTGCGGCCACACACAGCCCATCGATCTCGATAGCGCGTTCGCCAATTTCCCGTTCGAGGGCTGCGACGTAGTGATATTTGCCGGCGGCATCAGCCCCATGCTCGAAGGCGAAGAAATGCCAGTAAAGATTCCCGGGTTCCGCGGCGGGGACCGCGAAGACATCAGTCTCCCACAAGTGCAGCAGGATGTGCTGAGGCTTCTCAAGGAAGTGGGAAAGAAGGTGGTGCTGGTGAATTTCTCAGGTTCGGCAATTGCCTTGGATCCAAGCCTTTATGATGCCATGGTGCAAGCCTGGTACCCCGGCGAACAAGGCGGCGAAGCTGTGGCGCAAACCCTGATGGGCGAATACAATCCGGCCGGACGCCTGCCCGTGACCTTCTACAAAGAAGGCGAGGCCCTCCCGGATTTTGAAGACTATTCGATGCGCGGCCGCACCTACCGCTATCATGAGGGAGAAGTAGAATACCCATTCGGTTTCGGCCTGAGCTATTCGGCATTTGAATACGGAGAGCCCACGGCCACAGGCTCACTGAGCGACGGCGTGGATGTGACAGTGCCTGTGACGAATGTCAGCGCTCGCGACGGCGAAGAGGTGGTGCAAGTTTACCTCAAGCGCAATGAAGATGCCGACGGTCCCATCAAGACCCTGCGCGGCTTCAAGCGCGTAAGCATACCGGCCGGGGCGACTCAGCAAGTCGGCATACATCTCGCGCCCGATGATCTGCTCACCTTCGATGAGGAAGAATACACGATGGCCCTGGTGCCCGGAAGGTACACCATCTACGTCGGACCCAACTCCGCATCCTTCCAAACGCTTCCCATAGAATTCACCACGGAGACACGGAGAGATTAATTCACCACGGAGACAAGGAGTCACGGAGAGATTGATTCACCACGGAGACTCGGAGACACGGAGAGATATATTTTGAATTTGAGCCTGAGAGAAACACATAAAGGGCGATTATTGCTTATCTTTGCTGCATGAAAAAGATATTCGTAATAATCGCCTTAATGATTTCTATCATGGCTTCAGCACAGAAAAAAGAGATAACCCAGACCGCGGGCCGCGCTGCTCTGGGAGAGTTTGCGCCAGAATTCGCACATCTCAACGACGATGTGCTCTTCGGCGAAGTTTGGAACCGCCAAGACGAGCTGTCGGCTCACGACCGATCGATTGTGACGGTGGTCACCCTGATGGCCCAGGGACTGACCGATTCATCGTTCCGCCACCACCTGGAGTTCGCCAAGGCCAACGGCGTGACCCGCGATGAAATTGCGGAAGTCATTACCCACGCTGCCTTCTATGCCGGATGGCCAAAGGCCTGGGCAGCATTCCGCATGGCCAAGGAAGTATGGGAAACTCCTATTCAGACCAAGGACGAATTCCAGATGTCAACGCCCTACCCCATCGGAAATCCCAACGACGCCTATGCCCAGTATTTCATAGGCAATAGCTACACATGCCCCATGGAGGCCGCTGAGGGCGGACCCGTCAACGTGACCTTTGAGCCGGGATGCCGCAACAATTGGCATGTTCACCACGACCAAGTGCAAGTGCTGGTGTGCGTGGCAGGCCGCGGCTGGTATCAAGAATGGGGAAAAGAGCCCATCGAGCTGGTGCCCGGAGTGGTTGTAGCCATTCCCGAAGGGGCTAAGCACTGGCACGGAGCAGCCGACGACAGCTGGATGCAGCATCTGACATACCACACCCACCAGGGAGCCAATCCCAGCAATGAATGGCTCGAGCCCGTCACCGACGAGCAGTACCAGAAGGTCAACGGCAAGTAAAGCTTACGATCAATCGTCGGTAATGTCCTGGAACATGATCGTGCTGAGGTATTTCTCGGCGCGGTCGGGCAGGACAGCCACAATGGTGTCGCCTGGATTGGCACGCTCCGCCACGCGGATAGCGGCCACCAAGGCGGCACCGCTGCTCATGCCCACAAAGATGCCCTCTTCGCGGATGATGCGCCGAGCCATGGCAATGGCATCGTCGGTCTCAACTGATTCGATGATGTCGATGCGCGAGGGATCGTAGATCGACGGCACTATGGCCTCCTCCATATTCTTCAGACCCTGGATGAAATGACCCTTTACCGGGTGGGCGCATACCACCTTCATGTCGGGATTATGCTGCTTGAGAAAGCGCGAAAGGCCCATCAATGTGCCCGAGGTGCCCACGGCACACACCAAATAGTCGATCTTGCCCTGGGTTTGCTGCCAAATCTCAAGAGCTGTGCCATCGTAATGCGCCAGATAATTGGCGGCATTGGAGAACTGATCAGGCATGAAATATTTCTCGGGGTTCTCAGCCAATTTCTTGCGAGCCAAGCGGATAGCACCGTCGGTGCCCTGATCGGCAGGGGTAAGTGTTACCTTGGCCCCATAGGCCTTGATGATGCGGCGACGCTCTACCGAAACTCCCGCGCTCATCACTATCTCCACATCGTAGCCCTTGACCACCCCAGCCATTGCAAGGCCGATGCCTGTATTGCCTGAAGTGGGTTCCATGATGGTCATGCCTGGCCGCAGGCGCCCTTCGCGCTCAGCCTGCTCCACCATCTTCACTGCTATTCGATCTTTTATGCTGCCTGTGGGATTGAATCCCTCGACTTTTCCCAGCAGGCGAACCCCCGGATTGGGGTTCACGCGAGTGAGCTCCACCATTGGGGTAGAGCCGATTGTCTCAAGTATGTTTTTAAATACCATGTCT
>CAYTXF010000022.1:4015-34697 GCA_964440745.1 uncultured Bacteroides sp.
CTTATAAATTTATCGCAAAATTACAAAAAAAACATGAATATGTTAGGAAGTGTCAGTTTTTTTGCCGAACTTTGTATAATATTCGAAAAATTCAAGGAAAAATGCATACAATTGAAAACGAAGAGATCCGGGCGCAAGTGAGCAACCATGGCGCCGAGCTGTGCTCGATCATCCGCAAGAGCGATGGCAAAGAATTGTTGTGGCAAGCCGACCCCGCATGGTGGAAACGCCATTCGCCTGTGCTGTTCCCAATCGTAGGCTCAATGTGGGAGGGCACCGGCCATATCGAAGGCAAAGAGTGCCATATGGGCCAGCACGGATTTGCTCGCGACCTGGAATTTCAATTGGTTGAGCAAAAGTCCGGCGAAATCCGCTTCGCGCTCGAGGACAGCGATGCCACCCACGAAATGTATCCTTACAGCTTCCGCCTTGAAATTGCATATGAGCTGCAAGAATCGAGCATTATCGTGAAGTGGGTGGTAAAGAATACCGATAGCCGCCAGATCTCATTCCAGATTGGCGCTCACCCGGCATTCCGCTTCCTCGACTACAACCCCAAAGACCGAGTGCACGGCTATCTGCGATTCGACGATCCTCGCCACGAATATCCGCTGAGCGTAGTGGGAGAGAAAGGATGCGTCACCGGAGAAATCCGCGTCACGCCGCTGGGCCCGGTAGCCAACATCGATGCAAAGCTCTTCGACGTGCAGACCATAATCGTGGAGGGATGTCCCATGCAGTCAGTGACCCTGATCGATCTGGATGCCACCCCATGGCTGCGCCTGACCCACAATGCTCCGGTAATCGGAATCTGGGCCCCGGTGAAGAACGGCGTGGTGGCCCCATTCGTATGCATAGAGCCTTGGTACGGCCGCTGCGACACCATGGGCTACGAAGGCGACTTCAGCCAGAGGCCTTGGATCAATCTCCTCAACCCCGGCGAAATATTTGACGCCAACTACACCATCGAAGTTCTATAGGAAATGACCATATTCCTCACCAGCAGCCATACCATCGGATGGGCAGGCCCCCTGAATCCGGCCAACGGCTTTGCGACACTGCTCAGAGCAGAGCTGCAAAGGCCCATCTGCTGCGCTATGGTCAGTTCTTTCCCTGACGACATCACCATCACCGACCGCATGGCCTGGGAGATCAGGGAATGCTTCGAAAAGGCCAATCTGGCATTCGACCATTTCGAAGTGATCGACAGGCGCACCCAGAAATACGCGCCGCGCATAATAAGGAATGCCAATTTCATCATACTGTGCGGAGGCCATGTGCCCACTGAAAACCGATTCTTCCAGGAAATCGGCCTCAAGGATCTGCTCAGCCACTGGGACGGAGTACTCATGGGAGTGAGCGCCGGATCAATGAACTGCGCATTGACCGTCTACGCTTCGCCGGAAAATGAAGGCGAGGCCACCGACCCTGACTATCCGAAATATCTGCCAGGCCTGGGCCTGACCGATGTCAACATACTGCCACATTTCCAGCAATTGCGCACTGCAAAGCTTGATGGAAAGCGATTAGTGCACGAAATAGTGGCCGGGGACAGTTTCAAAAGCCCCGTATACTGCCTGCCCGACGGATCATTCTTTCTGATCAAGGACGGAGTGACCACCCTGTATGGCGATGCTTGGCGCATGAGCCAGGGCAAGCTGAGGCGCGTGTGCCGCAATGGCGAGCGCCGACGCCTGTATCCCTCGGGCCGTCTTTTTTATGTCTAACCAACAACCTATTTAGCGATGAATTTTGTGTATATCTCACCCAATTTCCCCGATGCTGCCTGGAAATTCGCCAACGCATTGCATCAGAATGGCGTTAATGTCCTGGGAATTGGCGACCAGCATTACCATGAGCTGAAACCTCAGCTTAAGGCTGCCCTTACCGAATATTTCAAGGTGTCGAATCTTGAAAATTATGATGAAGTGTACCGCGCCACCGCTTATTTCGCCTGGAAATACGGCAAAATCGACTGGATCGAGTCGAACAATGAATACTGGCTCGAGCAAGATGCTCGCCTGCGCACCGACTTCAATGTCAACACAGGCATAAAGCTCGACGGCATCCATGCCATCAAGGAAAAGTCGGAAATGAAGAAATACTATGCTCTGGGCGGCATACGCACAGCGCGACAAATCAAGTCGTCGGAGGGTCTGGAGGCTGTGAAGCGCTTTGCCGTAGATGCCGGATATCCGCTTTTCGCCAAGCCCGATGTGGGAGTTGGCGCCGTGGGCACCTTCAAAATCGTCGATGACGATGACCTGGAGGCTTTTTTCAACGAAGCCGAGCATGCCGACAAATATGTGATCGAAGAGTTTGTGACTGGCAACATCTGCGACTATGATGCCATCATCGACAGCAAGGGCAATCCGCTGTTTGAGAGCTGGAGCATCTGTCCGCCCTCAATCGCCGACATCGTAGAGCACAATCTCGATTCGATCTATCATGTGGAGAAAGAGATGAACGAGAATCTGAGATTCTGGGGGCGACAGACCATCAAAGCCTTCGGAGTGAAGAGCAGATTCGTGCATCTGGAATTTTTCCGTCTTGAACGCGCTCACCGCGGTCTTGGCAACCCGGGCGACTTTGTGGCCCTGGAGGTGAACATGCGCCCCGGCGGAGGCTTCACCCCTGACATGATCAACTATGCCCACAACACCGATGTGTACAAGATCTGGGCCGACATGGTCGCCTACGACAGCACTCTGGTGCCAGAGAGCAACCAGAATTTCTATTGCGTGTTTGCCGGGCGCAGAGACAATTGCAACTACCGCCTCGATCACGAGCAAATGATGGAGAAATATCGCTATGCCATGAAGCAGGCCGACCGCGTGCCCGACGCTCTATCAGGCGCCATGGGCAACCAAAGCTATATAGCCCGCTTCTCCAGCCGGGAGGAACTGGACCAATTTATCCATGACATCACCGACCGCATCTAACCAGGCATGCCCACCCCCCCCTTGTCACTTGTAACTTGTAACTTGTAACTTGTCACTAAATGAATGTAGAATATCATAAATGGTACAGCCATCAGCTCAATCGCGACATGGAATACAAAATATTTGGCCACGACGGCCACACTATGATCGCCTTTCCCTCGCAAGATGGCAGATATTATGACTTTGCCGAACGAGGCATGATCCATGCCCTCACGCCCTGGATCGAATCAGGAAAACTGAGAGTGGTGTGCGTCGACGGCATTGACTGGGAGACCTGGAGCAACACCAATGGCGACCCGCGATGGCGAATCGAGCAGCACGAACGCTGGTTCTGGTACATCATCGAAGAGCTTCTGCCCAACATCCGCCGCTGGGAGGGAGAGACAATGATGGTGACCGGATGCTCAATGGGAGCATTCCATGCCGCCAACTTCTTCTTTCGCCGACCCGACCTCTTCGACACGCTGATAGCCCTATCGGGCCTTTATCACTCAAATTACAGTTTCCCGAATTATCACGACAACCTCACATATGCCAACTCGCCGCAGGACTTCCTGCAGAACATGTCGGAAGACCATCCTTGGATGCAGCTATACCGCCAACGCAAGATCGTGGTGGTGATTGGCCAAGGACGCTGGGAGGAAGACACCTTATGGTCGACACGCGAGCTCGACCGCATCTTGGCCGAGAAGCATGTGCCTGCCTGGTTTGACTATTGGGGATACGATAGCGACCACGACTGGCCTTGGTGGCAGCGCCAACTGCCCCATGTGATGCAAGCATTAAAGCCCCTGTGACCAGGGGCTTTTTTCATATGAGGGCCACGGCAAGCATGCCCCATATCACAAGCAAGATGTTGCTGACCGCATAGGTGACGGTGTAGCCGATGGCCGGAATCGAACTGCCCAGAGCGTTCTGCACGGCTCCAAGCGAGGCTGTGCACGTGCGGGTGCCAGCGCAGCAGCCCAGGGTGATGGCAGGATTGAACTTGAACACCTTCTGGCCGAGCCAGAGCCCGAAAAGCAGCGGCACAGTGGTGGTGACCACGCCCGCCAAGAGCAGCAGCCAGCCTACCGACTTGATGCCCGCCACAAATGATGGACCGGCATTGATGCCGACTACTGCGATGAACACGTTGAGGCCGAGGTTGTTCATCAGCCACAAAGCTCCGCGAGGAATGTGGCCGAAGGTCGGGCGCTTCGACCGCAGCCAGCCAAATACCAAGCCCCCAATCAGAGCTCCGCCGCTGGTGCCAAGACTGATAGGAATCTTGTCAATGGTGAAGCTCAGCACTCCGATAATGCCGCCAATGGCGATGGCAAAGCCCACAAACATAAGGTCGCTCGCCACCGTGGGGCGGTCGATGTGACCAATGTCAGCAGTGGCCAGCTTGATGCGGCCGGGACGCGACATCAGAGTGAGCACATCGCCCTTCTCAAGCACAGTCTCATTCTCCACGGGCTGCATCTGACCGCCCTTTACCAAGTCATGGATGACCACGCCATGCATGCGCGGCTTTTGGCGGAGTCGACCGATCGTGAGGCCATTGGCCTTCTTCTTTGTAAGCACCACCTTCAGGCGCTCGATCGGATATGACAGAAGCTTGGCGTCGGCTATTTCGGGGCCAATCTTCTTGCCTACATGGATCATATAGTCGCGACGCCCGCATATTACTATGTGATCGCCTTGGCAGATCATAGTGTCAAAAGCAGGGGCCATGATCTCATCGCCTTTTCTTATGCGATCCACATACACATGCTTTTGCTTGCCATCGAGATACTCCTCAGTTTCCTTGACTGTGCGAGGAATATCGAAGAAATGATTGGTAGCATGAAACGCCCTGAACGACACTGCATTTAGAGCATTCTGCATGGCAGGATCATCGCTTTTGCCACTGCTGTCGAGATGTTTTTCCAATTCGAATGTCTTATCCCTCACTTTCTTAAGGCCGCCTAAAAGCTTTGGACCGAAGTTGCCCAGCAAAATCACAGTGCCCAGGGTGCCGTAGACATAGGTCACAGCATAGCACACCGGTATGATATTAAGTTGCGAGTCAATTACATCCTTGGGCAAGTCAAGGCGCGATATCGACTCGCCTCCGATGCCAAGCAGAGCCGAACATGTCTCTGAGCCGGAGAACAAGCCTACAGCCTCTCCCTTGGAATAGCCTAAGAATTTTGCCGTGCACACCACAATCACGAAGCACATCGAGCTCATGCACACGGCAAAGAGCGCTTGCTTGGCTCCTGAGCCTCGCAAGGATTTGAAAAAGTCAGGTCCCACGCTGTAGCCTATCGAAAATAGGAACAGCATGAAGAAGAATGTCTTGATAGGTCCGTCGATCTGTATGTTAAACTGCCCGACGAGCACGCCGACAATAAGCACGGCGGTGACACTGCCTATCGGGACCGCACCCAGCTTGATGCGGCCTAATAGGAAACCGACGCCTAAGGTTAGGAAAAGCGCCAGTGCCGGATATTCCCTCAATATGTCAATGGCCTGTTCCATAATTTGAAATTTAAGTGTGTGTCTTTCTCTCTTAAATGCTCTTAAAATGCTTTCCTTCCTAAAAATATAACATTTTTTATTTTTATGAGTTCAAGATACTCAACACCTTTTATATAAATTTAGTAACTTTGCATTATTGATACAATGACCCATGGAAGCTAAAGATCCCAAAGAATTCAAAGCCGACTCCCAGCAACAGCAAGTAATCGATTTTCTCCACGGAGAAGCCCTGGTGCTTGCCCCTCCCGGTTGTGGCAAGACCGATGTGCTGGCCTATCGCATAATCAAGGCGCATCGCGACTATGGAGTGCCCTATTCATCGATGCTGTGCCTGACATTCACCAATCGCGCCTCGCGAGAGATGCAACAGCGCGTCAGAGCATATATTCCTGGGCCTACCCATGGACTCTTCATTGGCAATTTACATCGATTCGCCTTGCAATTCCTATATGAGAACAGTCTGATCAGCCTCAACACATCGCTCATCGATGAGGATGACCAGCTCAACATTATAAATGAGCTGTCAGATCTTCCGTACATGTATAGTGCCAGTTCAGTATCCCCAGTGTTACTGTTTGCTACCAGGATCAATCAAGAAAGAGCTGGCATCCCTGAGCCCTTGAGGAGCCTTAGCCGAGGGAAGAAGGCAAAGCTAAAGCATGGCGAGGAAGCTTTAGCTAAAAAATATGTTATCTATAAGGATCAGTATAATCTTATCGACTACGACGATCTGCTGACTTTGACTTACAATGCCTTGGCCACTCGCGATCACCGCACACTGAAGATGACCAATTACTCATGGATACAGGTCGACGAGATCCAGGATATGAATCCTCTGCAATTGGCTATCGTGGATATGCTGAAATCTGAAGAGAGCCCCACAGTGGTATTTCTCGGCGACGAGCAGCAAGCCATATTCTCTTTCATCGGTGCCGACATCTCCCGGATTGCATCCATGAAAAGAAGAATGAAAATATTTAATTTTCACACCAATTACCGCTCGCCAAAATATCTGGTAGACTTCATCAATCTCTATGCCCGGAGCAATCTCAATCTTCACCCGGAAGATTTGCCTGCCTCGTGCGATTCAGCCAAATGCGACGACGGCCTCACGCTCATGGGAGTTAATGATTCTTCTGACTTAGGGGCCATCGTGGCCGCCCAAGCGCGACAGCTCTATAATATGGCTCCCAAGGAAAGCATCGGAATACTTACCCGCACAAATGCCAATATCGATTCTCTGGCAGAACTGCTCGATCGCCACCATTTGCAATATCTCAAGCTAAGCAGGAAAGACGAGTTTAAGATGGTCAGCTACAAGACACTCTACAGCCACATGGCAGTGGTGGCCAACGAATATCGATGGGCCGAATGGGCGCGGCTGCTTTTTCAAACCAAAATCTTCAAGACCCTGGCCGACGCTCAAAAAGCCGCATCAGACTTTCGCGAGATGGGCCTCTCATTCACCGATTTGTTGCGAGATGACAAATCCTCATATCTTGTGGAGTGGGCCAAAGCATATGATCTGGGCGAGATGGTTGTGGTGGATGTGGAAAGCACAGGCCTTAACATATTCGAGGATGAGGTGATACAAATTGCCGCTGTCAGGATCAACAGTGAGGGCGTGATTCCCAATTCGGAGTTCATGGCAGTAATCGACACCGATCTCGAAATACCGCAATACTTGGCAGATGGGATCAAAAATCCCATGATAGAAATCTACGAAAGCGCCGAAAGGATGGATTTCGAGAGTGCAATCAAGGCTTTCATTGACTATGCGGGCGAAAGTCCCGTAATTGGGCATAATGTGACTTTTGACAAGAATATTCTGCTCTCCAACATAGAGCGCCGCACAGACATCGACCCCTCTCAAGCAAAATGCCTGGCTAATGTCTGGGACTCGCTGAAACTGGCTCGAATGATTGACCCGCGCCTGAGATCTCACCGATTAGGCGATCTGATCAAATATTATCATCTTGAAGGCGAGAATTCCCATAATGCAATCGACGATGTCAAGGCTACTGCCAATCTCATAAAGCATCTCAGAGGCATGGCTGAGCCCAAATTGGAAGCCCAGCTACAGGCGCTTGCCTCAAGCTCATTGCAAAAACTGCGCACCCGATTCAAGAACAGGTACGGCAGCTATTACCGACACACTGCCAATAAACTTTATTCAGATGTCATCTCCGAAAAGAATTCACTGATCACTGAGCTAAAGTGGCTCTACGACAACTTACTTAAGGACAAATACATAGAGCCAATACGAAGATTCGACTACATGCTGGAGCTCTTCAAGAAAGTGCTTTTCGATGACGAGCGCGAGCCATACTTTTATCAGCAACTGCTCAACCATGTCTACGAGATGCGCACATTCACCGAAAGCGACCTCTATAACAACGGCGTGATCAAGGAAAACATGCACATCATGACCATACACAAGGCCAAGGGCCTGCAGTTTGACAATGTGATTGTGTATGGAGCTAATGAATTCCCCAACTGGATGGACAATAACGAAGACGGCTCCATGGAAGAATGCAAGAGATTGCTGTATGTGGCCATCTCGCGAGCACGCAAGCGATTGTATTTCGCCTACTATAGATATTGTACCAAATTGATCACTCCGGAGATGAGAGCGATGTGCCAGATTTTGTCGCCAGAGCAAGTAGACCTGCTGCTGAAAATCGAGGACGTATATAAGATTTAATGATCAACTGATGATCGGGAAGCAGCGCCCGAACGGTTCGAAGAAAACTCGTAACTTATTATACGTGTCAAGGCTGTCAAAAACCCACACCAATTTAAAGCGCGGAAACTCAGGCATCTTTGGCTCTAGAGCCAGGCCATCAGTGAAGATCAGCACCCCGTCGTATTTATTGGCTTGCGCATAATCTATTACCGGCTGGAAGGAAGTGCCTCCTCGGCCGGTAATTGTGATTTTATCAAAAGCCTTCTTAAATGGCATAATATCGTGGATAACGGCGTCGAATGTGATCAAATCCAGACGTTCGATGCCGTATTTGAATGCCTTATTCACAACCGACATGAACACTTTCAGGCACTCGTCGCTTATCGAAGAGCTTACATCTACTGCCACCAGCAAGCGAGTGCTTAAGCTGTGGATCGAGCCCATGTTGGCGAATCCTGTGCGGCGATTGGGTCGCATGCGGGTAAGATGACGCTTCGACGACAATATGCTGCTTCGGAAGCCTGATAGCACCTTGCGATAGTCAACGACAGCCTTTGAATTCGCTATAATGGTCTGCACCAAATTATTAGGAAGCGAGCCCCACCTCTCCGACTTTTCCACTTTCTCAATGGCTATGCCGATGCTATCGGCTAAGAGAGAATTCTCTTGCCAAAGCGCTACAGCATCGGCTGCGGCCTGAAGTCGGTCTTCACTACTTGCCTGGGCCAAGTCATCGCCACTTTCCTGAGGCAAGTCATTGCTGCTTTCCTGAGTCGAGTCACCGCCACTTTCTGAAAAAGACTCAGACCCGCGCGCCTTAGGCAGATGGTAGGCATACCATTCATAGGATTTGCCCTTCGGCAGATCAAAATCTTCCGGGGCCGGAATATCCACTCCGGGAAGCTGATAGTTATCGCCAATGACGAGATTGCTGGCATACAGCCTTTCAAGCGGGCTGCAGTCAGCGGGCTGGCGCTCATAGGGATGCTTGAGCAGCAGTCTCACACATTCGATCTTCAACAATGATTCAAGCTGAGCATCTGTGGCTGTGTTAAGTTTCTCAGGATTGTATTCTATGAGACCCTGACCGCTTCGGATATAGCACGCCATGGCAGAGTTCTCCCTAAGCGTGTGCAACAGGCACACCTCAAATAGGGCATTCTCATAGATGTACCATCCCTCAATGATCTTATGCAATCGCTCTATCATTTCTTGAATGAGGAGATTTGGCGCATCAGTATCGGCAGCACTTCCGGACAATTGGTAGTGATGAATCTTATGGCATTGGGATACAAGCCATTGGTTATATTAGAAGCGAACGATGCCAATATCTCACCATGACCCCCAGTGATGAGCATGTTGATATATCTCGATAAGTTGGGCCCCACGCATGGAAGCGCTTTCTGGCCATTGATCTCAAGAAACTGGAAGATGCCATCGTTGAGCACGGCCTTTTCATGCAAACTCCACGACATCACCTCCATGACATTTTCATCGTATCTCTCCAAGAATTGCTGAGCATTGATGTGCTTGGGATTCTTGACCTCCATCATAAACTTGTTGGCGGCGCGCGCACCCACAATGCTGCTGATTACCTTTACATCCTTCTTTTCGATAAACTGGCGCCCCAGGAGCATGTCAGAAACTCTTTTCCAGGCTCGCCGATCCGGAGTCTTGTCAAGATCGCTGTCGGCACCTTTTTTCTGCATGGGGTCGGAGTCGAGCCAGGCTTTGTTGCGGGATATGAAATCTATGACTCGCGGATCAGCATTCACCTTCTTTGCCCACAGGAGCCACTCGTCGACCGTAGGCTCGAAGCGGAAAATATTGAAGCGCGATACCAGAGCCGGATCAAGGTCGGTAAGCTGATATTCCAAGCCTTCGTTGATGGCCGCTATCACGCGGCTGCCAGCAGGCAAGCTCCGGCCGGCAAGGCGCCGGTTGAGGGTCAAATCCATAATGGTTTGCAGCACCTCAGGCCGGGCGCGATTAAGCTCATCGAGAAAGAGCACGATGGGCTCCCCGTCGAGCGGGAACCAATAAGGAGGCCGAAACACAGTCTTCTCTCCCGATTTGTCAGGCAGACCAATAAGGTCACCGGGGTCGCTCATCTGACCTAAAAACAGAGCGACCACCTTCATGCCCTTGCTCTCGTAATACTCGCGCAGTATTTCCGACTTGCCTATGCCATGACTCCCTGACAGCATTATGTTCTGGTCAGCCGGAATAAGGTCCAGGGCATGGTAAAGCTCTACTATATTGATGCTGACGTTCATGAGATTGAGGATGGAATGTCATTTACGGATATCCGGGCAAGATCATCCTCGCCAAGAGCGTTGATTTGCACCAAGCGGAAAGCCTGCTTCTCCAGTGTCTTTTCGAAAAGATTGCGCACAAAGCGAGCATTGCCAAAATTGCGGTCTTTGTTATCCACGGCCTTCGTGATCACTTCCCTCAACTTTGCCTCACCGTCCTGATCAAGTTGGTACTCATATTTCTGCAAATTCAACTTGTAGATTTGCACCAGTTCTTCGACATTGTAGTCCTCAAACTCTATATATCTGTTGAATCGCGATTGCAAACCTGGATTGGTCTGTATGAAATTTTTGATTTCATCAGTGTAGCCGGCAATGACTACAACCAAGCGGTCGCGATCGTCCTCCATGCGCTTAAGCAGCGTGGCTATCGCCTCTAAGCCGTAATCGCTGCCGCCTCCTTGCGCCAGCGCATAGGCTTCGTCGATAAAGAGGACTCCGTCGAGGGCCGAATCGACTACTTTGTTGGTCTTCACGGCTGTCTGGCCCACATATTCGGCAACCAAGCCCGAACGGTCAGTCTCCACCAGATGGCCCTTCTGCAGCACGCCCAATTCCTTGTAGATCGAAGCTAAGATGCGAGCTACCGTGGTTTTGCCCGTGCCTGGGTTGCCGGTAAACACGCAGTGATATGATATCTTGGAGGATTTGAGGCCTTTGGCTTCGCGCAGTTTTTGTATTTTCACCAGGTTATAGATGTTCTGAACCTCCTTTTTCACATTTTCAAGCCCTATCAAGCTTTTCAATTCCTCAATGGGGTTGACTTTTTCCTCCATATTCTCGAGGGGCTTGCCTCCCTGAGGATTGTTATCGCCACCATCTTTCTTGTCAGCAGTATTTTCCTTTTCGGCAGGCGGAGGATTATGGCCGTAGCGTTCGAAACTCCCCTCCGGATTTTTGAAGGCCATGATATTGTCGAGCCATTCCTTCTCTTCGGGAGTAACCTTGCCATCTGCCTGAGCGATGTACAGCATCAGGCGATGAAGTCTTACTATGTATTTTGTAATCTTCTTTTCATCCACTCCACAGCTACGCAAGAGCTCAATCAGGAGAAGGCGATCCTCATCAAATGTCAGTGTTATGTCTTTTTCAAAAACATTTATCACTTGTTCCGGAATTCCTGTGCTCAACATTACATGAGCCAAATCTTCATTGAGCATGTAGCCAGCTTCCTCTGGAAACATCACCTTGATCATGAATAGAGAAAGGATTTTTGATTCCTCGGTGTCCGGATCGAATTCATGGCCCAAATGCTTAAAGCATTTCAAAACTGCCAACACTGAAAGCACGCCTATGCGAGGGTCCAAGCCCTTCACCGGGAATTCCTTGAGCTTGTCAAGGAGTGACTGGTTATCCAAAACTTCAAGTATCTCAGGATCAGTGGAGAAAATTTCCAGGATGGAATAGAAATTGTTGATTGTGGTAACTGTGCGTTGAAAATCCATAAGGGCATGTGTAGTTGATTTGTCTGACAAAGTTAATGACAATTATTCATTTTTCCAAAGAAATTTGTAACTTTGCTTCACTATACCCACAATTTGATCGATATGGCAAAGAAGCATAATGAAATAGCCAAAACCAATGCGGCCCGGCTGCTTGACAAAGCGAAAATTCAGTACGAGCTTATCCCCTACCCTTATGATGAGAACGATCTCGCTGCTCAGCATGTAGCAGAAGCCCTGGGCGAGGACATCAACCAGGTGTTCAAGACCTTGGTGCTTCACGGCGACAAATGCGGATATTTCGTGTGCGTGATGCCAGGCAACACCGAGGTTGACCTCAAAAAAGCCGCCAAGGCTGCCGGAGCCAAGAAGGCCGAGATGATTCCCATGAAAGAGCTTTTGCCCCTCACGGGATACATACGCGGCGGCTGCTCGCCCATTGGCATGAAAAAGCCATTCCCGACCTACTTCCATGCCACGGCTGTTGACTTCGATCATATTTTCGTTAGCGCGGGCCAGCGCGGACTGCAGTTTAAAATCGCCCCACAAGATCTGATCGCCTATACCGGCGCCACACTTGCCGACCTTGACTCAGAGGATTGACCACATAAAAAGCGGGCTGCCGGTTGGCAGCCCGCTTTTTATGTGGGGATTATTCTTCCACGGTGACCAATTCGGATTCTTTGATTTCCTCCTCGGTGGGCACGGGAGCAATGTTGGGGAGCTCCAAGCCCAGATGCTGCTTGGCATCGATGCGCTTAAGCACAAGGCCGATGATGAGAGCAGCCACGCCCAGGCATGCGAGCATCACCAGAGGCGCTGTGTAATTGTACATGGTAGCCGCCTCCTCGGCAGTGATGGCTCCGCTTGCCTGCTCCAGCAGGATGTCCTGGTTGGTAGAGTCGAGCACCTTGCCGATGAGCATCGGGAAGAGCCAAAGGCCAATGTTCTGAATCCAGAAAATAAGAGCGTAGGCCGAGCCAATCACCTTGGCATCAACCAGCTTTGGCACACTGGGCCACAGCGAAGCGGGCACCAGCGAGAAAGATGCGCCCAACACAAGGATGGTAACATAAGCCACCACAACTCCGCCAATTGGGCTATTCTTGAACATAGGCAGGATGAAGGCAAATGTCAGGTGGCAGGCGATCAGCAGCAGCGATCCATAGACGAGCATCGTGGCAGCCTTGCCTTTATGGTCGACAATCTTGCCCAAAATGGGAGTGATGCCCACTGCCAAAAGCGGGAACACTGAGAAGATCGTGCCGGCTGACTGGCGCATATAGCCCATGTAGCAGAATACGATCAAGCAAGCGATTGCTAAAGCCAAAAACATATGCTTGGTGGTGCGCTTGGTGAAGTTGCTGGCAAACGCTGTGCCTGCAGCTAAGAGCATTACCACATAGGATACGATTGTCACACTGTCGCTTGCCCAGAAGGAATCGGGATCCACATCGGTGAAGGTAAGATTGCACTGCAGCATGTTGACCGCATACTTCTGGAAGGGGAAAATAGCCGAATAGTAGAGCACGCACAAGAGAGCCACCAGCCAGAAGCCCCAGCTGCTCAGCACCTTGCCCACATCGGAAATCTTGAAGGGATCGTCTTTCTCCTCGGCTTCGCCTGTCTGAGCATCGAGCTTCTTATCCATGAAGAAATACACGATGAACATGATCAGAGCGATCATCAGAAGCACTACGCCAAAGGCCACCGAACGGTCAACCTTCACTACGCCTCCCAGGAGAGCAAAGAACGGCGAGAAGATCATGCAAGTGGCCACGCCCAAGCGTGCCAGTGCCATTTCAGAGCCCATGGCCAATGCCATCTCGCGGCCTTGGAACCACTTCACGATGCCACGCGACACTGTGATGCCGGCCATTTCCACACCGCAACCAAATATCATGAAAGCCACGGCTGCCAACTTGGCGCTCGCAGGCATGCCCTCATAGAAAGGCGAGATGCCGAGTTCGTCGAATACCGGAATATAATTGAGATGGTTGGTGAACCATACGTCAAGGCTGCTGCCAATGAAGGCCTCTGACAGTGAATAGTACTGTATCAGAGCGCCGATAAGCATAACGCTGCCCGACAACAGGGCTGTGAAGCGCACACCCATCTTGTCGAGGATGATGCCGGCAAAAATCAGGAAAAATACAAAGACATTCAGGAAGGTCTCAGCTCCCTGCATGGTGCCAAAGGCTGTGCTGTCCCAGCCGCGCGTGCTCTGCAGCAAGTCCTTGATCGGCGAAAGGATATCCATGAAGATATAGCTGCAGAACATGGCCATAGCCAAAAGCAGCAAAGCAGTCCATCTCGCCCAGGCCTTGTCACGAAGCAATTCGATTTTTTGTTGTGCCATTTTAGGTCGGATTTTGTGATATGATTGATTTTGAATTAAGTTTTTGTAATTTTATGGTGCAAATTTAAGAATTTATACTTAACTTTGAAAATTATTTGGATTAATATTCTGTAAAATGGAGACAACCAAAGCGCAAAAAGGCTACGAAAGACGTCCTTTCACGTTTGACCGCGTAGTCAGGCTTGTGCTCACTGCCCTGGTGGTGTGCGCCCTGGTATGGCTGCTGAGAAGGCTCTCGTCGGTGCTGCTGCCTTTCCTGGTGGCTTGGCTGATTGCCTATCTGCTCGAGCCTTTTGTGCAGCGCAACCGCCGCATGCTCAGACTTAAGGGGCGATTCGTGCCAATTGTGCTCACCCTGTTTGAGGCAATCATGCTCATTGTGGTGCTGTGCGTGGTATTCCTGCCCTCGGTATTCTCCGAAATGGACCAAGTGGCCGAATTGATCCGGGAATATGCCCGCGATGACTCCAAGGTGCCTCTGATTCCACCATCGGTGCGCGAATTCTTGGCCACCCATGTCGATTTCAATCGCATCTACGATGAGATGAGCAGCCAGGACTGGCGGTCTGTGGTGGATTTCGCCGGCCGATTCATATCAGGCGGATTCGACATCATCTTAGGAGTGGTCAATTGGTTCCTGGTGATCCTCTATGTGATTTTCATAATGCTCGATTATGAAAAGCTGCTCAATGGCTTCAAGCATATGGTGCCACCGCGCATGCGCAAAATCACCTTCTCTATTGCCAATGACGTAAAGGACAGCATGAACCATTATTTCCGTGGCCAGTCGCTGGTTGCTCTCTGCGTGGGCGTCCTATTCTCAATCGGCTTCGTAATTGTGGGGCTCCCCTTAGGAGTGGTGTTGGGCCTGTTTATCGGACTTCTCAACATGGTGCCTTATCTGCAACTAATCTCCATCATACCCACTACGCTGCTGTGCCTGGTATATTCGGTATCAGATGGCGTAAGTTTCTGGCCTATATGGTGGGCCTGCATGGCTGTGTATGTGGTGGTGCAATGCATCCAGGACTTATTCCTGACTCCCAAAATCATGGGCAAAGCCATGGGCTTGAACCCGGCCATCATCTTGCTCTCGCTTTCAGTGTGGGGCTCGCTGCTGGGCTTCATAGGGCTAATCATAGCCTTGCCGCTCACCACCCTGCTGCTGGCTTACTACAATCAGTTCATAATCAACCGCAACGATGGCGAATCGCCTCACCAGCGCCATCAGGATGCTGAAGCCTTCGACGAAATGGTAGAAACACCAATGGATGACCAATGAAAAAAGATCGAGGGGCTCGCGAGCCCCTCGATCTTTTTTCATTATTATTCTTTACCAACGAGCTCGCGGCCCTTTTCGATGGCCTTTTCGTTGACAGGTATCAGATGATGGTGACGCTCAGGCAGCGTCTTCTTCAATCCTCGGATCACGGCATCGGTCGAGAGCAGATTGCGAGCTTTGAGCAATGCTCCAAGTAGCACCATGTTGTAGGCTTTGCTGTTGCCCAGCTCCAAGGTGGCCTCTAAGGCGTCGATGGGGATGACGGTGATGTCGGTGCGCTCGGGCTTATGATGGATGCCGCTGGGGTCATATATCAGTGTACCTCCGCTCTTCACCTTCTTCTCGAATTTGTCGAGGCTCTGCTGGTTGAGCAGCACTGCAGTGTCGTAGCTGTTGAGCACAGGGCTCGAAATAGGCTGGTCGCTGAGGATGACCGTCACGTTGGCTGTGCCGCCGCGCTGTTCGGGGCCGTAAGCCGGCATCCAAGTCACCTCCAGGTTGTCCATAAGGCCGGCATAAGCTAAAATCTTGCCCATTGATAGCACGCCCTGGCCACCAAATCCGGCTATGATGATTTCTTCTTTCATTGTTGCACGTCGTTAGTAATTTGTCACTTCTCCACTGTAGTGTCCTTAAGGTCGCCAAGCGGATACTTGGCTGTCATGTGCTCCTTGAGCCATTCGTTGGCCTTCTCTGGGGTCATCTTCCATCCTGACGGGCAGTTGGACACAACCTCCACAACCGAAGTGCCTTTCTTTTCAGCAGCGTTCTTGAAAGCTTTCTTCAGAGCAGCCTTGGTCTTTCTCACAGCTGCGGGATTGTAGACAGTCTGGCGTGTCACATAGCATGTGCCATCGAGCTGAGCCAGGATGTCGCTAATCTTGATGGGGAAGCCGTTGAGGTCAGCGCGACGTCCGTAGGGGGTGGTCGCTGTCTTCTGGCCAATGAGAGTGGTGGGGGCCATTTGGCCGCCAGTCATGCCATAGATGGCATTGTTGATGAAAATCACCACAATGTTCTCGCCGCGATTGGCTGCATGGATGGTTTCGGCCGTGCCGATAGCTGCCAAGTCGCCATCGCCCTGATATGTGAACACTACCTTGTCGGGATTCAGGCGGCTGATAGCGGTGGCCACAGCGGTGGCGCGGCCATGGGCAGCCTCTACCCAGTCCACATCGATGTAGTTGTAGGCGAATACTGAGCATCCCACCGGTGAAATGCCTATTGTCTTGTCCTCAAGGCCAAGCTCGTCGAGCACTTCAGCCACAAGCTTGTGCACTACGCCATGGGCGCAGCCCGGACAGTAGTGAGTGATGTTATCGGTGAGCAGGCGCGGACGCGAGTACACCTTGTTCTCTTCTTTTATAATATCTTGTGTTGACATTGCTATACTAATTAAGGCGTACTGTAATTATTTCTTAGCAGCTTCAGGAAAATCCTTGTCAAATGCGGCTTCGATCTCATCAGGAGTAGGCACGATGCCACCCATACGGCCGAAATGGTATACCGGCACGCGGCCATCCACTGCCAGCTTCACATCCTCGATCATCTGGCCAGCATTAAGCTCTACGCAGAGCATGCCTTTCACTTTCTTTGAAAGATCTTCGATGACTTTGTTGGGGAAGGGCCACAGGGTAATCGGGCGAACCAAGCCTACCTTTATGCCGCGAGCACGCATTTCCTCGATGGCTTTGCGGCAGATGCGAGCCACAGTGCCGAATGCCACGATCAGATACTCTGCGTCGTCGCACATGAATTCCTCGTAGCGCACCTCAGCCTCTTCGATCTTCTTGTAGGTGGCTTGGAAGCGCTCGTTGTTGATTTCCATTAAACCCGGGTCGAGCTCAAGCGAGGTGATGATATTGCGCTTGCCGCGACCTTCCTTGCCATTGGCAGCCCAGGGGCACTGCTGGCGCACCTCTTCGTCGGTGCGGCGCTTGTGATAAGGAGGAAGCACCACTTTCTCCATCATCTGGCCTACGATGCCGTCGGCGAGGATCATCACAGGATTGCAATATTTGAATGCCAAATCCTTGGCCAAGCCTACGAAGTCAGCCATTTCCTGCACGCTGGCAGGCGACAGCACGATCAGGCGATAGTCGCCGTGGCCGCCTCCCTTGGTGGCCTGGAAATAGTCGGCCTGCGAGGGCTGGATGGTGCCCAGGCCAGGACCGCCGCGCATCACATTGAGGATCACAGCGGGCAGCTCTGACGCTGCGATGTAGCTGATACCCTCCATTTTCAAACTTACGCCGGGCGACGACGATGAGGTCATCACAGCTTTGCCGGAGGCGGCGCCTCCGTATATCATGTTGATTGCGGCAACTTCGCTTTCAGCCTGCAGCACTACCATGCCAGTCTTTTCCCAGGGCATTTCTGCCTCCAAGGTCTCGAGCACTTCGCTTTGGGGAGTGATGGGATAGCCGAAGTAACCGTCGTAACCGTAGCGAATGGCAGCGTGGGCGATTGCCTCATTGCCCTTCATCAATCTTACTTCTTCTTCCATTTCTGTTTTAGGTTTCTTTGTTTTTAGAGTAGATAGATAGCAAATTCCGACTGCTTGCCGATTATTTTTCCACGAAGCGATATACTTCTATGCAAGCGTCGGGGCATACAAGAGCGCAAGCAGCGCATCCAATGCATGAATCAGGATGATTCATAAAAGCGAAATGATAGCCACGATCGTTGACCTCCTTGGGCTGTAGAAGCAGGGTGTCGGTAGGACATGCCACTACGCAGAGATCGCAACCTTTGCAACGATTGATGTCGATGGTGACGGCGCCTTTTACTTTAGCCATAGTGTTTCTGGTGTATGAAATGTTTAAAGTCTACTGATTTTAAATATGTGATAACAATATTTTACAATTCAGCACACAAAAGTAAGAAAAATTTTTGACAAAAAATAACTTTAACTAAGGTTTAACGTTTGGCACATTTTGGCCAAAAATGTGCCAAATCTCCGATTTATTAGCCAAATTCGCTGATTTATAACAAAATGTAAGTTTATTTTTTGGATTTCATTGAATTTATCACTATTTTTTATGCGAAAAATTTTTAAAAATCTTTCATTTTGTAAGGTTGGTCTAATATGCGCGCATAAAATCGGGAGGGCCATCCTTTCAAATTGAAAGGAGGGCCCTCCCGATTTCATGTGCATCAGAAAGGATATCCGATTGCCAAGTGGAAGGCCAGGCTGTTGCCAAAACTGGTCATATTGTAATATCCTTTCTTGCCTGTGTCGTAGGGGGCGTGGATGCCAATGCCGAGGTCGCCTCGCAGCACAAGCATGCCGATGTCAAAGCGGAGACCCACGCCCGTGCCTGTGGCCAAATCCTTGAAGAAAGTGCTGCCTTTGAGCAAGCCTCCAGGGCGAGCATCGTCCTTCTTGAGAAGCCACACATTGCCGGCATCCAGAAATAGGGCTCCATTGAGAGGCCCATAGATGGGGAAGCGGTATTCGACATTGGCCTCAAACTTGAAGGTACCGGTCTGATCAAAATATTCGCCTTTGTTGTAGGGCACATGGTAGCTGCCGGGGCCGATGCTGCGAGCCGTGAATGCGCGCACCGAGTTGGCGCCACCGCAGTAGAATTGCTCGGAATATGGCACCTGGCTGCTATTGCCATAGGCGTGAGCAGCGCCCACAGCCACACGGCTCACTATCCACTGTGAGGTGCGACCTAAGCGGCGCCCCCATACCAACTGAGTGCTTCCTTTCACAAATTGAGAGAAAGGAGTGCCAAAGAGGTTCATGTCGCCGGTTTTCTTTCCAGCCAAGCGATAGATTGACCACACAATGTTGCCGGCTTCCTGCACAGTGAAGGTCCAATTCAGCGTGTTGTAGTAATCGAGTTCCTTGTTGAAGGTGAACGTATACAGCATCTGGGGTATGAACTGGCTCTGGAAACTCTGGGCAATTGCCTGGTTGGCAGACATTATTGAGTCGAAAGCCACGGTAGTGTGCATCAGCTTGGTGTAAGTGAACTTGATAGGTGTCCACGAGTTGGACACATATTTCGACGGGTACCAATCATAGCTGATCGAAGTATTGAACTGGGCCATCTTGAAGAAATGGGGTCGATTGAGCAGGTCGCCATTAAGAGAGATGCGAGTCCAGTTGATATAGCGGCGCTTGCCCTTGAGGAATTTGGGCGCAAGCAGGCGCGGGAAATACAGCGAACCCGTAAGGCCAACTTCATAGCTGTTGAACAGGCTATTGGAATTATGCCCCGTCTGCCATTCATAACTGCCGGTAAGCGAGACATTGAGCTGCTCTCCGCCACCGAACACATTATGATTGGTAACTCCTATTGCCAGTCCCGGGCCAAGATAGCTGTTGCTCTTTGATGAGACATTGGCTTCGAGCGAGACCTCGAGCGGCATGTCGAATGTGGCGGCAATGTTGATGTTTACCGTGGGCTCAGCAGCCGTGGTGTCAGGGATGGCCTCTATGTTAAGGCCCTCGAAAATGCCCAGACGCGAAAGATAGCTCTGCGTGTTGTTGATGTCGCGCTGGCTTATCCAGCGGCCCGGACGGAAAGTCACATTGTCTTGGATGGTGGCGGCGCGCAGGCGCGAGGGCTTGTACTGCACCAGAGTCATGCGCTTGAGTTCGATGGTGTCCGGCTCTCCGCCTCCAGCATGGCGGTACACATCCATGGTGACCTTGCCGGTGCGATAGCGCTGCAGGGCATACTGCGGCGTGTTGCTGGCCAGGTCGAGATGCAAGTCGATGCGCTCGCGAGTGTAGAAGCTGTCAGCCAAATATTCTATGTATTCCGGACGGAAGAAATAGTAGCCGCGATTGCGCACTCCATTGCTGATACGGGTGCGCGCTGCGCTGAGCGAGTCCATGCAGAAGCGGAATCCCGGCTTGAGATAGCTATCGCGAGCCGCCATCGAATCGATCACATGGATAAGATGCGTAGTGTCGGGGATGAACTTTACCGAATCTATCAAATATTCGGGCCCAGGATGCACAGTGTATTCGATCGAAGCCTTCTTCTTGTTTTTCTTCGATTCGATTAGCTGATAGCTGGCCGTGCCTCTGAAATAGCCATTGTTGGCTAAGATCTGATCAAGCATCTTCACGCGCTGCTGGGGGCGCACGTCGCTCACCAGCACGGGCTCCTGCACCATGTTGTCGTACCAGCGGCGCTTCCACCCCTTGGTGCTGTCAGTGACATTCCAATTATTGTAAACCCAAAGGCCTACGGGCAGCAAGTGCCACATCTTCTTGTTAGGCGCTACATCCACGGCAGTGGTGAGGACCTCCTTGACGGCGCGCGGGAATTTCACCGTATCGCTGTACGGCACCACATCGAGCCCCTTGAGCCCGGTGTAAAGCTGCTCGCCATCGGGGATGCGGCGAGTGGTGGAGCAAGCTGCAAGAGCCAACAGCAAAGCGCCAACAGCGCTAATTGATAATATGTGGGCCCAGCTCTTCATCAGATGATCTTTTTATATTTTTTAGGTCGCATGAATCGCGGCAGGATTTGCACAAGGCGGTTGACTTTTCTGCGGTACACGAAGCCCACGCCTGTCTTGGTGATTTCGCCCTCGAGGATGCTTTCGTAGCCGGTGTGGCGAAATAGCTTAAGCAACATTGTGCGCTGCTGGTTGAGATAATATTCCACAGCGATGTCATTGACCAGATTTTCGGAAAGATTCTCGTCGGCATTGCTGTCGGTAGTATAGTTGCCGCCTACCACAATCTTCATGCGATCGTTGAGCAGACTCTTTGACACTTGATAACTGTAGCTCATAGCCGACGAAGTGGTGCCGTTGGTGGTCTGGTTGTACTGATCGATGCCGAACGACAGGTCCACGCCCTTGATGTTCTGAGCGGCCCAATTGTTGACCTGGCTTTCCAGGAACGAGAAGAGCGGATTGGCGCCTATGTTGGCTGTAGCCTTGGTGCCCGGGCCGGTATAGACGTTGTAGAGAAGCAGGTTCATGGCCTGGTTGGCACGCTGATCAGCGCTCATGGTCTGCAATTCGTTGGCGATTGTGAGGTCATCATTAGTCTCAAGGTCAAATTTCACATCCATTTGCTCCAGGGTGCCAGTGACGCCCAGGAGGATGTCGAAGGTCACCAAGCGTGCATTGCCGCTTGTGGTCACATTTGTCTTCACCTCGTCGGTTGCATGGATATTGAGCACCGGATTGAGCATGTCGCCATTGAAAGCAATGTAAGAACCCTGATCGAAAGTGAAGGATTTCTCCTGGCCGATTACCGGTATGGTGTAGCGCGCCATGCCCTCGTTGATATTGATGCGGCCAGTGACGCGCGGATCGGTCAGCGGCGTCATGCTCAGGGTGATGCTGCCCTCAGGCATTACCTGCACCTTGTCGCGCGAGGCTGATGACAGGTCCACATTGATAGTGGTGGCATTCTGTATGGTGAGGTTGGCATCGAGAAGGAGCATCATGGCGCTGTTGTCGAGGCTGTCTGCCTCCTCCACCTGACCCGGATTTTCAAAATTCACGAAATGCACCATGTCATCGTTCTGGCTATTCTGCAATGTAGCCGACGCATCGGTCAGGACATAGGTGACATTAGTGCCAGAGAGCACCGTGAGGTCAGCATTTATGGCCATGAATCGCATATTGCCCTTGGCTGTGGCATTCAGATCCACATAAGCCTTGCCATACACCTCAGCGCTCTTGGCAGCCTTAGTGCTGTTGACCAGCATCATGTTGCTGGCTTTCATGCTCAGATCAATCTTAGGATTGACAAATGATGACATGTCGACTGTGCCATTGATTGCCAGCGGGTTGTCATTAGTGCCGTAAATGCAGAAATCCTTGAATGAAATCAGATTGCTCTCCACCGGGATGTCAACATCAGAGAACTTATATGTGGTATTGGTCATATAGAGCCTTATGCCAGTATCCTTGAAATTGATGTTGCCATCAAGGTGGGGGTTGGCCATGTCGCCGGATACGCACATCTTGCCATTCAATGTGCCTGAGAGACTGACCACATTTGGCGGCATAAAGGGATTCACTACTGCCAGCGGGAATGTTATGAGCTCCAAGTCAAGGTCGAATGGCGATGTGGCCGTGCTGTCGTTGAGCACGCCATTGAGCGTGAGGGCCTTGGTGCCGTCGACCAGCAAGTCGACGTCGGCTCTTACCATGCCCTGGGTGTTTGTGGCCACGTCAACGTCAGTCTTAAAGGTGCCTACGCGCTGGCGGTCATACTTGAAATCGGCCATCGTGACATCGCCTTGTGCGTTGATATTTTGTCCGCCATCCCACTGCACTTTCAAGTCAGCCGAGAGATTGCCCTCGATTGGGGGAGCCCAGGGATTTATCACTATCCAGTCAGAGATAGCCAGATCCTTGATTTGCAGCACAATATCGTCGGAAGCAGTGAGAGAAGTGTCGTTGTGCTGTGTGAACAGATTGAGCTCCGATCCGCCCTTTGCGCTTTTCATCTTAAGATTGGCATCAATGTGCCGGTGTGGTATTTCATAGCTCAGATAGTTGTCGAAATTCACATTCCAATCCTTGTATCCAATCACAGGATTCAGCGGGAATATGCGCATGGTAAGCGTGCTGTCGGCCACCGACGCCATGGCGCCAATGTCAAATCCCGTCTCGCCCTGGATGTTCTGCTGCTGGCCGCGCAATGCGATCTTGTTTTTATTAATAAGGCCGTCGAGACGAATGTGAGCAAACTCGTCGAGGGTGCCAGGACGGTTGTCAGCCTTTACCACGAGCTGCATCTTGTCGACCTTCTGGCTAAGCCTCATCCCGATAGTATCAATAGTGGTTGTACCGGAGGTAAACTCCAGGCAACGCCCCATTATGCTCATGGCAGAGTCATTGGCCACCTTCAGGCGCAGGCTCTCTATCGACATTTTGCTGTCAGCCAGGATGTCGTTGATGAAATTGTCAGAGCCGGCGGTGAGGAAAAGTTCGAATTTGGGCAGGCTCTTCTGTATCGTGTCGGGCGAGAGCTGCCAATCCGCTATCTGCTGCTCGAGAAGACTCGACACTATGGCCGAAGTTTCTATAAGAGAGTTAAGGCCTGCATCGATATCAAGATTGCCATTGAGGTCGCGGTTAACCAGGTTGAGATGAGTGATGGAATCATTTGTCTCAAATTTGGCATCGATGTCAGAGAGCGAGATTTCTCCTGTCTGATGCGCATATAGCAGATCGTGAAGATTGATTGATGCCTGGATATCTGTGCTCGAAGGATTCACACTGGCATCTCCTGTGAGCGAAAGGCTTAGCTGAGCGGGCTCGGGGGTCATCTTCAGAGCGTAAAGATTGATATTGCGCCCATCAATGGTCAGATCCCAATCGTAGGTGCTGCCAGTAAGGTTGCCCGATGCTACGAGCGAGAGGTCAAGATCTTTGTTGGTGCTGCTCAGATGGATGTCAGCCTTCCCCTCATCGATGGCAGCCAAGAGATCGATATCATCGTAGGTCTCATCGTTGTAGACAACCGACACGATGTCAGCTTTAGCATTGATTGTGGTCTTGTCAGAGAAAACGTCAAAGCCTTGACCCTTTGCTTGCAAATCGCAGGTAAGCTTGCCAATGCCCATGTCCTTGATGAAGGCATCGACAGGGAATCCTACGGTCTTGAGCGAGAGATCGTAGCCCTGGGCTGAGGCGACATATGTAGCATCCAGAGCCAGGTTGCCTCCCAGCTTGGTTTCCGCTGTAAGATGGCCATCGATATTGCCATTGCCCATTACCACCTTGCCGTCGAATGTCATTGGCGGAATCGTAAGGTCCGAACCGGTAGCAAGCGCTTTCACTATGCTGTTGACATCGAGAATGCTGCCTGACAATGCTATATCGCCCTCCGGGCCCTTATCTGAGAATATGTCAGTAAGATCGCCGCTTCCCTTAAGAGTGGCTATGCCATTGACTTGAAGCGATACCTCGCGCACCCGCAATGCACCGGCCGTGCCTGCCAAGTCAAGACCAAGTTCCAAATCGGTATTATCGGGAAGCATGCTGAGATATGGATCAGCTATCGGGAACATTTTTTTCAGATCCGGCACTCCGGTCGTGCCTTTGGCATTGAGGCTCATAGGCAGGTCAGGGTCTGTGAGCATGTCACCCACTCCAAGCATGCCTTCAGCCCATAGATGGGTTGTGGGAGTTGCGACATCGAAATCTTTAAAATACATGGCCACAGAATCCATGCTGAACACTCCTTGAGCGTTGAGCTCCACGCCGCATCGCTCTACGCCGCTCAACTCTATTGGCAGCCTCAGCGTGGTCTCCTGGTTATAGAAGTCATGCACGCTAAGATCCATGTCAGTAGCCTGGATATAACTGAAATCAAGGCCCGGCTGAGGCTCCCATCCCTTGATGGTATACAGGCCCTCAGAGTGAGAGAAATGTATGGTGTCAAGAGCTACGGTCCATGGCTTTGTGTCGGGATTAGTAGTAGCCGGGGGCAGAGGATTTTCATCTATTTGCTGCTGATTGCAAGCGATATATGAGGCATTCAGGCGATCGCCCAAGAATGATTTCACTTTTACTTGCTGAGCTTGCAGATCCACCAGCACATCCTGGATGCTTCCCTCCTGGAGATGCACGCCCAAAGAATCCATCGTGGGCACCATCTTCATATAGTAGGTGAAATCTCTCAAATGGAGATCCTTAGCGGTGACGCGCAGAGTAGTGGTAGTGTCAGGAGGGGTCGCTGGAGTACTGGTTGTGTCCGGCCTACTGATCAGGGCTATCTTTCCGCCTGATATTTCTGTCTTTTCGAGATTGATATTCAGCTTAGGAATTTCTACAGTGGCAGGAGCCACAGCCAGGGTATCAGCCTTGATCACCATCATCATCAATGAGTCGGCATTGCCCAGTTGGAAACGCGCTGCATTGAGCAGCAGCTTGCGAGCTTTCACCTCGCCCACAAACAGGGGCGACAGCTCCACATCGGCTTCTATCCTATTGGCTGCCAACATAGTGTCGCCATTCTGGATCAGATACATCCCCTCAATGGTCAAATCTAATGGAAATTTCAGACGCAACGACGTCATGCTGGCCTCAACTCCTTCTCTCGAATTGAGGAAGCTCAGCAGCCCAGAGCGCATTTTGTTCTGGCCCCACGGAGAATAAAGCGTAAGCAGCACGCCCAAAGCCAGCAGCACAATGGCCAGGATCACCCAACCAAATACGCGCATCACAGCCAATGCCCAATTCCGTCGTCTTTTCACGTTAAATAGTTGAAACTCGTTAGATTTGTCTTTTACTTGGATTTTAAGTAAAACAAATAGGCATGGATTTTAGTTTGTAGCCGTCGACAGAATTATGCCACCGCGGCTTTTCTGTCGACGTAAGGTCGACGGGAGAGGCTGGAGTAAGAGTGCTCACCAATTGGAATTGAGCACCTCGATAGCTCGCTCGATCATTGTGTCCACGCCCTGGAGCGCCAGCTCAGGATCAAGATCAACCTCGCAGCCGGGCGAAGGATCAATGCCGAATTCCGTGGTTTGCTTCTTGGCGTCGAGCACAGAGACTGATGACATCCTCACGCTCCATCCGCAGGGAATCTCCATAGTGATGGGTATGCCCGAGCCTCCGCCTGTGCGCGCTCCCACAATCTTGACATTGGGGAAATACTGCACCACTGACACGAAATTATTGGCCGCGCTATAAGTGCTGCGATTGGTAAGCACCACCACTGGCTTGGTCCACACCAGATGGTCCTCAGTCACGGGATCAAAATAATATTCAAAAGGCTCGGAGACATCGTTGTGGCCAGGGCCGGTCTTGTTGATCATATATCCTGCCAAAACTCTCTCGGTAGTGAAACGCTTGGCCCATTTCTCCGAGTTGGACAGGGCGCCTCCGCCATTGTCGCGAATGTCAAAAATAAGGCCGGTGCACAAGCTGAAATAAGAAAGGATGCCATCGATATTGCCCTCGCCTATGCTCGAGTCGAAGCCGGGATAGCGGATGTATCCAATGTTCTCGTTGAGGATCGCGTACTTGCTTGAGCCCATGCTCCGGTAATCAAAATTGAGATAGTACTGCTCTACCAGGCGCTCGTCGAAATTCTGTGGATAATCGCTCCACCAATTGGAATAATATGAGGTATTAAACCATGACGACAGGTTCACATGGCCGTCCTGGAGCTCATCGAGCATGTCAGCGCAGGCGTCGAAGAGCTGGGTGCTGTTCATGTCGTTGCTAATGCGCTGAGCATAGCGTGTGCGCACCTCATTCCAGTCTATGTCCTTTTCTTGGAAAAAGCAGTAATGCTCGTCGACAATTGTCCAGAGAGCCTGGAAATTGCCTTCGGGATTGTTGTCCCACTCCTCGATGTTATGGCAGCCGCTCAGCGGCAGCAACATAGGTAAGGAGACCATCACTGTGAGCAGAGTGCCCTTAACTGAGGCAGTGCTCGACTGGCGGCTTGAGTTATATGAGTTATGAGATGTGTTCATAGCGGTCAGTTTAGTATGCTGATATGATGCGCGCATCGGGCAGTTTCTTGCCAGGTCGCAACGAGATCCATTCGGTGCAGATGCCAAGCACAAACGAGTGGCTGATGTTTCGGCTTACGATATTGTTGACTTTCGATGAGAAGATTTCTGCTCGATAGCCAAGGCGCAGCGTGGTGGCGCCAAAATGCAAGTCGGCGCTCAGCAGATTATCGAGTCGGAAGAAATTGCCCCACCAGGCAGCATGGGCCAGATGAGAGCGGTCGCCCAAATATATCTGATAATAAAGTTGCCCATAGTTGGGAGCGAAAAATGCGCCTGTTAGGGGCAACACTGCCTGATATCTTAAGGTGAAAGGCACGCGCCACAACTGACTTTTCCAAGCAGCGTAACCGGCGGCGTCAATGGTGATGGAGCATTGAGCCTGGGCCGGATTGTTGCCATTGCGGTCAAGATAGAGGCATCCGCCATCGAGGGTGGCCGCACCTCCTATTCCAAGGGTAAGATTGTAAGCGGGCAATTGCCAGCGACGCATCATGCGCCAGCTCAACTGCAAGGCGGCATTGTACATGTTGGCATTTCGGGCCGGATTCTCGGTGAGGTCTCCGTCGAGGCCAAACACTAATTGCTGGATCCAGCGCTCAGGCGAAAACTTCATGGCCTGGGTGCGCTCGTACAAAAGACCCACATGGATGCCGTCGTAGTGAAGGGGCGTAAGATATGTGTCGGCCAGATGGCCTGTGCCCACCTCTGCCATGTAAGCAGAATACACAGGGCGCAATGGGGGCTGATCTGCTTCCTGTGCCATCATCGGCATGAAAGCTAACAGCGCCGCCAACATCGTCATCAATATCCTCGTTGTCATTTTTTCTTTTTATAGGTCAGCCTTATGGCTCGGTGTTTCTTTTAAAAAAGTTTCTGTTGTCCGTTGATTTCATCGCGAAGGTCTTGATCGCTGATATCCCGGGTCGGAGATTCGCTTTCCGGTTCCTGAGCCTCGCTGTCTCCTTCGGGCACGTCAGTTGGAGTATCCTCTTCATCAACATCGATCTCTTCTACCTCGCTGGGTTCAAGTTCTTCTATGCTCTCTACAGTGTAGGTGGTCAAGCGTTTGCCTCGAGCCTTCACTGACTTCTCTCCTATAAATTCCGCAGCGTCAATGATCAAGGGCTCGCGTTCGCTATCGCTGCCGCCGAATGTCACTTGGAATCTTGCGCCGACCTTGTCGCTAAGAAGTATTAGCGTCGACGCTGTGTTTTCTCCTAAGTAGCGCTGTGGCTTGTTGGTAGGTTCGAACTTGAATCTCTTGATGTAAGGATAGCCCTGATCGGCATCGTTAAGGATGGCTGTCCATACTGTGTTGGGATTCATCTTCTCAATGCGCAATATATTGTCGGGATAATGGTTTGAGGCATCGAAGGTGGTGGTATAGTATTCTCCATTTTTCAAAATCACCAGCACTCGGTCATCACCCAAGAATTCGCCAAGATACTCGCCGCGTCCGTCGTAATTGAGGCGCAGCACATCGGGATCGTACCATACTTGGCGTCCGCCAAGGGTCGATGAGCCTTTTTCCTTGAGAGAGATGCGATAGATTTCATGCTTGGTCACCAGGTTGCCCATGGCTTGGCGTCCCTTGATGGCCAGGTTGGCGAAATTCACATCCATCTGCAGATTCTTGATCTTCTGCTTGGGCTTGAGGGTGACTTTCACGATCTCTGCTTCTCCATTGGGATTTGCTGAGAACCAGCATATGCGGCTGCCGGGCGCACCCTGGGTGACATCGTATTCGCGGTCGCGAGTGATGCCAGTGATGGCGAAACGTTTCATGTAATACACCCCACCTTTGCCATTCTGATAGATTACATTGTAAACTGTGCGATCATCATTGCGCCGGAACACATTAATATATTGTATGTTCTTGCCTACAAACAATTTTTCCTGCACTTTTGTCACCTTATATCTTCCGTCCTTGTAGAAGATGATGAGGTCATCCATCATCGAGCAGTTGGCTATGAATTCATCCTTCTTGAGACTTGTGCCTACGAATCCCTCTTCGCGATTGATGTACAGCTTTTCGTTGACCTCGGCCACATTTGCAGCCTCGATGCTGTCGAAGCCTCTCACCACTGTGTGGCGCGGATAGTTGGCACCGTATTTCTCCTTAAGGCTTTGGTACCAATTGATGGTGTAGTCAACAAGATGGTCAAGATTGTTTTTGGCAGCCTCGATGTCAGCCTTGATGCGCTCGATCAGGCGCTCGTTTTCATCCGCATTGAATCTCAGGATGCGCTTCATCTTTATTTCGAGCAGACGCATGATATCGTCGCGCGTAACCTCCCTGATGAGCTTCTTCTTTATGGGATTGAGGCGCTCGTCGATATGCGCGATTGCAGCATCGATGTCGGGTGCCTGCTCATAGGCTTTGTCTTTATATATGCGCTTTTCTATGAAGTAGCGTTCAAGGCTGGCGCTGAGCAGCTGCTCGCTAAGCTCATTGATGCGGATTTGCAGCTCCGAGCGGAAAATGTCCATGGTGCGGTCCACGCTATGGCGCAATACATCGCTCACGCCCAAGAATTCAGGCTTCTCGTCGCGGATGACACAGCAATTGGGCGATATCGAAAGTTCGCAGCCGGTGAATGCATACAGGGCATCGATAGTCTTGTCGCTCGATGTGCCAGGCAGCAGATTCACCACTACGCGCGCATTTTCAGATGTGAGATCGTCGACACTGCGAATCTTGATCTTTCCTTTTTCCTGGGCCTTAATGATGGATTCGATCAGGGTGCCCGTGGTCTGGCCAAAGGGTATTTCTGTGATGGCCAGGGTCTTGTTGTCGACTTTTTCGATCTTGGCCCTTACCTTCACCGCGCCGCCTCGAGCTCCATCGTTGTAGCGGCTCACATCGATGAATCCGCCTGTGACAAAGTCGGGAAGCAAGGTGAACTCTTCTCCCCTAAGGTAACTGATGGCGGCGTCAAGGATCTCATTGAAATTGTGAGGCAGGATTTTGCTGCTGAGGCCCACGGCGATGCCCTCGGCTCCCTGAGCCAAAAGCAGGGGGAACTTGGCAGGCAGGGTCACAGGCTCCTTGCTGCGGCCATCATAGCTGGGAGTCCATTGGGTCACCTTAGGATTGTACAGCACATCGAGAGCGAAATGCGACAGCTTTGCCTCGATGTAACGGCCGGCGGCCGCCGAGGCGCCTGTCAGTATGTTGCCCCAGTTGCCTTGCGTGGTAATCAGCAAGTCCTTCTGCCCGAGCTGCACCAGAGCGTCGTTGATCGAGGCATCGCCATGCGGATGGTATTGCATGGTGTTGCCCACAATGTTGGCCACTTTGTTGAATCGGCCGTCGTCGAGGTTTTTCATCGAATGCAGTATGCGCCTCTGCACAGGCTTAAGGCCGTCCTCGATATTTGGCACGGCGCGCTCCAGGATCACATAGCTGGCGTAATCCAAAAACCAACTTTGGTACATGCCTCTGAGCTGATTGCACACGGCATCCAAGTTGTCAGTATATGGTTTGAATTCAAGCGGTTGGGCCTCTTCCGGCTCCTGCTCGTCATCGGGTAGATTCAGGTTCTGTTCGTCGCTCATCGTAGATGCAAAATTTTTCCGCCTACAAATTTACGAAAAAAATCCCAAACAATCTTAATTATTTCCAGGGCTTCCGCATGATTTTTAACTATGGTTTTAACAATTACCTATTGCGT
>CAYTXF010000023.1:0-33989 GCA_964440745.1 uncultured Bacteroides sp.
CGCTGCCAAGTGTTATACTTGTGCAGTTTCAGAACGCTCGGGGCAACCTGTCCCTCAGTAGATATTATCCCATATTTATTGTTTATAATCACCACATACGCATCTACATGATTGGGCTTTATTCGTTTACCAGGGGAATAATCTTCTCTTATCTTCATTTCAAAGAACTTCTCGCATACAGTAGGATAAAGAAATTGTCGCTTTATGAAATCATAAAGCCCTGCCTTATCCTTATCCCATAACCAAATTTGTTTTGTCCATCGGGGATGCTTGTAATTAGTATATTTATGAGGAAGGATAGTATAAGTTTCTAAGAGTGACTTATGAATAATACCATAAAATTTTCCAGTGGGAGATGTGCTATCTTTAGTGCATACTAATATTATTTCCCCATATTCATTTGAGTTAAGGAGAAATACCTCTGTTGGTCGGTTAACAATTGGTTTTAGAGGTAATGATAGATTGGTAGATTTTTGTGGTTTTGAGCATCTGGAGTCAAGTCTATATTTACCACATAATTCATCAAACAGATTAATATAGAAGGTACATGTTTCCCTTTCACCTTTAGAAATTGAAATTGACTCTTCATTACATTGCTCAGCTCGATAAGTCCAATTATAAGAACCATATATGACCACATTGTCATCAATGATACAGAACTTATGGTGCATTAGATTGCCTGTGTCATTCCATCTTATAAGGCCACCAACAGAAATTAGTTCACTAAGGCTTTCATTATTCTTAAGTGATTGGTTTATCTCGTCCTTATTAAGAACAATTTCCACTTTCACCCCCGATTTGGATTTTTCCACCAACTTTTTAATCAAAACCTTATTATTCAGCCAAGCCACAGCAACCTTGATTGCCTGTTGGGCAAGTTCTAAATTCCGAAGAATTTCATTCTGTATATTATCACTGAAATGATTTGTCATATTGATAATCTTAGATTGGGTTTATGGTATAATTACATCTACCATTATTAGAAAAATAAGTAAACCATTTTTCATATACTTCATGATTTTTTACAAATTTACAACATTTTCCTGAAATATTCCCTATACGCCTATCTTTTCCAAATAGACATCAAAATCGGCGCCAAAGCGCCGATTTTGATATAAAGAGCAAATACCTGCTTGGCAGGGTTGATCTTCCGAAGGGATTAGATGTTGATCTTGTAATATTGGCCTTGGATGCAAATCAGATATGTGCCGCGAGATGGCAGGGACACAACGGCCTCGCTTCCATGGTATATCAGCTTAGCATCGGGGGTGAAGATATCCAGCATGGTGCCAGGTGAGAGTCCTTGGATAGTGATTACCAGTCCGTTGGTTGCAATCTTAAGATTGTCGGCTGCCAATTTGTCAATTCCGGTCTCAACAAAGAGCTTCTTCTGTACAGGCTCTGCCGGGAGATAGATGTTGTTTCCTTGCTGAGAGGCCTCAATCGTGATGGTAGCCTTTACCAAGATAGTAAGCACATTGCCCTCCAGTTCGGCGAAATCGTTGCCTTCGAGGATCGCGTAGGTTACAGCCTCGCCTGAAGTTGCGTAGGCGGTAAGAGTGATTTCATCCCCTACCTCAGCATCGTCGAAGTTTTGCTCCCATATGATTTCTTGGGTTAGTTTGTTGACTGTCACTTCACATGTAGCGCTTGCGCCATTGGCTTCAACTGTTATGGAAGCAATGCCGCCAGAAACAGCTGTAACCAAGCCATTGGCATCCACTGTGGCAACCTCTGAGTCACTGCTCTTCCATTCCATTGTGGCTTCATCATCGCTCGGGTTTAGAGTGGCGATGAGTTGGAATGTCTCGCCGATTGAGAGTGTAGCCTGGCTGGCATTCAAAGAAATGGAATATTGAATCTCGACCTCGTTGACAGTGACCGCGCATGTTGCGCTGGGACCGTCCACGCTTTCGGCTGTAATAGTGGCCTCTCCCTTGCCCACGGCCGTCACTACACCCTGCTGGTCAACAGTTGCCACATTCTCGTCGCTGCTGCTCCAAATTATGGATTTGTTAGTGGCGTCTTCAGGATAAACGATAGCCGTCAGCTCTATTGTGTCTCCAACATACATCAAAGCGGTATCCGGAGTTACAATAACGCTTTCCACAGGTGTTGTCTCGGCCTTATGGTAGAAGTTGACGAAACAATAAGAAGAATATTTCACCTTATTTTTGTTGAAAACACAGGCAAAATACAATCCTTCCTCAGGAATTTCAGTAGTGTTTACCAATTCGTTAATCTTGAAATCGTCCCTGCTAATGGTGGTGGTTTCGCCCGTTATTTCTGTTGTATAAAGAGGACTTAAAGCCAACAAGTTTCCGAAAGAATAGTAATCGTTCCCTACAGGAACAGCCTCAACCATGCCCAGATAGTATTCTGTTTCACCTGTGGCTGAATTAGAATTGGTAAAGGTAATGTCAGCTGTAAATTCTGTATCCCAAGTTATGGTTTGATAATTTACAAAGAGACGTGTAGCATCAACATCCGGGATGGAGGTCGAATCAATGATTGTGATTTTGACTTTGTTAGAAATTATATTTCCATCTCCATCAACTAAAACCAAATCATATTCACCAGGATTGGGCCCATCGGGATAAAGTCCATCGATATCATCATTGAATTTTAATGAAGTTTCAAAACTTTCCTCACTGTGTTGCTTGACGTCAACCAAGAACTTTACAGATCTTCCGCTGAGAGTGTCGCCATCGTAGAGAGCGGCACGGATATAACCTATGAATTCATTGTCACCTTCGTTGCAAAGGGTAAATGAGAGTTCGCAGTCGTCACCCCAGATCAGAGATTCTTGGGATTGCAGATCCGAGCACGAAAGAGAGGCTGCCGTAGATTCGGGGATAGTTACCTGATCATCCTCTACAATTAATTGGTAAGTATTTGGATTAGCATAGCTTACACTTACATCGGTCCATTCGTTGGTATCATAATTTTTCCAAGCTGCAGTCACGGTATAATTGCCGTTTTCCAAATCCTGAGGAACTTTGAACATGAAAGGTAATGAGTAAGATGAGCTCAGACTTGTCATTTCCAAATAATCCATTTCAAGAATACTATATACTTCGCTTGTGCACTCCACCCAGGTGCATTCGCCGGTAGTGTTATTTATGATTTTGACACCAGGTCGAATGTTTACATTCTGATAAGTTTGATTATATAGGCCGTCAAAACTTACATTAAAATAAGAATCTTTGCTATTTTGTGCCGCATTGACGGTAAAGCTCTCAGCAATGATTTCATATCTACGATATTGTCCGCTTGGAGGTTGGATGCCACCGATAACAAATATGAGTTGGTTATAGCATCCTGCGCTTCCGCCTATGCCATAAGATGAGGGATCCATTGCGTCTAAAAGGAAATAGCCATTGGATGATCCGCTCCATCCCCAATTGATATGGAAATAGCCTTCGTCCTGGTAACCATCACAGAGGAAAGCATGACCTGCTCCAGAAGGAGTGGAAGCACTAATATACACCGGACCTACATAAGCCAATTGATTATATATTAGCTGATTCCAATCCTCCAAACCATGGTATGAACGTTCTGCAATGAAAATGTTATGATCATAGCTAAAATTGTCGGGCATGGCAAACAATACATTAACCGAATATGCTCCACTTCCCGACAAACCATAATCCATATTTACCGAGTAGCCACAATCATGCATTAGCAGGGCTACTGCCTCGGCTTGCTCATCGGTGTACTGATCGGTATTATATTGGTCAATCATATTATCCCAGTCATAAGTGCTTTGTGAGAAATCAGCGCTTAGGGTTTCTCCGTTCCATGTATAGCTGTTTGAACCTGTGCCCTGTTCAGGGTAATTGTGAAATTTCATTACCTGGGCCATTGCAGTCGCTACACAGCCGGTGTAACAATGGGTTCCATCTATTTCAGGACATTGGTCGTTGTACGGAGCGCCTTGATCCCATTTGGTAGTCAAGAGCGGAGCGATCGGATCTTTTCCGTCAAGACCATAGTTGGGAGCCTGGAAGGGAATGCCATTTTCACGAGCCCAACTGATCTGCTCGGCGTAAAGGCTTAGCCAATAGCGCATGTTTTCAGGCATGTCGTTTGGATCAAAGGTACCTTCGTCGCAGTAACCCAGGATAGGAGCTGTGGCATCATCGCCCGATACGATGAGGTAGCCTTGACCCGTTTTGGGCGTGAATACGTAGTAGGCGGGCTGTGCTTGGCTATCTTTGAAAGCCAAGTCAAACTCCGAATTCATGGTCAGGGCCTTAAGCTTCTTCGAAGAGGTCCCCATCGTTTGCTCGGACCATAGGGCGCGATGCAGGGCTTGTTGCTGTGACAAAGCCCCTGCCCATGAAGAGAGTCCCAAGCAGATGGTCAATAAGGTAAAAAGAATACGCATAGATCTATGTATTTAGGTGAAAATTATGTATTAAGGTAAAAAATAAAATACTGCCTGCAGAAGAAGGGCATTAGGGTATCAGATTTTGCAAAATTAAACAAATTCCCCTAAACTTCCAAATTTTCATTTGCTTTTATTACACCTAAAAGTAAGTAAACTTAAAGGGGTGTGTCATATTCCCTAAATATTAAGGATTTGTGGTCGAAGCAGAAATGTCCCAGTCTTCGATGGTATGGTCATTGGATTGGAAATTGACCGCTATCTTGACAATGGGATATGCATTTTACCATCTCACGCACGGTATCGGTGGCCAGGCTCGGTCGCTGTATGTAATTAGGCAACAGGGAACGCATAAGCCCAAGTCGCACTTCCTTGTTGGGGATGTCAAGATAATAACTTTCGGAAATTGGATTGTAATTTTTAATGGTTAAATATCCACTTTGGTAAAGAATCGATATGTAGTCATTAAGTTCTTCAATGGGAGAGTCGAAATCAGCGGAGGCTTTTTCATAGCCTCCAATTTCTGTAGGCAGAACATGATACTTTCGCAACAATTCAATCAGAAACGTAGGTGTTCCTGATTCGAACCAATATGGTCTAATCTCCCCCTCTTTGAAACAATGAAGCAAACTGTATGGATTAAAAATCTCGGGAGAATCTTTGCAAAATCGATATCCGTCGTAATTCTCTGTGAGTTTTTTAATTGTTTCTTCCTGTGACCAGCCTTGCTTCTTGGCTAAAGAGACAAATCCCTAAGCCCTCAAATAAATCCTTACGGCCCTCAAAATAAGATTTAAGTGTGCTCAGCAACAGGCTTTTTCCAAATCTTCTGGGACGACCTAAAAAAGAAATCAACAAACTTACATAAAAAAACTGACATCTCAAAATTTAAATTTAGAAATAAGAAAGTGTTGAGATTTAATTTGCCTAATCAACTCATACCGAACAACAAAGACGAGGCACTTAACTCTTCCATCAAGGATCATATGAGGCGTCACAGAGGAATTTCCATCGAAAGAATGAAAGTCGTCATTTCCGAGTTCTTGATTGCTCATAATCCAAAGCATATTAAATGATTACATAGATTTTATCAACAATTTTGAAACTTAATGCCCCTAAGGGCAGAAAATATCAACAATTTTGAAACTTATACCCACTTTTTAGTGTTTTTATTTTGTAGTTTTAAATTTATATATTACATTTGCATAAATCTAAAATCACTTTAAGATGAACATTATTAAAACTGAAAAAGAAGTTGAGGCTTTCCTTAGACATTTCAAACCCAAACTCAGTGTTTGGGGAATAACTTTTTTGAATCGTTCAAAGAACATTGAGACACAAAAGAAGTTGGGAATTAACGAAACTTTTCAAATTGAAATCATAAAGGCCTTAGAGATTTCAGATTATATTCATACCATAATTGGAGATCTTTATTTAGGAGATTTGTGGGTGTTTGGCAAATCTCATGACAATGTTGATCTCTATATAAAGATTTCGCTTGGTCCTCCAAATAGTAATACTATTTGTATTTCTTTTCATATAGCAGAATTTCCCTTAGAATATCCATTTAAATAGTATAATTATGGAATTTGATACTAATGTTAAGAGTCCCCTTACTGGAGGAAAATGCAAGCTAGTCGTTGCTATGCAAGAGGAGGAGTTCCGTGGAGAGAAATTCATGGTGCATGTCGTATATTATATATGTCAAGACACCGGTGAGGAATTTACTATAGGTCAGCAGGATCCGGCTATTGATGACTTGTATTCACAATACCGCATAAAACATGGGATACCTTTCCCAGAAGAAATCCGGGCTATCCGTCAGCATTATGGCCTAAGCTATCAAGAGATTTCTCGTCTTTTAGGGTTTGGAATCAACCAATACAGCAATTATGAAAAGGGCCAAGTGCCCAGCCTTTCGAATGGCATCATGATTGCGTCTCTAAAGAATAAGGAATTTGCTATAGCTTTGGCAAAGAATCAGTGTCCCGAACTTTTCAACAAAATTATCGAGGCGTCTGAATATAACTTGAGCGACAACCCTATAGAGTCAATTTTGTATCCTTTGAAAGAACCAACTGTTTTCAATGGTTTCTCGTTTCCTCAACTGCGGAAAGCCAAGGAGATGGTGAGATATCTTCTTCAAAAGATGGGTCCTACTTCTCCCACGCGTTTGAACAAGGCAATGTTTTATTCCGAATTCACGTCTTACCGCGATCAAGGAAAGGCGATAAGCGGGCTACGATACGAAGTTTTGCCCTTTGGCCCATGCCCAGCAAACTATTCCCTCCTTTACGATAATATTTCTGGCGTTAAATGTGAAAGTTCTTGGACCAATGGCAAAGAGACGAAGAAATACTTCATCGAGTATGATGCTCCAAGCAAAACTTTGAGTGAAAATGACAAAGCCGCGTTGGACAGGACTATCATCAGGATTAGTCCTTTTACCACTCAGGCCCTTGTGGAAGAAAGCCATAAAGAACCAAGCTGGTATTTGCATCAGCTATATGATACAATCCCTTATTCCGATTCCTATACCCTTCGATTGGTATAGCATTAGGCCAAGAGAAGGTGAAGCAGTCACGGAGCGAATGGGAAATCGGTAATTTGTGCCACTTCCTTACTTTTTGACTGTAAAGTTTTATAATTATAATACTTCTATCAATGGGGATTTGCCGGGGGCATGGGGAAGTCTTGGGTGTTGTGGGTGTCGATGTTGAGGTGATCGCCGCTGAGGACTTCGAGGCCGAAGTCGGGAGCCACTACCAGGCAATGCTCCATCACAGCGCTCATCACGCCCTCGTAAGCCTGCCATTGGTTGATGATGGAGAAGCAATAGATCTGCAGAGGTATGCCCTCGGCCGTCATCGGCTGCATGGCCACCATCAGGTCCTGGTCGTTGGAAATCATCGGACTTGCCAACAGGTAGGTGACCAGATATGCGCGATAGAGACCAAGATTTGTTTCGATGGTGCCATTTAGGGGGGCTACGCCAGAGTTCCAGGCAATAGTCTGCTTCTTGGCCTTTAGGCCGGAGATGAAAGCCTCAAGAGCGGGATACTTCTGCCCCAAGTCATCCATCATCTTGTCATCGGCCGGAAGGACGGTGTCAGGATTGATGTATACCGACATCATCACGCGACGCACGCCGCTGTCGTGCATGCCTCGCCAGTTCTGGAATGAGGTTGACACCAAGGTATATGGAGGCACCCACACGATCGTATTGTCGAAATTCTGCACCTTCACGGTGGTAAGGCTTACGCTCATCACAGTGCCATTGGCCAATGTGCCCGGCACTACAATCCAGTCGCCCACATGCAGCATATCATTCTGCGACATCTGTATGCCAGCCACGAAGCCCAATATCGAGTCCTTGAAAATCAGCATCAAGGCTGCCGCAAAAGCGCCCAAGCCCGTGAGCAGCACAGCGGGCGACTTATGCACAAGCACCGATACTGCTATGATCACCGTAATGCCCCACACTATGCCCTTGGCAATATTCAATATGCCCTGGATGGGCAGATTGCGAGTGTTTTCCTTTGCATTGTAGCGCTCAAACACCACATCGAAGACCGCAGTGATGCCCACAGCGATGCACAGTATGGTATACACGACGCCCAAGCGCACAATGATAGTCAAGGCCTCGGCCTTGCTCTCGAAAGCAAAGGGCGCCAGGCTCACGAACACCAATGGCGGGATAAACAGCGCGCATTTCGACAAGGTATGCATGCGGAGCATAGCCTCGCCAGTCTGCGAATGGCGCAGCTTCACAGCCTTGCGCGATATTACTATGATGATTTTCTTCAGTATCCAGCCGATGAAGAAACTTGCGGCTGTGATGATGATAAAATAAATCACCTGCTCGAGAGATTGGTGCCTTTCGAGGCCCAATGCGTCAAGCAGATGATCAATATGTTGCAATAACCAGTCGGCCAGGGTGTGCGCCGGAATGATTGATACGTGGTCCATGTCCATGGCAAGGCGTGTTTATAGTTAATAACCTTACCATTACAACACATCCGGCCCCACTTTGGTTTGCTCGGCAAGAGTCACAACCATTAATGTTTTTTTCAGATTACTTCTGAAACAGCTTGTCGGCCGATATCGACTTTGCGTTAGTGGGCACATCTGAGCCTTTGCCCGAAGTGGACCTTGACGAAGAGCCCTTCGATGCAGCCTTCGACGAGGATGCCGACGATGAAGCATAATCGGCGATGCCATCCTTCTTGCAGCGCTTCTTCATGGCGGCGATGCGCGAGTCGGTGTCGGGATGGGAGGAGAACATCTGCTTGGTGAAGCTTGATGTCTCGCTGTTGCTTTCGAGGGATTTCAGTTTTTCAAAGGCATGTACCATGGCCCAGGGATTTTTGCTATGGCTCTTAAGGAAGGTATAGCCGTAGTCATCGGCATTACTTTCCTCGCTGCGCGAATATTTGGCAGAGATAGCAGCCTCGCCAAGTTGAGCATATTGGCTATTGGAAAGCTGCGCAGCCAATCCTCCAAAAGAAGAAACCCCATCGAGGAACGCCGAATTATACAGGGCCTGCTTGTAGGCATTCTTGGTGTCATGGTGAGCCACATGGCCCACTTCGTGGCCAATTACGCCCAGCACTTCCTCGTCGGTCATCAGATCCATGAGGCCTGTGTAGACTCTCACGCTGCCATCGGCGCAGGCGAATGCATTGACATCATCGGTTTGATATACGGCGAAATTTAGAGGCATGCCGTCGACCTGGGTTATGCCCTGGGTAATTCGCGCCAATCGCTGACTATAAGGGTTTGAGGCTGGCAATTTTGTGTTTTTTGCATCCATCTGCTCCACCGATTGGTGCACCATCTGAGATATCTGGTCGTCGGATATTGTGGCTGCCTGAGCCAATTTGGCAGCACCGCTAAGGAGATATTCGGAATTGAGCCCGCCGCTGCCAAGGGAGGAGGTGCAACTTGAGGCTCCAAAAGCGAGTGCCACGCTTGCTGCCGCGCAGCAAAGAAAATTCATAGTCTTCATAACACATTCATCAATTGAGGGTAAAATATTTCTTATACAACAACTGACACCCTCAAAAAGTCGTGCCACAAGGTTTCAACTTTTCATCCATTCCCCAAATGTTGTAATCAGTGAATCATATCTCCAATAAAGTCACCTCAAATTGAAGATTTTTGAGAAAAATCCGTAAAATTTTTTGTTTTAAGAAAAATACCTGAGCCCTGAGAATTGCGAGATAGCCAGCGAAAGTGGGTCGTAATCGACCCACTTTCGCTGGCTATCTCGCAATTCTTAGTCTTTGTATGAATAAGAATCTATTGTTTTAGTTTCCCGGGCCAACAATTTTTACGATATCGAGCCAAGAGTGGATATCTATCTTTTCTGGACTGGGCTTAAGATAGAAGAGAAGATAGCGGGCATCTTGTTTTCGGTGACTGCTATTGGTGGGATAGCCATTTTTTGATAGCCATTTTTTGTCTACAATTTCATAACCATCAACATCGTAATATGCCACTTGCTTACCGCGATGCATTACTAATAAATGCTGTGCTTTATGGAGCTCAGAAATAAGATTTTCATCCTCGATTGGATAATTATACATCAATCGGTCGGTTATCCATTTCATAGCTGATTGTCGGCATGTGCCTATTAATACCGTAGGATCAGTCTTTGGGGAATACAATGATTCGGGTTCAAAAGCAAATACATACTGTATTGCTTTATGATCAGCTGGTGTCTCAATATCTACTGGAGCCGTTTCCTTTTTGAGATACTCTTCCAAATTCGGTATTCGTTCTAATCGCTTACGTATAGCCATGGCTATATGGTATGCGAGATTTACAGGCACAGCATTCCCTATCATCTTATAGCCTATGTTCAAATCCTCGTACAAAAATTTGAAGTCATCGGGAAAGGTTTGTATACGCGCTACCTCACGCACTGTCATACGACGATATAAATGCTCCTTCCCCTCTACAAATTTCTGGAGGTTAGAATGAACTTTTTCCATCTTTGGAGCCTGTGGATGCAATTGGCATTGTCTGCCACTGGCTTGTACGGTAAACCCCGGTTCGTCCCAACTTCGCACACGATTACGCGACATGAATATCGATGAGAAAGATCCCACAAAATATTCATGATTAGGAACAGTACATTTTAGACCATTGGTCTTGTTCTTTTCAAGCCCAGGAATAGCAGTATCTTTTAAATCCCAAATAGCATCCCTAAGAGTTGGAATCTTTTTTTGTGGTTCTGGATACTCAAAATCAGTTATACCCAAATCCTTACGAAATCCTATGTAGAAAATACGGTCTCTATCTTCGGGCACATCGTAATTTTGAGCATTGAGCATTTTTAGATTAACATTATAACCAACCTTGTCAAAAAGCTCAAGGAATTCTTGTACAGCTTTAGAGTTTCTTTGTGCCAACATGCCCGACACGTTCTCAGCCACAAAAAACAATGGCTGCTTATCTCTGAGTATACGAATATACTCATAAAACAGCTGTCCACGAGCATCCTCTATGCCACGCAATGAACCTCCCTCGCTCCATGATTGGCAAGGGGGTCCTCCGATGATACCGCAAATACCCGAAGGAAAATCTGATGATGAGATTTGTCTTATATCACCCTCTATCAAATGGACCTCTGGGAAGTTAACTTTAAAGGTAGGACAAATCTTACTATCGTATTCATTGGCAACTAGAGTTTTAAATCCGGCTTTATGGAAACCAAGATCCAAACCACCCGCTCCACTGAACAAACTTATAAGAGACCACTTATTTTTCTTCATGTTAGTCTTGAAATATATGTTGGGTGAATAAGATGGGAGGGTTACCAATGAGCTGGATGTCGAATTTCAAAGAAGGTATCACCTTTTTCTCTGCACTATGTATTCTAAAAGAAATTTCCCATCCTTGGTCTAAGATCATATTAAGGGTATTATCTGAATTTTCCTTGAATTCAAATTCCACAATTCTCTTAGGATAGTTAAGTTTAGGCGTCTTATACCTTGAAACCATGCCGTTTACTCTTTTTCCGAGTAAGCCTTTTAGATTAAAAGCCTTTACAATGACCAAATTATGTGAATCATCTTTTATTATCTTGTAGAAAGGATAAGTTCCTATAAGATATTCAATAAGTTTTTCAGGAATGTTGGGATTCAGATCATTAATCATCAACAACTCTTCTCTAAATGCCAATAAAATGGGTATATAAATAGACTTAGCTTTATCTGGAACATTCTCCCACAGCGCCCCATTATCTTTTAAAGTCGTAAGATAATCAAAAATGGGAGAAACTTTTTGCCAATATTCTTTAGAACAAGGTACGCCTAACCATCGCTTCCCAAAGTCAAGATCTTTACTCAACCTTGAGTGTTTAACGGCATCATTATTGTTTTTCGCAGAGAAACCAACTTCCCATTTGACTGAAGGACGCTCAAAAACCACATCTCTTACATCTCCGGTTTCTCCATCAGAGTCTGGAGCTAAAGAGACCAACAATCTATCTTGGGAATTCTTTTGAGCTGTGAGACCAGGCTCCAATTTTATAAGCGTTTCTATAGTTTGTGAAGCTGCTTGCATGAACCCTGTTTGGGCAGATGAAGTCCGGCTGTAGAAATAATTTTTTGCGATTTCAAATGGCGCATCCTTTTTTATCTCCACAGCTAAGCCGAGCCCACGGAGATAGTCTACGTATTGGGTAGCCAATGCGTATTCAAAAGCCTTTCCGTTCTTAACTTGTTCTCCTGCCATAATTATATTTTATCTCAACAAAGTTAAGAATTTTTAGATTAAAATCCAACGATTAAACCTATAATTTTTATTTTCAAATTATTTTATATCTTTCCTATTCTGGAGAAATTCATTGGATAATGGCGCGGGCGGCGGTGGAGGGGGCGTTGGAGGTGCCGAGGAGGGAGCGCATTTCGGAGTAGCCTGAGAGTTGGGTCTGACGAGGGGCGCGGTCGGGGAGCAGAGAGCCCAGATGCTGGGCCACTGTGTCGACGGTGCACTGATCGAAGATCAGTTCGGGAATCAATTCGCGATTCACTATAAGATTGGGGAGCGTGACATATGGCACCTTGATGATTTTCTCCTTGGCGCGGCGGAATAGGCGGCTGCCATTGTTGCGATACATGGCCACTTGCGGCACGCCCATAAGAGCAGCTTCCAGGGTGGCTGTGCCCGAAGTTACCAAGGCTGCGCGAGCCACCGCCAATAGGTCGTAGGTCTCACCGTAAACCACCGGCAGATGGGTAAACTGCTTGTAGACCTCCGGATCAATTCCCGGAGCGCCAGCCACCACCCCGCGATACTGCGGAAATTGGCGCATCACTTCAGTCATTATGGGCAGATTGCAACGGATTTCCGACATGCGGCTGCCCGGCAACAGGGCCACAATCTGCTTGTCCTGCAACTTATGCCTGAGTATAAACTCCTCGCGCGTCGGGGCCGACGGCAAGTATCGATCGATTTCCTCCACCGACGGATTGCCTACGTACGTCACCTCATATCCATGCTTCCGGTAAAAATCCACCTCAAATGGGAAAATGGCAAACAGCCCATCAATCACCTTCTTAATTGTCTTCACGCGCCATTCCTTCCAAGCCCACACCTTGGGAGAGATGTAATAATATGTCTTGATGCCCAAGCCCTTGGCATACTTGGCCATCTTGAGATTGAAGCTCGGATAATCAATAAGAATCAGCGCGTCGGGCTTAAACTCAGAGATTGCCTGACGAGCGGCCTTAAAGTTGCGCATTATTGCCCGCGAATGCTTGAGCACCTCCCAGAATCCCATATACGCCATATCGCGGTAATGGATCACAGGGATGGTGGCTGCCTCCTTGGCCATAAGATCGCCGCCCAAAAAGGCGAACTCCGCCTTGAGATCATGCTGCTTGAGTTGGGAGATCAAGGCTGAGGCATGGAGATCGCCCGAGGCCTCGCCGGCTATGAGAAAATATTTCATTTTGTCTATGGTCTAACGCTTTGACTTAAAGAAGGATTGCATCAGTTCGCGGCATTCATCTTCAAGGATACCCACAGTAACAGTGGCTCGAGGATGAAATGGCTGCTTACTCACAAAAGCAGTGTATCCGCGCTTGGGATCGGCGCAACCGATCACAATGCGGCTCACTTGAGCCCATGCTATGGCCCCGGCGCACATCAGGCAGGGCTCCACGGTGACATAGAGGGTGCATCCCTGCAGATACTTGCCTCCCAAGGCCGATGCTGCGGCCGTGATCGCCTGCATTTCGGCATGGGCGGTGACATCGCCCAGACGCTCAGTGAGATTATGGCCCTTGCCCAAGATGGCGCCGTTGCACACCACCACGGCCCCGATGGGAATTTCTCCCTCATCGCAAGCGCGCCTTGCCTCCTGCAAAGCCATGGCCATGTATCTCTCGTCATCGCTCATATGGTCACTCTCAGTCCCTCGTAAGCCAAAGTGGTATTGGGGAATTCCTCGCGAGCCTGCTCCAATAGGGGCGATTCATCGCTATTGTAAGCCTTGGAGAAGTGGCCGATTATAAGTTTGCCCACATTGGCCTCCCTGGCTGCCTGGCCGGCCTGGCGAGCAGTGCTGTGGCCCCGCTCCTTAGCATTGGTAGCCTTATCATCGGCATAAGTGGCCTCATGAAAGAGCACGTCGACACCCTTGACAGCCTCCACCACCCGCTTATCATAGCGAGTATCTGAAGCATAGGCATATGAAACAGGAGCCGGAGGATCCATTGTAAGCCAAGCATTGGGGATTACTCGCCCATCTTCGGTCACAAAATCATTGCCGTCCTTCAGCCCGGCGCGAAGACTCACCGGCACTTTGTAATGCTCCACCACATCGCCTCGCAGCGGACGCTTCTTTTCTTTTTCCCTGAAAATAAAGCCTACTGCTGGCACTCCATGATAGAGAGGGAAGGTCTCCACCTGAATGGCATCGTTTTCGAAAATGATGTCATGGCCCACAGTCAGGGGATGGAACACCAGTTCATAATCGGGCTCGTGAGCAAATACCTTAAGGCTCTGCTTGATGACCTCTATGCCCTCGGGCATCATGTACACATGCATCGTGCCGCCGAACTCGTGAAGTGCCAGCGATGCCAGCAGCCCTGTCAGGCCCAAGATATGGTCGCCATGGAGATGCGAGATGAAGATGTGGCGCAATCGGCCCATCTTTATCCCGGCGCGGCGCACCGACAGCTGGGCGCCCTCGCCACAATCGACCATGTAGTAAGTGCCATTATGTTCAAGCACCTGGCATGCGGGCAGGTGCTTGAGACTCGGTGTGGCCGATCCACACCCCAATATTGTCAAATTAAAACTCAATATTCCTTATTTTTATGCTTATGTAAAACCTCGGTCACTTTCTGGTGCCCACTACGCGTATGGTGCGCGTAGGCATCGCAGGATCGTTGGTAATCAGCGTGAACTTGGCGTTGATTATGCCAATAGGCTGCACGCTGGGATCGAACGTCACTGTCAGTTCGGTGCTCTTGCCCTTCTTCACGGTGTCGTCGGTTATGTCTATCGTGAGGCCTGGGTCGCTGGTGTATGCGCGGCGTATCTTCAGGGTTTCCTTGCCCTCGTTGGTAAGTTGCATGCTTACCTTGACTGGCTCGGTAGAATTGATAGGCACTTCGCCAAGATCCACGCGGTCAGTGCTTTGCTTAAGCCTGGGCGCTTTCTTCATTTGCTCAGGCGAGAGATCTCTGAAATCCTCCTCCACGATCACTGCCACAGGCAGCGCGTAGGCCTTTTCTCCCGGATTTGGCACAATTCGCAGCGAATCGGTAATCAGGCCCCAATCCTGACATCTTTCGCCTTGGAAATAGAAGCTGAAGCTCACCATTTCGCCCGGAGGCACCACCTCAGGGATTACTTGCACCTTGATATAGTCGGGCACATCTTCCATGACTGGCCTAATCGAGTCGGTGCTTTGATTGTATCCGTCGACATACGCAGCTTTGCCCTGACCCCGGTATACTTTGCCCAGCATTGCCACTCCGTTGCGCAGTTTCAAGGGGCCCATGTCGACCGGATAACGCTTGCCCACTGTCTTCTCGGTGCCTATTACAGCGCCCTTGACAGTAAGGCGTATGCGCTCGTGGGTGGCATTGGTGCGCACATACACATTCTTCTCAAATCTTCCGGCCTGCCCAATCGGGTTGAATCGCACGGTGATTGCGGCAGTGTCGCCGGGGGCGACTGCTTCATCGGTATAGCTTGGCACTGTGCATCCGCACGAAGCGGCAGCCTGCAGGATGGTGACGGGATCCGAACTCTCGTTTACGAAGCGGAATTTGCACGAGATCTGATGATCATCCTCGCTGAAGGCGCCAAAGTCGTGGACTCTCTCCATCCAATGGAGAGGGCCTGTCCATAGCATAGAGTCGCGTTCACTCGGCGCTTGGCTCCACGCTGCTATTGTTGTCAACAACAGGGTTGCTAATAACAGGTGTCTCATTTTGCTTCTTGGTCTTGGCCTTCTGTTGGGCTTTCTTCTCCTTGGCTTTCTGCTTTTCACGCTCCTTCTTGGCCTTTGCCTTCTCCCGCTCAGCCTTTTCTTTCTCCTTGAGTTTTTCCTTGGCTATGCGCTCTTCTTCCTTGAGCACCACCGGATAGTGGCGGCACACGCTTGTAAGCGGGCATTCCTTGCACAGCGGCTTGCGCGCCTTGCACACATAGCGGCCATGCAGTATGAGCCAGTGATGGGCCTTCGGCACTATCTCTGTGGGCAGGTGGCGCATCAGGGCCTTTTCGGTCTCAAGGGGTGTCTTGCAGTTGCGCGTAAGTCCGATGCGGTCGCTCACTCTGAACACATGGGTGTCCACAGCCATAGCAGGCACCTCGAAAGCCACCGCTAAGATGACATTGGCTGTCTTTCGTCCCACGCCAGGGAGGGTGAGGAGGTCGTCAAGGTCGCTTGGCACCTCTCCGCCAAAATCCGACACGAGTTTTTTGGCCATCCCCAACAGGCTTTTCGTCTTGTTGTTGGGATAAGAGCACGACTTGATCAACTCGTAGATTTCCTCAGGCTGAGCCTTGGCCATAGCGTCAGGCGTGGGAAATTTCTCAAACAGGGCGGGAGTGATCATGTTGACTCGCTTGTCGGTGCACTGAGCTGACAGGATCACAGCCACTATGAGCTGGAATATGTTGTCGTAGTGGAGCTCAGTCTCTGGCGAGGGCATTTCCTCCTCCCATACCTTAATGGCACGATCGTATCTTTCCTTGATAGTCATGCAATCAATGAGCTGAAGTAAACTCTTCGAGGAAACGCACGTCGTTCTCTGAGAACAGGCGCAAATCGCTCACGCGATATTTCAGATTGGCGATGCGCTCTATGCCCATGCCGAAAGCAAAGCCAGTGTAAACCTTTGAGTCGATGCCGCAAGCCTCGAGCACATTGGGATCCACCATGCCGCAGCCTAAGATTTCCACCCAACCGGTATGCTTGCAGAATCCGCATCCCTTGCCTCCGCAGAGGTCACAACTGATGTCCATCTCGGCGCTTGGCTCGGTGAAGGGGAAATAACTGGGACGCAGGCGGATCTTGGTGTCGGGGCCGAACATCTCCTGAGCAAAGTAAAGCAGAGTCTGGCGCAGGTCGGCGAATGTGACGCCCTTGTCAACATAGAGGCCCTCCACCTGGTGGAAGAAGCAGTGGGCGCGAGCCGAAATGGCCTCGTTGCGATACACGCGGCCGGGCATTATGATGCGGAAAGGCGGCTGATGTTTCTCCATGGCCCTTACCTGAACCGACGAGGTGTGGGTGCGCAGCAGCACATCGGGCTCGCGGTTGATGAAGAAAGTGTCCTGCATGTCGCGGGCGGGATGGTCGGCAGCGAAGTTGAGAGCGGAGAACACATGCCAGTCGTCTTCAATCTCTGGGCCCTCGGCCACTGTGAAGCCCAAGCGACGGAAAATATCGATCATCTCCTCGCGCACCAAGCTCAGAGGATGGCGAGTGCCAAGACGCCAAGGCGCCGGGGTGCGGCTGAGATCGAGGCTCAAGTCAGTGCTGGCGCCATTCTCCACAGCCTCGCGCAGGGCGTTGATCTTCTCTGTGGCAAATGTCTTGAGGGCATTGATGGCTTGTCCAATCTCGCGCTTCTGCTCGGCTGGAACATTGCGGAAATCATTCATCAGCTGTGACACCTCGCCTTTCTTGCTGAGATATTTGATGCGCAGAGCCTCTACATCGGCTGCATTGGAAGCTTGCGCTCCCTCTATTTCTGCCTTTAAGGCATTGATTTTGTCTAACATTTCTTTCACATTTTTTCTAAACTGCAAAGTTACAAAAAACTTTCAAAATTTTGAATAAGAACCTCAAGAAGATTGAAATCAAACCTTAAATGTTTTGGACATACCCCGTAATGTCTGCTTTGAGGGGTGCGCTTATTAGATAATGAAACAAAAGCGGACTTTTTGCGTTATTAAGGAAAAATGACGCATCTATGATTCACGTATACGACAATTTCGACTTAAAGGAACGGAACACCTTCGGGATGCCGGTGAAGTGCCGCAAATTCATTGAATATGACAGCGAGGACGACCTTCCCGACATTGCTCGCATGCTCCCAGAGGGAGAGCCCTGGATCCATATTGGCGCTGGCAGCAATCTGCTATTCACCGGCGATTATCCTGGCACAGTGCTTCACAGCGCTCTGGATGGCGCATGCGTGGTGGAGATGTCGGCCGACGATGTGGTCGTGCGCGCATCGAGCGCCGAAAAACTCGATGACATCGCTGCCTGGACCTGCGACCAGCAATGGTGGGGCTTGGAAAATCTTTCCGGCATCCCCGGCGAGGTGGGAGCGGCTGCAGTGCAAAATGTCGGCGCTTACGGCATTGAGGCCTGCGATGTAATTGATGCCATCCATGTCTATGATTTGCAAAATAAGACATTCGAGACTCTGAGTCCGAAAGATTGCGACTACGGCTATCGCCAGTCGATGTTCAAAACCAATCCTGGCCATCACCGATACATCATCATCGCCGTGGATTTCCGCCTATCCTCCCAGCCAAGGCCTCGACTTGCCTATCCAGCCCTACAAAAGGCTCTTATCGGGTACCAGCCCCAAGAACTCACACCGGAGATAATCCGCCACGCAGTGACGCGCATCCGCCAAGGGAAACTTCCAGATCCTAAGGAAGTGCCGAATGCGGGCAGTTTCTTCCGGAATCCGGTGATAGAGGCTGACGCTTTCGCTAAGATCAAGGCCGACAATCCCCAGCTCGATGTGCTTCACTACATATTGGCCGATGGCCGCATAAAGATTCCTGCTGCTTGGCTGATCGAGCAATGCGGCTGGAAAGGGCGCCAGGTAGGCAATGCTGGGGTATGGCACCTACAGCCCTTGGTGATCGTGAATGCCGAGGGAAAAGCCTCGCCCGATGAAATCTTAGCTCTCGAGAAGGCCATCGTCGAGAGCGTGAATGAGCGCTTCGGCATCGAATTGAAGCCGGAAGTAGAACATGTCTGACTGCCAACTTAACAACTCAACGGACCATGGGACCATACTATATAATCGAGGGAGGATATCCCCTGAGCGGAGAGATCCGTCCGCAAGGAGCGAAGAATGAAGCCCTGGAGGTGATCAGCGCTGTGCTGCTCACGAGCGAACCAGTGGTGATGCATAATGTGCCCGACATTCTGGATGTGAACAATCTCATCAGCCTGCTTGGCGCCATGGGCGTGCGCACAGAAAAACTCCGTCCGGGCTCTTGGAGATTCCAAGCCGACAGGATTGATGAGGATTATCTGAGTTCGGAGGACTTTGTGGAGCGCTGCTCTGCCCTCAGAGGTTCGGTTTTAGTAGTTGGGCCGCTTTTGGCACGCTTCGGTCGCGCCTATTTTGCCAAGCCTGGCGGCGACAAGATCGGGCGCCGCAAAGTTGACACTCACATCACAGGCATGATCAAGTTGGGGGCTGACGTAAAGGTTTGCGATAGGAAGCACGCCTATTGCATAGAGGCTCCCAATGGCTTAAAAGGCTGCTATATGCTCCTGGATGAGGCCTCAGTCACCGGCACCGCCAATCTGGTGATGGCCGCGTCAAAGGCTCAAGGCGTCACCACGATCTATAATGCGGCCTGTGAGCCATACATCCAGCAACTCTGCAAGATGCTTATGCACATGGGCGTGGAAATCGAGGGCATAGGATCTAATCTGCTCACCATTCATGGCACCGGGGCCATAGGAGGCACCGAACATACCATACTGCCCGACATGATCGAGGTAGGCAGTTTTATCGGAATGGCAGCCATTACCCAAAGCGCCATTACCATCAAGGATGTGTCGTATCCGGATTTGGGCATCATTCCCTCTGCTTTTGAGCGCCTGGGCATTAAGTTGGAACTGCATGGCGACGACATATACGTGCCAGCCCAGGAGGTCTACAAGATTGAGAACAATCTCGATGGCTCCATCCCTACGATTGCCGACGCGCCATGGCCCGGCCTCTCGCCAGATCTCCTGTCAGTGATACTGGTGACTGCCACCCAGTGCAAGGGCACTGTGCTGATACATCAGAAAATGTTTGAGAGTCGCCTGTTCTTTGTCGACAACCTCATCGAGATGGGGGCGCAGATCATCCTGTGCGACCCTCACCGCGCCGTAGTGGTAGGCCTTAACCATGAGGTGCCTCTGCATGCCAATCGCATGTATTCGCCTGACATACGCGCCGGCATAGCCCTGCTGCTCGCTGCTCTTGCCGCAAAAGGCACCAGCCGCATCAACAACATCAACCAGATTGACCGAGGCTACCAATCCATCGACTCGCGCCTCCGCGCCCTCGGCGCCCACATCGAGCGCTTCGCCTAAATCGCCTATGAAAATCGCCTATGAAAATCGTCTATGAGAGGAGATTGGGATCGGTAGAGAGGTCGGCAAGCGGGATGGTGACGAAAGGGCGCAGGTGAGCCCGAGGATGGGGCAGGGTAAGTTCGGGACTCTCTACGCGCAGGTGGTCGATTGCAATGAGGTCGATGTCGATCAAGCGATCAGCATAGGATCCATCGGCCTTGCGATGCGAGGCGCGACTAATGCTGCGCTCTATCTCCAGCAGGGCATGCAGTACATCGAGGGGCTCCACCGGCCCCTCCGCATCTATTGCTATTCCCAGATTCAGGAAATTATTAGGCGAATCATATCCCCATGGTTCGCTTTCTATGTATCGGCTGCGGCGCACCTGCGCTGGCGCAAACCGAGAAGCAATCAGGGCGACCGCCCGCTCGATTAGAGCCTGGCGGTCGCCCTGATTACTTCCTATATTGACATATATCGTCACTTGTCACTCACAACTTGTCACTTGTAACTCACAACTTGTCACTCACAACTTGTCACTTGTAACTTGTAACTTGTCACTTATTCTATGCTGCGCTCCACTTCCTTCTCCTCAAAGGCCTCAATGAGATCACCAACCTTGATGTCGTTGAATCCCTGGATCGAAAGGCCGCAGTCGAGACCAGCCACAACCTCCTTGGCATCATCCTTGAAGCGCTTGAGGCTGCCCAACTGACCGGTGTATCTCACGATGCCATCGCGGATCAAGCGCACCTTGCACTTGGCGCGTATACGGCCCTCGCGCACCATGCAACCTGCGATGGTGCCAACCTTGGAGATGTGGTATGTCTCCATGACCTCTGCTGTGCCCAAGGTCTCTTCCTTGATCTCCGGTGCAAGCATGCCGCTCATGGCATCCTTCACCTCCTCGATCGCATTGTAGATGACCGAATACAGACGGATTTGCACGCCCTCGCGCTCTGCAGCCTTGCGTGCTGCAAGCGACGGACGCACCTGGAAACCGATGATAATGGCATCCGAGGCAGCAGCCAAGGTGACATCGCTCTCTGAGATCTCGCCCACAGCTTTGTGAATCACGTTCACCTGGATTTCATCTGTAGAGAGTTTGATGAGAGAATCGGAGAGGGCTTCGATAGAACCGTCGACATCGCCCTTGACGATAATGTTGAGTTCCTGGAAATTGCCAATAGCCATGCGGCGACCAATGTCCTCGAGGGTCGGACGCTTGTTGGTGCGCATGCCTTGCTCACGCTGCAGTTGCTCGCGCTTGCTGGCGATTTCGCGTGCCTCCTGCTCAGTATCGAGCACATTGAATGTGTCTCCTGCCTGAGGCGCGCCGTTGAGTCCAAGGATGAGGGCCGGAGTGGCCGGACCAGCCTCGGTGATGCGCTGATTGCGCTCGTTGAACATGGCCTTGATCCTGCCGAAATGGTTTCCTGCGAGGATGATGTCACCCACGCGCAAGGTGCCGTTCTGCACCAGCACAGTGGCCACATATCCGCGGCCCTTGTCAAGCGATGACTCGATGATCGAACCCACGGCATTGCGGTTGGGGTTGGCCTTGAGATCGAGAAGTTCAGCTTCGAGAAGCACTTTCTCCATCAGTTCTTTCACGCCGATGCCTTTCTTTGCCGAGATGTCTTGGCTCTGATATTTGCCGCCCCAGTCTTCCACCAGATAGTTCATGGCAGCCAACTCTTCCTTGATCTTCTCAGGATTTGCATGGGGCTTGTCAATCTTATTGATTGCGAACACGATCGGTACGCCTGCTGCAGCAGCATGATTGATAGCCTCCACGGTCTGGGGCATCACATTATCGTCGGCTGCCACAATGATGATGGCAAGGTCAGTGACCTTAGCACCGCGAGCACGCATGGCGGTGAAAGCCTCATGGCCCGGGGTATCGAGGAAAGTGATATGTCGGCCATCCTCGAGTTTCACATTGTAAGCGCCAATGTGCTGGGTGATGCCACCGGCCTCGCCGGCAATCACGTTGGCATTGCGGATATAGTCGAGGAGCGAGGTCTTGCCATGGTCTACGTGGCCCATCACGGTCACGATTGGTGGACGCTCCACCAGGTCTTCTTCGCTATCCTCCTCCTGATGTATGGCATCAGCCACTTCGGCCGACACATACTGAGTCTGGAAACCGAATTCTTCGGCCACGATGTTGATTGTCTCGGCATCGAGGCGCTGATTGATCGAAACCATCACGCCGATGTTCATGCAAGTGGCGATAACCTGGTTGATGGGCACATCCATCATAGTGGCCAAGTCGTTGGCGGTCACAAACTCAGTAAGCTTCAGCACCTTGCTCTCGGCTGCCTCTTGCTGGGCTGCTTCGCGCTGGCGCTCTACGCTTGCCTCGCGCTTCTCCTTGCGCCACTTGGCGCCTTTCTTCAGGCCCTTGTCCTTGGCTGTGAGTCGCGCCAAGGTTTCCTTAACCTGCTTCGATACATCCTCCTCATTGACTTCGGTATGGATGGGACGGCGCGGTTCGTTCTTGCGGTTCTTTTCTTTCTTGTCGCGATTTTTTCCAGAGCCGCCGTGTGATTGGTTGCCATTGTTCTGCTGGGCGGTCTTTTCAATGTCGACCTTTTCCTTGCCGCTGATGCGACGGCGCTTCTTGCGGTCGCCATTGTTGGAGGAGCCGCCCTGACCACCATTGGCATTGCCGCCATTGTTGGCGCCATTGTCGGCTTTGGCATTGCGATCCTTGCGGCGCTCTTCCTTGCCCTTCTTCTTCGGGCGGGTCGAAGCGTTTATGCTGGCCAAGTCGATCTTGCCCACAATGTTGAGATTGAGAGCGGGCTTGGCGGGTCCGGTCTTGAATATTTCCTCGCTTTGCTCTGGAGCAGATTCCGTAGTTTCCGCAGCCTTAGGTGTTTCAGGCTGGGGCGCCGGCTCTGTCTTTTCTGGAACTTTAGCCTCGGGTGCTTTCTGCTGTGGTTGCTTGGGCTCCTGAGCGGGTTTGGGTTCCACCTTAGGTTCAGCAGGCTTTTGCTCTGGAGAGGGAGCCGGCTTTGGCTGCTCGACAGTCTTAGCCTCGGGCTTGTGCTCGGGTTTGGGTTCGGCCTTTGGCTCTTCCTTAGCCACAGGCTTGCTCACTGGCTCGGGCTTAGGCTCGGGCTTGGGTTCCGGTGCGGGCTGCGGTGCGGGCTCAGGCTTAGCCACTGGCTCGGGCTTGGGCTCGGGCTTGGGTTCCGGTTTTGGTTCGGGGCGCTTTTCAGCCTCGGGCTGTTTCACGATTGGGCGCCCGTATTTGTCAAATTCGAGTTTGCCGAGGATTCTGGGCTTGTTGGCGGTCTCAGACGGAAGCTTAATTTCCTCAACTGACTTTGAATCTGTCTTAGCGGGGCGTGTGTTGTTTTTGCGTGCGGAATTAATGATGTTGTTGGATTGTTTTTTCAAGTCCTTGTCGCTACGAAACTCCGCGGATAAGAGTTCCACCACGTCATCTTCGATGCGCGTGTTGGGATTCTCCACCACTTCTATGTTTTTCTTGCGCAAGAAATCGATAGCAGTAGAAATCGAAATGTTGAGGTCCTTAGCTACTTTGCTGATTTTCTGTTTCGCCATAAGCAGGTTTTATAGTTTTCTATTATTCGTTTTCTTTTTTGCGAGGCAAAGCCTCTGTGATGCCTTACTCTTCAAACTCGGCCTTCAGAATAGCGAGCACGTTGTCAACGGTCTCCTCTTCGAGGTCGGCTTTTTCGATCAGGTCCTGACGGTTGGTGTTGAGCACAGTCTTGGCTGTGAGACATCCGATATTCTTGAACGCCTCGATCACCCAATCGTCGATTTCATCCTTGAACTCATCCAGATAGATGTCTTCATCGTAAGGAGTGTCGGCATCGCGATAAACGTCGATGGTATAGCCAGTGAGCATCGAAGCGAGTTTGATGTTGCTGCCATTTCGGCCGATAGCCAGCGACACCTCTTCGGGACGCAGGAACACTTCGGCTTTCTTTTCCTCTTCATCGAGACGAATCGAGGAAATCTTGGCGGGCGACAAGGCACGCTGGATGAAGAGCGATGGATTGTTGGTGTAGTTGATCACATCGATGTTCTCATTGCGCAGTTCGCGCACGATGCCATGGATGCGGCTTCCCTTTACGCCCACGCATGCGCCCACTGGGTCGATGCGGTCATCGTAACTCTCTACGGCCACCTTGGCGCGCTCGCCGGGGATGCGGGCCACAGCGCGGATGTTGATGAGGCCGTCGTGGATTTCGGGCACTTCAAGTTCGAAGAGACGGCGCAGGAAATTCTCATGCGTGCGGCTTACTGTGATCTTGGGATTATTGTTCTTGTTGTCCACGTTGGCCACCACGGCGCGCACTGTCTCGCCCTTGCGGAAAAAGTCGCCGGGGATTGACTCTGACTTGGGCAGAAGCATTTCATTCTTCTCATCGTCGAGCAGCAGGGTCTCGCGGCTCCAGGTCTGGTATACTTCGCCCGACACCAATTCGCCCTCGCGATCCTTGAACTTTGCGTACACATTCTCCTTTTGCATGTCGAGCAGTTTTGACTGCAGGGTCTGGCGCAAATTGAGGATGGCGCGACGTCCGAAATCGGCGAATATTATTTCTTTGGAGAATTCTTCGCCAACCTCAGCGTCGGGGTCACCGGCTGCGTGAGCGTCGCTCAGAGAAATCTCCACATTGGGATCATTGACCTCCCCATCAGGCACTACCACCAAGTTCTGGAATATCTGCACATCGCCCTTGTCGGGGTTGAGGATTACGTCGAAGTTGGCGTCATTGCCAAACATTCCCACGAGCACCTTGCGGAATGATTCCTCAAGCACGCCCACCATCGTGGCCTTGTCGATATTTTTGTGTTCCTTAAACTCAGCGAACTGCTCCACCATGTTGGGAGTATTGTCTTTCTTTGCCATTATTTAGCTTGTGATTTTAGGGGTTTTGTTAGAATTTGAAATGGTGCTTGATGTATTTGATCTCATCCATCTTAAGATGCTCGGGCACTTGCTGCACGGTAGGGCGCTTGGCTCCGGGCTCTTTCACCTTAGTGGGCACCTCGATAGTGAACGATGAGGTGTCGCCGTCGACTCCGGTCAGCACGCCATGGAGTTTGCGGCCGTCCTTGGTGAGCACCTCCACTTCCTTGCCAAGGTTTTTGTCGTACTGAGCCACCACCTTGAAAGGAGCAGTGACGCCTGCCGACCCCACCTCGAGAGAATAGTCCTCCTTGTCGCGATCAAACTTTTCTTCAATCTTTTTGGTAATTGTGGCACACATGTCCAGGTCTACTCCGTCCTGGGAGTCTACCTCCACCACGATGTCGTTGTCGTCGCTGACAGTGATGTCAACCAAAAATACGCCAGTGCCCTTGATTGCCTCGAGCACGGTCTCCTTTAGCAAGTCTTTGTCGATCATATCCAGATGTTTTTAATTTCTACTAAAAATTTGGTCCATAAGGCATGACTGGGTTAAGAACCATACTTAAATAAACCGGAGGAAGCCGCATGGCCCCCTCCGTCTCTTAGAAGCGTTGCAAAGTTACAAAAAATTCACTCAAATAACAATTTATTTACCCTTAAATTAATAAAAATGGGTGTATTGAAAGCATAATTTAGCAAAATATAAACTTTTTTAAATCTTCTTATTTTTAATAAATGCTAACCGATGTAATCTTAAGGGGTGGTAGACGTTATGAAAAAGAAACATTCCAATTTCAATGAGGATACGCTGGCTGCTCATATTGATAGTGTTAGGCATCGGCTTCTCCTGGGCTCAGGAGGTAGGCGATGGCCGCATTCCCTATTACAAGGGGTACAAGTGGCGCATCGACGAGAATGGCGACAGCATGGTGGTGCTTTACCTGCAGGACATCTACATATATCCTAAGCTTAAATTCAAAAACGAAAAGCAGCGCAAGGAGTACGACCGCCTCACGCGCAATGTAAAAATCACGCTGCCCTATGCCAAACTCATCGCAGAGACATTAGTGGAAACTTATGAATACATCGAGACACTCCCCACACAAAAGGACCGCGAGCAGTATCTGAGCCGCATGGAAAAGGAGATCTTCAACCAATACAAGCCAGTGCTGAAGAAATTTTCCAAAACCCAAGCAAAAGTGCTGATCAAACTTATCCAGCGTGAGACCCACCAGAGCAGCTACGACATCATCCGAGCATTCTTAGGCTCTCTTAGAGCGACATTCTGGCAGGGTTTTGGCAAACTGTTCGGAGTAAGCCTCAAAGCCGACTACAACCCAGGGAAGAATCATGAAGACGCCCTGATCGAACGCATCGCCAGCCAAGTGGAATTAGGCATATTGTAATCAAAAGCGACGCCCCTCCATGGAGCGCCGCTTTATTATGCGTGTGTGTTTATGGTCGATCGGGGATTATTTTACATACACCTTCTCGCCATTTACGATGTAGAGGCCACGCGGGAGATTGTTGAGGGCTTCGCGGCTTGCGCCTGAGAGCACCTTGATGCCCTGCAGGTTGTAAACATCGAATGCTGCGCTGCCTGCGATCTCGATATCCTCCACGCCAGTGGTGACGATAGTGTAAGCCACTTCCTGACCCTTGTAGCCATCGGCGTTGAACTGGGTGCCGAGGGTAAGGGCTGTCCATGGAATCACGAGTGTATAGTCGCCCGGCTCGTTAATGGTGGTGTTGAGGTAAGCCATGATGTAGGTATTGATGGCATCTGCATTGCCGCCGTCGCCTTCGATCTCGAGTTGAGTCTGGATTGAGGCCACGTAAGCCACTTCTGCGCCATCAGCATCGAATACCTTCACGCTTGAGTAAGGATCTGCGCCCCAGCCAATGCCAATGCTGTATTCGAACTTGAACTCTGAGAGAGCCGATACTGTGCCGGCCGCGGGAGTTACGGTCACGGTCTTGCCAGCGTCAAGGATCAGATAGCGCACGCCAATATAGCCGTATTCCTCGCCATTGTCGGCATTGTAATAGTAGTAGAAGTCTGAGGTTTCTGATTCGGTGCGGATGGTGCGGCCCAATGCATCCTGGAACCATACGAGATAGTTAACCTCGCCAAACTGATTTGCCAGATATTCGGGATCTGCGGCCACGGTAATCTCGGTATTATCCTCATTGCTTTCTACCAGTGTGATGGCGCCAGTGGCTGCGCCCTGGCCGCCCTCGGTAGCATAGCCCGACACGAAGAATGCGGGACCTGAGAATACGAAGGTCACGTTGGGATTAGCAGCGCTGATGATGCTGCCGGGAGTGGGATTGCCCACGCTGACAGTAATGTCGCTGTATGAACTGGCCTCGGGGGTGCCACCCATGGCGTAGCCAATCACAGTTCCTATAACCTGACGGTCGGTATAGTTTGTGCTGTCATAGCAGGTGAATGTGAACTGATACTCGTGATTCTCGTAGAAGATGAAATCAGATGCGTTGTTGGTATATGTGAAAGAATTGTCTTCATTCTTCACCCAACCGCTGTTGTAGAAGGTGTAGAACCATTCGTCGGCTGTGAGGTCGTCGATGCGACAGTCGAGAGTGGCGATAGTCTCGGGCTTGTTGAATACCACGGTGAAGGTCTCGTCTTCGTTGAACGAATACCAGGGATTTTCGAGCGAGGGATCCGTGGTTACGATCTCCAGGTCTTCGATCTGGCCCCCCTGATTCTGCTGCTCGATGGTCCAACTGTACATGATGAATTCGTTGACAGCACCGTCAAGTTCGAAAGCGCCCTCGGGGATGATCAGGAAATATGTGCCCGGATCGGTGATGTCGCCACCTGCGTCAGTGATGTTGATGTCCCACCAGTTGAAGTAGCCCATGTCTACGAACATCTCATTCAAGTTTACCGTAAGTTCCATATTGGTGCCATTGCATGTGAATGAGATTGCGTGGTCTTCGTTGTAGGTGGCATTGTCAACACTAAGGCTGATGCAGATAGGATTGACGAGGCTGGTCACTGTGCCAGGATCAGTGTTGATGGTCTGAATCGTGATTCCGCTCGATGAGGATGAGCCCACAGTGTAGTTGATCTGGATTTCGGGGTTGCCAAAACTTGTAGCCTCGGCATACACTACTGTGCCCTGGGGGATGATCACGCGATAGTTGCCCGAGTCCTCGTTGCCTTCCATGTTGAAGGGGATGGTGAGGACGTCCCAGTCGAGATAGGAACTGTTAGAAACGGGATACCAGGTGCGGTGCATTCCGCCAACCTCCTCGATGTAGATTTCATAATAGGAGTAGGTCGATGCCCAGGCCATCTGGTCGTCGAATTGCACAGTGACATTCGTACCCACTTCGATGCTTTGGCCATCGGCAGGCATGATGTTGATAGGCTCTACGGTGTAATACTGCACCTCAGCCATAGCTGGAGTCCAAGCCATAAGGCCAAGGAGAGCAACAGCAGCTTTTGTAAAAAGTTTCATTGGCAAAGTAATTTGGTCATTAGTCTTTGGTCTTTGGTCTTTAGTGTTATGCTAAAGACTTCGGGCCGATTAATAGATAGTCTAAGTAAAAATAAGAAATGTATTATAAAAATAAATAAATGTCATATCCTGTCAATAAGGATTTTGAATGTTTTCACGGCAGAGTACCCCCTGCGGAGAGAGAACTTTTCGCTTTCATTCAGAAAGAGTTGTCAAAATTACGACTTTTTTTTCAAAAAAAGCGTTTTGCGTTGGCTAAGAGTGGCAAAGATGTCTCATTTTAATTATTATTAGCGAAATGTTCTCTAATTATTGTCGCTTTGGCCTTACCCACTACGGGCTCAAGGTCTTCGAATTTGGCCTCGGATATGCGCTTGACGCTCTTGAAATGTTTGAGCAGAAGGGCGGCAGTCTTCTCGCCTATGCCTTTTATGGAGTCCAACTCGCTGACAATCTGCGACTTGCTACGTTGGTTTCTATGGAATGTGATGCCAAATCGGTGAGCCTCGTCGCGCAGATGCTGCACCACTTTGAGGCTTTCAGAGCCCTTGTCGATATACAGTGGTATGCTGTCGCCCGGGAAATAGATCTCTTCGAGGCGCTTGGCTATGCCCACCACGGCAATCTTGCCCCGAAGGCCCATTTCGTCGAGGGCCTCGACTGCCGAACTGAGTTGTCCCTTGCCGCCATCGACGATGATAAGTTGGGGCAGATCGTCGGGGGCCTCTGCCATCAGGCGGGTGTAGCGGCGTCTCAGCACCTCCTTCATCGAGGCGAAGTCATCAGGTCCTACCACTGTCTTGATGTTGAAATGCCGGTAGTCTTTCTTGCTTGGCTTGCCGTCGCGGAAAACCACGCAGGCCGCCACGGGATTTGTGCCCTGGATGTTGGAATTGTCGAAGCATTCTATGTGGCGGGGCTCGACATCGAGATGGAAATCGGCCTTCATCCTGTCCATCAGACGCTGGGTATGCTGCTCGGGATCGAGTTTCTCGAGATGTTTTAGGTCGTCGATCTTTTTTTGTCGCGCGTTCTTTTGCGACACCTCCAAGAGTTTTGCTTTGTCGCCGCGTTGGGGCACTATGAAACTCACGCCGTTCCAGCCGACTTCTGGCACAACAGGCACGATCACTTCATCGTATTCCACGCCCAGGGTTTCTTGGATCTCTCGCATGGCATAGTCGAGAAGTTCGGGCTGGCTTTCTTCGAGGCGCCGCTTGTATCTGAGGGTGACGCTCCTCACCACTGCGCCATGGCGCACGTGCATGTAGTTGATGTGGACATCGCGGTCATCATCATCGATTCCGAACACATCGATCTCATCGATCGTCTGGCTCACGATCACGCTCTTGCTTTGATAGTTTTCAAGCAGGCGGTATTTTTCTTTCAGTTCTTGCGCTTCCTCGAATCTGAGTTGCATGGCCAACTGCTCCATCTCTGATTTGAGATAGCGCATCAGTTCCTGTGTCTCACCCCGGAGTATCTGCTTCACTTTTTCTATGTAACCGGCGTATTCCTTTTGGCTGATCTTTCCCACGCAGCAACCCTGGCATCGGTGCAAATGGAAGTCGAGACAAAGACGGCCCTTCTTCTTGTCAATGTATTCCTGGTCGATGGGATGGCGGCACGAGCGTATGGGATAGAGTTCGCGAATGAGGTCGAGCACCACTCGCGCCACGCCCGTATTGGTGTACGGGCCGTAGTAGCGGCTGCCGTCCTTGATGCGATGGCGTGTCATGAAAACTCGTGGATAGAGTTCGCCTGTCACTGCGATCCAGGGATACGACTTGTCATCCTTGAGGAGCACATTGTAGCGGGGCTTGTACTCCTTGATCATCGAGTTCTCAAGGTTGAGGGCATCCTGCTCGGTAGGCACTACGATGTAGCTCATGTCAGCGATGGCGCGCACCAGGAGGTTGGTGCGCAGCGAATCGTGGACATGGGTGAAGTATGACGACACTCTCCGCTTCAGGTTCTTCGCCTTGCCGATGTAGATGACGGTGCCGTCCTTGTCGTAATATGTGTAGACGCCCGGGGTGTCAGGCAAGATGGCGATCTTGGCCTTCAGCTCGGGCGACTTCTCGTGCATTGCCATGCGTGAGCGATCTTCTTACAAGAGTTTTCTTTTTAACAAAAGAATTCGGGGATTGGTTCAGCCTTCCGCAGACTAAGGGATTTCTCAGATCTCAATATTGAGGAGTTCAATATTTGAGGAGCGATGTCACGTCGGCGTCGGCAGGCAATTGGCTGCGGCCGTTGAGGGCAGTGAGTTCGATGATGAAATTGATGTAAATCTTTTTCGGATTCATGCTCTTCACCAGTTCGTAGGCTGCCGCCATGGTGCCCCCCGTGGCGAGCACGTCGTCGTGGATGACCACTACATCGTCGGGGCCGATCGCATCGCGGTGCATCTCGATCACGTCAGTGCCGTACTCCTTGGCGAATTCGCGACGGATGACATCGGCCGGCAGTTTGCCTGGCTTGCGTGCCGGCACGAATCCGGCTCCGAGTTCGAACGCCAGGATCGATCCGCAGATGAATCCTCGGCTTTCTATTCCGACGACCTTTGTCACGCCCTTGTCGCGGTAGAGTTGGCTGAGGTCCCAGCCGATGATGTGTAGGGCTCGGGCGTCCTTGAAGACTGTGGTGAGGTCGTAGAACATGATGCCCTTGCTCGGAAAGTCGGGCACGCTTCTGATTTTTGACTTGATGTATTCCATGCTGATTATGTAATGATTTGTTATGTCGTTATTATTTCGCTTTATCTTCCTAAGTGGCGTGTTGGCGAGGGAGATGCGATTGTTCCACGTGGAACGTTCATCTTCCCATCAGCAGCAGCAGGATGTTGACATCGCTCGGACTGACGCCCGGGATTCTGCTTGCCTGACCTACGGTTTCGGGCCTGAGGCGGTCGAGTTTCTGGCGCGCCTCGGTGCTGAGGGCCTGCATCGACAGGTAGTCGGCATTGGCTGGCAGTTTCACGCCCTCGAGGCGTCGGAGTTTGTCGGCCACGCCTTTCTCCCTTTCGATGTATCCTTGGTACTTGACCATGATCTCGGCAGCCTCCACGATCTCTTCGCGCCGGTCCGCCGGAATCTCGAGGCACAATTGCGAGAGTTCGCAGAACCTCTCCCGGAGGTCTGCCATCGATATTGTGGGGCGCCCGAGCAGGTCGACCAGACGCACGCCCTGGCGCAGCGGCGCGCTGCCGTGTTCTTCGAGCCAGGCATTGGTGTCGGACGACGGCTTCACCGGGAAGGCCCTGAGGAATTCCGCGATGCGGTCGCGCCATGCGCGCTTCTCCTCCATGAGGGCAAGTCGTTCGTCAGCTGCCAAGCCAATGGCGTGTCCAAGGGGCGTGAGACGCATGTCGGCATCGTCCTGCCTGAGCAGTATGCGGTATTCGGCGCGGGAGGTGAACATGCGGTACGGTTCGTCGACCCCCTTTGTGACCAGGTCGTCGATCAGCACGCCTATGTATGCCTGGTCGCGCTCGAGGGTGAACGCCTCGCGCCCCAGCACGCGCAGGGCAGCGTTGGCCCCGGCCACCAGGCCCTGGCCTGCGGCTTCCTCATAGCCGGTGGTGCCGTTGATCTGACCCGCGAAGTAGAGGTTGTCGACAAGTTTTGTCTCGAGCGTATGGCGCAGTTGGGTGGGATCGAAGAAGTCGTATTCTATGGCGTAGCCAGGGCGGTAGTACTGCGCTGAAGCCAGGGCCGGGATGGTGCGCAGGGCTCGGAACTGCACGGCCATGGGCAACGACGACGAAAAGCCGTTGAGATAGTATTCCTGGGTGTCTTCACCCTCCGGTTCGATGAACAGTTGGTGCTGTTCCTTGTCGGCAAAGGTGACGATCTTGGTTTCGATGCTGGGGCAGTACCGGGGGCCGATGCTCTGTATCTGGCCGTTGTAGAGGGGCGACTCGGGCAATCCCTCGCGCAGCACCTCGTGGGTGGCGGGATTGGTGTAGCATATGTAGCAGTCGCGCTGCTTGAGCCTGCGCTTGACCCAGGGGAGGTATGAGAACTTATGGAAGTCGTCCTCGCCGGGCTGCGCTGCGGTCAGGGCGAAGTCGATGGTGCGGCCGTCGATTCTGACCGGAGTGCCGGTTTTCATGCGTCCGGCCTCGAAGCCTGCGGCTTTGAGTTGTTCGGTTACTCCATGGCTGGCGGGTTCGCCTATTCGGCCGCCCTCCATCATCTGGCGCCCGATGTGCATCAGGCCGTTGAGGAAGGTGCCGTTGGTCAGCACCACGCACTTCGCGTGGAACTCTGCCCCCTGGGCCGTCCGCACCCCCGTCACCCTCGGCCGTGATTGGCCGATTTCCGGATTCGCCGAATCGTCGAATACCGGATTCGGGGATTCCTCATCGAAGAGGAGTTGGGTCACTGAGTCCTGCCACAAACTGAGATTTTCAGTATTTTCGAGAAAATTGTGCCACGTGGAACAATACTTGTTGCGGTCGCTCTGCGCCCTGGGGCTCCACATCGCGGGGCCCTTGGAACGGTTGAGCATTCTGAACTGTATCGCCGTAAGGTCGGTGACGATGCCCATCATGCCGCCGAGGGCGTCGATCTCCCTCACGATCTGTCCCTTCGCGATGCCGCCTATGGCGGGGTTGCAGCTCATCTGGGCCGTCTTGTCGAGGTCCATGGTGATGAGCAGGGTGCGGGCACCGATCTTCGCGGCTGCGTGGGCTGCTTCGCAGCCGGCATGGCCCGCGCCAACTACTATGACGTCGAAATCGAAATTCATATTACGCTTAAATCGCGATATCTCGCCTATTCTTTGTTGTCTGTATTCAATTCGCGCCGAAGTTCCGACGCTTTCAATTCGCGCAGGAGCGCGAGGGCTTCGTCTTCATGCGTCTCCATTATCTCTCGTTCGCCAGGCCCCTTGTCGTTTATTCCGCACAGGTGCAGTATCCCGTGGATGACTACGCGGTGCAGTTCCGTATCGTAATCTGATCCGACCATCTCGGCATTCGATGCCACTGTGTCGAGGCTGATCACCAGGTCGCCGCTGATGAGTTTGCCTCGGCTGTAATCGAAGGTGATGATGTCGGTATAATAATCATGCTGCAAAAACTGGCGGTTCACTTCCAGGATGTGATCGTCGTCGCAGAAGAGATAGCCTACGTCGCCGGCGATGCGGCCGTGAGCCCTGGCCACCTCCCTGATCCATTTTTCCAACAATTCGAAGTCGAGTTCTGGCATTTGCTTATTTTTGCAATCCCATGTTATCAATCCTGGCATACCTGTTCGTTATTAATTCACAAAGGTAGCAATTTTTCTTTCAATGTCAAAATTAAAAGGACTCTTCACAGGGCTTCCGCATGATTTTTAACTATCGGGACTTTCGCAGTTTGTTTAGGATTTTTTAACTAACGAACTATTGCACAGT
>CAYTXF010000024.1:0-33918 GCA_964440745.1 uncultured Bacteroides sp.
TTTTTTGCATTTCCGCTAAAATCCATCAACATTAAATTCGGCTTGAGCCGGAAAAAGACGTAACTTTGTGCGGTCCTAACAGATAAATCCTCGAAATCATGATGAAATACATTGGAACGGCCCTGCGCCTTGCTACTGTTATTGTCGGCATGCTTTTGCCTTGCACTGACACTTTTGCCCAGACCTATCGTCAGCGCGGAGTGGTGAGAATGATCACCCGCTCGAAAGCCGACGCCCTCACGCCGGTCTCCGGGGTGAAGGTGGTCGTGGGCAACGCGCAAAGCGATGCCACGAGCGCTGACGGATCGTTCACGGTGGAGGTGCCGAAGGAGTTCCAGATCAACGGAGTGATCCCCGGCGACTACGTGCTGAGCCTTCCCACCAAGGGCAAGGACTACTATTCGCAGCCCAACAACCTTGACGTGGTTGTGACCACCAAGAAGCAGCAGCAGGAGGACAGCCAGAAGCTCTACGACGACCTGCTTGCCAAGTACCGCAAGCAGACTCAGGAGCTCAACGCGCTGCGCCAGCAGTTCAAGGACCGGCTGCGCGCCATGGAGCAGACCGACGCCGAATACGCCCGGATCAAGGAGCAGTTCGACAGCCTGCAGAGCCTCTATCTCGAGGCCATCGACAACGAGGACAAGATGGAGGACGAGATTCGCAAGATCGCCGAGAAACTCAGCATCACCGACTACCAGACCCTTGACTCGATAGAACAGCGCATCTACGACCTGAAGTGCGCCGGCGAGTGGAAGTCGATCAGCGACTTGCTGCACGAGGCGACTCGCGGCGATGCCGAGGCCTATATCAAGGAGAAGCTTGCCAACAAAACGGGCGCCGAAAAGATACGCCAAGAAATCGAGCAAAAACTGAAAGCTGCCCGGGAGCAGGAAACTGTTGCCGAACGAGATTTCGAAGCCTTTCTCAAATTCATGGAGGACAGCATCGAATCCTTCAAGATGCAGCACCTCAACGACTCGGTTTCATCATACTATCGCATCCTCACGGATGCAGCCCCAGACAATTGGAATTATTTGAATGCCGCTGGTTCATTTGAACGCGAGTATATGGCTAATTATTCTATAGCCCTGGAATATCATCAGAAAGCTCTTGTCCTTGATGTGGACGAGGCCTCTAAGGCGACCAGCTACAATAATATCGGAGAAGTTTACTCAGAGCAGGGCGACTACGCCTCAGCTTTGGAATATTACCGGAGGGCTCTCGAAGTCCGATTGGCCGTTCTCGGCGAGAGCCATCCCGATGTGGCGACCAGTTACAACAACATCGGAGGAGTTTACTCGGAGCAGGGCGACTATGCCTCGGCTTTGGAATATTATCAGAAAGCTCTCGAAATCCGGTTGGCCGTCCTCGGCGAGAGCCATCCCGATGTGGCGACCAGTTACAACAACATCGGAGGAGTTTACTCGGAGCAGGGCGACTATGCCTCGGCTTTGGAATATTATCAGAAAGCTCTCGAAATCCGGTTGGCCGTCCTCGGCGAGAGTCATCCCGATGTGGCGACCAGCTACAACAACATCGGAGAAGTTTACTCAGAGCAGGGCGACTACGCCTCGGCTTTGGAATATTATCGTAAGGCTCTCGAAATACAGTTGGCTTTCCTCGGCGAGAGCCATCCCGATGTGGCGACCAGCTACAACAACATCGGAGAAGTTTACTCAGAGCAGGGCGACTACGCCTCGGCTTTGGAATATTATCGTAAGGCTCTCGAAATACAGTTGGCTTTCCTCGGCGAGAGCCATCCCGATGTGGCGACCAGCTACAACAACATTGGATTATTTTATGACCATCAAGGCGACAACGCCTTGGCTTTCGAATATTATCGAAGGGTTCTCGAAATCCGGTTAGCCGTTCTCGGTGAGAGCCATCCTTCTGTGGCAGACAGTTATGAAAACATAGGATCCGTATACGAATCTCAAGGCAACTATCCATTGGCCCAGGACTATTATAACAAGGCTCACGAAATTAGAGAACAAAATTCGGTGAAGACAGTCCCGAAGTAGTTTTATTTTACAATTAGACTGTGTCTCATTGATCCTGCTGAAAAGGCAAAGATAATAGAAACCTATCAGCAATGGAAATCAGGAAGTGAGATATAGGAGGATTCTTTTCACACGAAGAAATAATAAGAAAAGAAAGAAATAAGTTATTGGATAATTATGAATTATGAGTGGTTGCCAGGCTGATATGCAGTTCACGGAACTGCACTCCCCAAACCCTGATGCCAACTCATTACATGCAGTTCACGGAACTGCACTCCCCAAACCCAGCCTGACGACACCCTTGACTCCTTTCTACATCTACGCTGATGCCCTTCCATTGCATGTGCAGGGGGTTAAAACCCCCTGCTACCCGATGCTGGCGCCACGGTGAATTGCAACAAAGTCCTTCTATATAATAAATTCTAAATTCCTTGATTTATAATTAGTTATGCTTGTGCGGTTTCAAAAAGCTCGGGGCAACCTGTCGCCTGTTGCATGTTCGCATTCATGCCGCTAAGTTACGGCTTTTTATCGATTTTAGCAAATCCTGAAAGGCCACTATAAAAATTTTTTACATACGCAATAGGCGATTGTTAAAATCATAGTTAAAATCATGCGGAAGCCCTGGTAGGCATAATAAAATTAGGAATTGTGGAAATTATTTTGTAACTTTGCACCCCAAATAAAGGAACTAATAATTACTTGCAAGATATGAAAAAATTCCATGAGTATTCAGGCTTGAACCTTTCGGAAGTGAACAAGGAAGTGCTCAAGCAATGGAATGAAAACCACCTCTTTGAGCAGAGCATGAAGGTGCGCGAAGGCTGCCCTTCGTTTGTGTTTTATGAAGGACCTCCATCAGCCAATGGCATGCCGGGCATTCATCACGTGCTGGCCCGCACCATCAAGGACATCTTCTGCCGTTACAAAACCATGAAGGGCTACCAGGTGAAGCGCAAGGCCGGATGGGACACCCACGGACTGCCCGTAGAACTTGGAGTCGAGAAGTCATTAGGCATTACCAAAGAGGATATCGGCAAGAAAATATCAGTTGACGAATACAATGCAGCCTGCCGTCGCGAGGTGATGAAATACACCCGCGAATGGGAGAATCTGACCGAATCGATGGGATACTGGGTGGATATGACCGACCCGTACATCACCTACGACAATCGCTATATAGAATCGGTGTGGTGGCTTTTGTCGCAAATGTACAAAAAGGGATACCTTTACAAAGGTTATACCATCCAGCCCTATTCGCCGGCCGCCGGCACTGGCCTTAGCACCCACGAGCTCAACCAGCCCGGTTGCTATCGCGATGTAAAGGACACCACATGCATCGCGCAGTTTGCCATGGTTGATCCCAAGCCCGACATGCTGGGCTGGGGCAAGCCCTTCTTCCTGGCCTGGACCACCACGCCTTGGACCCTCCCCAGCAATACAGCCCTGGCTGTAGGCCCAAACATCACATACAATGTGGTGCGCACCTATAATCCATATTCCGGCACTCCGGTAACCGTAGTGGTGGCCGACGCCCTTATGGGCAGCCTCTTCAACCCCAAGGCCGCAGACCTGGCTCTCGACGAATATGAAAAAGGCGCCAAGCTAATTCCCTACAAGGTAGTGGCTTCGTATCAGGGCAAGGACCTGGTAGGCATGCGTTACGAACAACTCATGCCATGGGTAAATCCCGGCGAGGGCGCTTTCCGCGTGATTCCCGGCGATTTCGTGAGCACCGAGGATGGTACCGGCATTGTGCACATAGCTGGCACATTCGGTGCCGACGATGCACGCGTGTCGAAGCAAAACAATGTGCCGCCGCTGCATCTCTACGACAAGGATGGCAACCTGCGTCCCATGGTTGACCCCAAAGGCCGATTCTACCGCATCGCTGACCTCGATCCCAAATTCGTGGAGGAGATGGTCAATGTCGAAGAATATAAGCCCTGGGAAGGCAAATATGTGAAGAATGCGTTTGACCCCGATGCAAAAGAAGATACAGAGACACTCGATGTTGCGCTTTGCATGTATCTCAAGCAGAGAGACATGGTGTTCAAGATCGAGAAGCATGTGCACAGCTATCCCCATTGCTGGCGCACTGACAAGCCCGTGCTTTACTATCCGCTTGACAGCTGGTTCATCAAGACACCGGCTGCCCGCGAGCGCCTGATCGAACTCAATAAGACCATCAACTGGAAGCCCGCCTCTACAGGCACTGGCCGCTTCGGAAAGTGGCTTGAAAACCTGCAGGACTGGAATCTGAGCCGCAGCCGCTACTGGGGCACTCCGCTGCCCATATGGCGCACCGAAGATGCCAAAGAAGAAAAGTGCATCGGCAGCGTAGAAGAACTCTATGCAGAAATCGAGAAGGCAGTCGCCGCTGGTGTAATGACTGAGAATCCATTCAAGGCCAAAGGCTTCGTGCCCGGTGTGTACACGGCTGAAAATTATGACAAGATTGATCTGCATCGCCCATATGTCGATGACATAGTGCTCGTGTCAGAGAGCGGCAAGCCCATGCACCGCGAGCTCGACCTGATCGACGTGTGGTTTGACTCAGGCTCAATGCCTTATGCTCAGATACACTATCCTTTTGAAAACAAGGAAGCATTTGATAAGGGCGAGGTTTATCCGGCCGACTTCATCGCTGAGGGCGTGGATCAGACACGTGGCTGGTTCTTCACTCTGCATGCAATCGCAGGCATGGTCTTTGACAAGGTGTCATACAAGGCAGTGATCAGCAATGGCTTGGTGCTTGACAAATTTGGCAACAAGATGTCGAAGCGCCTTGGCAATGCCGTGAATCCCTTTGACGCCATTGAAAAATATGGTAGCGATCCGCTACGCTGGTACATGATCGCCAATTCGGCTCCGTGGGACAACCTGAAGTTCGACGAGGCGGGTGTGCAGGAAGTGGCTCGCAAGCTCTTCGCCACTCTCTATAACACATATTCCTTCTTTGCGCTCTACGCCAATGTCGACGGATTCGATCCCAAGGCTGAGCAAGTGCCTGTGGAGAAGCGCCCCGAAATCGACCGCTGGATACTGTCGCTGCTCAATTCGCTCATCATTACAGTCGACGAGGCTCTCGCCGACTACGAGCCCACTAAGGCTGCTCGCGCTATCAACGAGTTTGTCAACGACCACCTCAGCAACTGGTATGTGCGCCTCAATCGCAAGCGCTTCTGGGGCGGAGAGATGACTCAGGACAAGTTGGCTGCCTATCAGACACTTTATACCTGCCTGGAGACCTTGGCGTTGCTCATCGCTCCGATCTCTCCCTTCTTTGCCGACCAGCTCTATGGCGACCTTACTGCTCCGCTGACCGACGAGAATCCCCAGTCAGTGCATCTGGCTCGCTTCCCCGAGGCTAATGCAGCTCTGATCGACAAGAAGCTCGAGGCTCGCATGGCAGCTGCCCAGACCATCACTTCGCTGGTGCTCTCACTGCGCCGCAAGGCCAATATCAAGGTGCGTCAGCCCCTGCGCGAAATCATCGTGCCGGCTGTCGACAAGGAGCAGAAAGAAATCATCGAATCCATGAAGCAGCTCATCCTCAATGAGGTGAATGTCAAGGAGCTCAAGATAGCTGATGCCAGCGAAGGCATCCTAGTGAAGCGCATCAAGCCCGACTTCAAGAAGCTCGGCCCGAAGCATGGCAAGATGATGAAGGCTGTGGCCAAGGCTCTGCAAGAGCTCGATCAGAAGAGCATCAATAAGTTTGAGCGTGAAGGACAAATCACCCTTGACATCGATGGCACACCGGCCGTAATCGATGTGGCTGATGTGGAAATCATATCCGAGGATATCCCCGGATGGCTCGTAGCCAATGAGGGTAACATCACCGTAGCTCTCGATATCACAGAAGATCCAGCTCTCAAGCGCGAAGGCTTGGCTCGCGATATCGTGAACCGCGTGCAGAACATACGCAAGAGCCGCCAGTACGACATAACTGACCGCATCAACATCGTGATCGAGAGCAATCCCGAGGCTGACGAGGCCATCAAGGAATTTGCCGATTACATAGCTGGCCAGGTGCTCGCATTGAGCATCGAGGTGGTGCCGCAGCTTGACCCGCAAGCTCCCGGCTACGAGGTGCTTGACATCGACGGACTGAAGCTTAACATAAACATTAACCTATCATAAAACTCCCCCTACTATGGCAGAGAAGACAAGATATACCGATGAGGAACTGCAAGAGTTCAAGGAACTTATTCTTGCCAAGCTTGAAAAGGCTCAGAACGAATATGAGCGCCTGCGCCAATTGGTGAACAATGGCGACGGCAATGACACCTCGGACACCTCGCCTACGTTCAAAGTGCTGGAGGAAGGCGCGGGCACCTTGGAAAAGGAGCACAATGTGCGCATGGCCGAGCGCCAGCGCCAGTTCATACAGCATCTGCAGGCAGCCCTGGTGAGAATTGAAAACAAGACATATGGCATCTGTCGCGTCACGGGCAAGCTCATCCCGAAGGAGCGACTGATGGCTGTGCCCCATGCCACTCTCAGCGTGGAGGCTAAGAACAAGAAATAAGGCCGCATGAAGATATCTCGCGGCTGGCTCTCACTAATTATAATATTAGTGGTCCTGGTGCTCGACCAGCTCTTGAAGATTTGGGTGAAAACCAACTTCTATCTGGGCGAGCACGTGGATATTTTGCCCTTCTTCCAACTGCGCTTTGTCGAGAATCCGGGCATGGCCTTTGGATGGGAATTGGGAAGCAAGCTCTTTCTGACGATCTTCCGCATCGTAGTAGTGATCTTCTTAGGAGTGTATCTCTACAAGCTGCGGCGAGTCGACAAGGTGCCCACCGGCTATGTGGTATGCGTGGCACTGATCATTGCGGGAGCGGCAGGCAACATTTTCGACTGCGTGTTCTACGGAGAGATCTTCAACAACCCATATCCTCCGGTGGTGGCGCAATTCGTGCCTTGGGGCCAAGGCTACGCTCCGCTTTTCCATGGCAAGGTTGTCGACATGCTGTATTTCCCGCTTTTCTCATTCACATGGCCCGAAGGAATGCCTTTTGTAGGCGGCAAACTGTTCTCATTTTTTGACCCAGTGTTCAACCTGGCCGATTCGGCCATCTCGGTAGGGATGGTAGTGCTATTGCTATTCTACTCGAAATATGTGCTGATTACCAGCAATGAAGCGGTAGACAAGCTGCAAGAAAAGAAAGAAAAAGAGAAATAGGAGCATGCGCGCAAAGGGTGGCATATTAGTCATATTCGCAATTAAAATTATGATTGTGGGGTTGGCACTGGGGCTGACAGGCTGCAGCAAGCGACCCTCGTATGTGCTAAGTCCCAACAAGATGGCGCAGGTGATGGCCGACTTGCATATCGGCGAGGCTGTGGTGGAGAACAATCATGCGGCCTTCAGCACCGATTCGGCCAAGATGGCTCTAAAGCAGTCAATATTTGCTCGCAATGGCATCGATCAGCAGAAATTCGACACCTCGATGGTATGGTACGCCCATAACATGGACAAATATATGGATGTCTGCGATCGCGAAATCAAGCTCTTGGAGAAGCGCAATGCCAATGCCGGAACTCTGATTCTGGAGATGGCCATGAGCATGGGAGGCGACTCGGTGGATGTGTGGGGAGGCTCGCGCTACGCAGTGATCAGCGACCGATTCCCCACGAAGAGCCTATCGTTCGACATCAAGTTGGATGAAAACATGGATTCAGGCGACTACTACATATGGCGCATGAAATTGGTCGATGCCGATGGCGCCCAGGTGCAGTGGACCATGCTGGCCAATTATGCCGACTCCACATGCGACTATCTCAGTACCAACACCGCCACGCGAGGATGGAATGAGATGAGCTTCTACACCGACTCCACCCGACAGATCGAGCGTCTGCGCGGCCTGGTGTCGCCCAGCTCGCCTACCAACAAGGTCATCTACATTGACAGCATACAGCTGATCCGCAAGCGTGTGGATCGCCAGAAATACAACTCGCGCTACCGCCAGCGTCTGTATCGCGAGCTCTACGAAAAGGCCAAGGAAAAAGCTGTGGCCGAAATGGACAGCATAAAAGTAATGCCATTACCAGGCGATGCGCATCCTGGCTCGTAAAATAATATGCGAAGGCCGCACCTATGGCCTCTCTGTCGTGGAGATATCCGATGACAGGCGCACGATTGAGATACAGCCATTCTCAGAGGAGACGGCCAACACCACATATTACAGCGGCACCATCGAGGTGCTTAAAGACCACGAAGAACGTTTCTATTTAAATTTTATACCACACCGATGAAAACTATTCTATTTACCTCATGCATGATGGCATTGGCTCTGCCGATGCTGGCTGCGGCAAAGGCTCCCGAATGGCAGGATGCCAATGTCAACCAGATCAACCGTCTGCCCATGCACACCAATTGGGAAAAGGCCGACAAGGTAAGCCTCCATGGCGACTGGAAATTCAACTGGGTGCAAGATGCCGATCAGCGTCCCACCAACTTCTATGAAGTGGGCCTCGATGACAGCACTTGGGACATCATGCCCATTCCCGGCAACTGGGAACTCAACGGCTATGGCGATCCTATCTATGTAAACGTGGGCTATCCCTGGCGCGAACATTATGAAAACACTCCTGGCACAGTGCCTACCGATCACAACAATGTGGGCTCGTATCGCCGCATGATCAATATTCCCGCCGACTGGGCTGGCAAGCAGATCATAGCCCATCTCGGCTCTGTAACCAGCAATGTGTACATGTATGTCAATGGCAAGCTCGTAGGCTATAGCGAAGATTCAAAGCTCGAGCCCGAATTTGACATCACATCCTATGTGAAGCCCGGCCAGGACAACTTGATCGCTTTCCAAGTGTTCCGCTGGTGCGACGGCACATATCTCGAGGACCAGGACTTCTTCCGTCTCTCAGGTTTTGCCCGTGACAACTATCTCTATGCCCGCGACAAAAAGACTCACATCGAGGATATCCGCGTGGTAGGGGACCTCACTGATGACTATCGCGATGGCGTGCTCAAGGTCAATGTTGACCTCAAGGGCAATGCCACAGTAGAGCTCAGCCTTGCTGACGCTGCTGGCAAGCAGATCGCTTCGGCTCAGCTCAAGGGCACAGGCAATCTATCGACAGTGCTCAATGTCGACAATCCTCTCAAGTGGACTGCTGAGACCCCTAATCTCTATAAACTCACAGCCACTGTGGTGAAAGACGGCAAGACCTTAGAGGAAGCAAAGATCAATGTGGGCTTCCGCAAGGTGGAAATCAAGGATGCCCAGCTGCTGGTCAATGGCCAGCCTGTGCTGATCAAGGGCGCTGACCGCCACGAGCTTGACCCCGACGGCGGCTATGTAGTGTCGCGCGAGCGCATGATCCAGGACATCCAGCGCATGAAAGAGCTCAACATCAACGCTGTGCGCACCTGCCACTATCCCGACGATGACCTCTGGTATGACCTTTGCGACGAATATGGCATCTATGTAACTGCCGAGGCCAACATAGAGAGCCACGGCATGGGCTATGGCGACCAGACTCTGGCCAAGAATCCCCTATATCATAAGGCACATCAGGAGCGCAACCAACGCAATGTGGCCCGCAATTACAATCACCCGTCGATCATCGTATGGAGCCTCGGCAACGAAGCCGGCTACGGCCCCAATTTCGCCGATGCCTACGATTTGGTGAAGAGCATGGATCAGAGCCGCCCCGTGCAGTATGAGCGCGCTCTCCAGGAGGATGGCAAGACTGATATCCAGTGCCCCATGTACGCAGGCTACGATTATTGCATCAAATATTGCGAAGATCCCAACACCGACCGTCCGCTCATCCAATGCGAGTATGCTCATGCTATGGGCAACAGCGAAGGCGGTTTCAAGGAATACTGGGACCTCATACGCAAGTATCCCAAATACCAAGGCGGATATATTTGGGACTTTGTTGACCAGTCAGTGCGCTGGAAGAATGCCGAAGGCCAGGAAATCTGGGGCTATGCAGGCGACTTCAACAATTACGACTCGATGTACGACCTCAATTTCTGCGACAACGGTCTTATATCGCCCGACCGCGTGCCCAATCCGCATGCCTATGAGGTGCAGCGTATCTACCAGAACATTTGGAGCGAATATGACCCCTCCACCTCGGTGCTGAAGATTTTCAATGAGAATTTCTTCCGCCCGCTCGATTATGTGAACCTTGACTGGACCCTTCTGCATAATGGCACTCCCGTGCGCACTGGCTCAGTAAAAGACATCAGCGTGGCTCCTCAGCAGAGCAAGAATGTGAAGCTCGAGCTTGGCGACACCTCTGCTCCCGGTTTCTGGCACCTCAATGTGTCTTATACTCTCAAGGAGGCCGAGCCTCTGCTTCCAGCAGGCCATGAAGTGGCTGCCCAGCAGTTCCAGTTGGCCGAGGGCCACATGTGCAGCGGCCACTGCCCGATGACCAAAACTGACAATCTGCCCACGATTACACGCGCCGACGGCAAGATCATCCTCAGCGATGCCGACTTTGCCATCACCTTTGATCAGACCACCGGTTTCCTCTCATCATACGAGGTCGACGGCGTGCAACTGCTCGCTTCGCCCCTGCGTCCTAATTTCTGGCGCGCTCCCACCGACAATGACTATGGCGCAGGCCTGCAGCAGAAATATCAGGCTTGGAGAAATCCTGAGATGAAGCTCGTAAGTCTGAATGCCGAGAATGGCGACGGTGCTGTCAACGTCACAGCCAAGTATGAGATGCCTGGCGTCAAGGGCCAGCTTACGCTCGCATACCGCATCAATGGTCGCGGCGAGATTTACGCTGATGAAATCTTTGAGGCTGACAAGACCGCAGAGGTTAGCAACATGTTCCGCTACGGCATGCGCATGGCTATGCCCAAGCAGTTTGACCTGGTGCATTACTTTGGCCGTGGACCGGAGGAGAACTATGCAGATCGCAAGTTTAGCGCCGATATGGGCCGTTACAGCAGCAAGGTAGCTGACATGGCCTATGATTACATCGTGCCCCAGGAGACTGGCACACATTCTGACTTGGTAGAGTGGTCTATCGTGAACAAGAGCGGACGTGGCCTGACCATAACCGCCAGCAAGCCTTTCTCAGCATCGGCTCTCAATTTCACCATCGAGGATCTCGAAGGCAAGCAGCTCGACAAGTACAACTACCACATGCCCGAGGTGCCGGTTTCTGACAATACCGAGGTTTGCTTTGACCTTAAGCAGAGCGGCTTGGCTTGCGTCAACTCATGGGGAGCTCTGCCTCTGCCTGAGTATCAGATCCCTTATGGCGATTACACCTTCACATTCTCTATCAAGCCGGTATACCACCGCTTCTGATAACCAATAACCGCAAAAAAGATGGCGCCCCAAGCGGGACGCCATCTTTTTTGCGGTTATTTCACTCATCCTAAGCTACGTCAGAGGAATGAGTGGCAACACATGTCGGTGATCCATATCCAGAGCGGGCAGAATCCCATAAAGAGTATCACAGACAATGCGAGCGAACTTGTGCCGGTTGCGACATAGGTGTCGTATTCGTCGGCGATGATAATGCCAGAGAATGCTGGAGGCAGAGCGGCTGCCACAACGAGCATCTTAAGGTTCCAAGGATCCATCTTGAAGATAATGCCAGCGATAAGGATGAAGGCAGGCATCATGATCAGCTTGAGGATTGAGCCCAGGATGGCTTGCCAGTTGATCTGAATCTTCACAGCTGACAGGGTTACACCTGCTGAGAACACGGCCATTGATGCATTGGCACCCTTGATCAGGTCGAACGAAGGACTCAGCCAGTCGGGCCACTTAATGCCTACGACCACAAAGATCACGGCCAAGATAGGAGCCCAAGCTACAGGTTGCTCAAGAGCGTGAATCACAGGTTTCCAGGGGTTGACATGCTTTCCGCTTGCTTTGGCGTCGGCAGCATTCAGCAGGGCAAGGCCCACAGGAATGCCGACTGCATTTACGACGATACCCACAATAGCGACCACGAGAGCCACAGCGGGCAGACCGCAAGTAGAATCGAAGATAGGCTCCAGCACGGCAAATCCGAGGAAGCCGATGGTCGGCGAACCGCTAATCAGGGCTGATACGGCAGCATCAGCCGGCGTGTTCTTCTTGAAACAATAGCGATAGACAAAATACACGATCATAAAGCAGCCCATCATCACGAATAGGGAAATAAGCGAAAGCTTTATGTCTTTTACCAGGTCCTCGCGGGTGGCAGTAACAATCGAAACGAACAATGCAGCAGGGAGGGCGTAGTCGAGCACTACCTTATTAAACTGCTTTGAATCCGCGCCATTGAATATGCCTTTCTTGCCAGAAATGTATCCGGCTAACATCACTACGATGATCGGGACGATCGCGTAGAGGATGATGTGTAGCATGTTTGACATAATTGAAACGGTTTTAAAGGTTTATAGAGTCTTCATCGTCTTTGGGGTCTTCATCGTCTTCGTCGTCTTCGTCGTCTTCATCGTCTTCGTCGTCTTCGTCGTCTTCGTCGTCTTCGGAGATCCTGAAGACTTGAAGACCCTGAAGACCTGAAGACCTGAAGACCCTGAAGACCTTGAAGACCCTGAAGACCCCATAGGGAAGTTATACTGTAATAGTCTGAAGCGGGATGGGGTTGAGGTAGCCTATGTGGCCGCTTTCCTTGCCGGAGTCAGCTCCCAATTGCACATCGATCAGGGCCGGAGCCTTAGAGGCGATGGCTTCCTTGAGGGCTGCAGTAAGCTCGGCGGGAGTGGTCACATAGTAGCTCTTAGCGCCAAAAGCATCAGCCAATTTGTCGTAGCGGGCATTGACATCGAGGGTAGTGGGGGCTGGTTCGCCGTAGCTGGCTTCTCCCGGCTTCGACATGTTCACGCCTATGCCATTGTAGATACCGCCATTGTTGAAGATCACAACGCAAACCGGCAGTTTGAAACGGCATATCGAGCTGAAATCCATTCCGGAGAATCCGAATGCGCTATCGCCTTCGATGGCCACAACGCTCTTGCCGGTAGCGGCAGCAGCGCCTACGCATGAGCCCATGCCCATGCCCATGATTGCCCATGTGGCGCAGTCGATGCGGTGACGCGGCAGGAACATATCGATGGCATCGCGGGTATCGTCGAGGGTGTTGGCGCCTTCGTTGACAAGTATCACGTCGGGATTCTCAGCAAGCACGGGCTTGATGGCGCCCAGGGCTGTCCAGTGATCCATCGGGAGCTTGTCGGCGTTGGCGGTGAGGCGAGCGGCAAACTTGGCGTTCTTCTCTTTGGTGATTCCTTGGAGATAGGGCACCCAGGTGGGATCCATCTGCAGCTTGTAGTTGGGCAGCTTGGCCTGCATCAGGTCGAATGCAGCTTCCATGTCGCCCACCACAGGAGCGGCAATATGGCGGTTGCAGTCAATCTCGATGGGGTCCACTTCGAGCTGGATGAATTGGCCATTGGGATTCCACTTGCCATGGCCTCGGCTAAGCAGCCAGTTGAGGCGAGCGCCTACGAGCATCACCACATCTGCCTCCTCCATGATTTCCTTGCGGCAGCTCAGGGCTGAGAGAGGATGATTGTCGGGGAGCAGGCCCTTGGCCATCGACATGGGATAGTAAGGAATGCCAGTGGTCTCTACGAATTTCTTGATCTTGTCGTCGATCTGGCGATAAGCGGCGCCCTTGCCAAGCAGGATGGCCGGCTTCTTGGCGCTTGCCAACAGTTGCAGAGCGCGGTCGATTGATGCCTCATTGGGCACTACCTCGCTGTAAGGATCTACCGGAGTCTCCAATATCTTCTCAGCGGCGTCGTGATCCATGATGGCTCCGAGGCACTGGGTAGTGAAGTCAAGATACACGCCGCCCGGGCGTCCCGACACGGCTGCGCGGTAAGCGCGCACCACGCCTGTAGGAATGTCCTCGGGGCGATTCACGCGGTATGCTGCCTTTACCAAGCCCTTGGCCACATTGAGCTGATCCAGACCCTCGTAAGTGCCTTGCTCAAGATCGATAGGAATGCGGTCGCTCGATCCAGAGATCTGAATCATCGGGTAGCAGTTGACAGTAGCATTGGTGGTAGCGGTAAGACCATTGAGGAATCCCAGTGATGACACTGTAAGCAGCACACCCGGCTTGCGAGTGAGGTAACCGTAGGTCTGGGCTGCCATGCCGGCATTCTGCTCATGACGGAAACTGAAAAATCTGATGCCCTCGCCTTGGCAGATGTAGCCCACCTCGGTTACAGGAATTCCGACCAGACCGAACATTGTATCTACACCCACCTTCTTAAGAGCTTGAGCCAAGATGTACATGCCAGTCACTTGTTCAGGGAATTTTGGTACAGGTTTCTGACAAGAGCACTCAGGTGCAGGGGTAGTATTTTTTGTTGTATCAGCCATAATAAAAGTGTTTTGGTGGTTTGGTGTTTTGGTGGTTTGGTGTTTTGGTGAGTTGGTGGTTTGGTGTTTTGGTAGTCACTAATTACTGAAACACCAAATCACCAAACCACCAAATCACTAATTTTACATCTTGCCGTCGGGCAGGGGTTCGGTTGTGCCATTCTTTGCCAATTCGGCTTGCTGCTCCTTAGTGTAGCCCAGAGCGGTGAGGATTTCCTCGTTGTTGCCGCCAAGGCTGGGGCATGGGCCGTAGACAGGCTGGTAGCCGCTGATGGTGAACGGGCAGCCCGGGCTTACGAATTCGCCGATTTCACCACCCTGATTGATCTTGACCAGAGTGTTGCCATCGTAGTTGCCAGGATCATCCATGATCTCCTTGATTGACATCACAGGGCCGCAGGGCACGCCAGCAGCGCCCAATGTCTCAGTGATCTCATATTTGTCCTTATCGATGCAATAGTCCTGGATACGCTCCCATACAGCTTGTTTGTGCTTGTCGCGGGCATCTGCTGTAGCGAAGTCGGGATTGGTCAGCCAGTCCTCAAAGCCAAGGGCCTTGCAAGCCAGCTCGAAGTCCTTTTCGCCGCGCTGCAGGATCACATATACATAGGCGTTAGGATCGGTCTCCCAGCCTTTGCACTTGTAGGTCCAGCCCAGCACGCCGCCGCCTTCGATGTTGCCGCAGCGAGGCACTGTGTCGCCAAATTTTTCGTTCGGGTACTGAGGATACTGGGTAAGATAGCCGAGCTTCTCGAGAGTGAGTTGGTCACGGGTCTTGATACGGCACAGGTTGAGGCAAGCATTGTGCATAGACTGATATACATAGCTGCCTTCGCCGGTGCGCTCGCGCAGCTGCAGAGCGGCCAACAGGCCAATCAACAGGTGCATGCCAGTGTTGCTGTCGCCAAGGGCAGCGCCCGACTGTGTGGGGAGGTTTTCGAAGCCTGCGTACCAGCCAGTGGTGGTAGCAGCGCCGCCAGTCACCTGAGCGATAGGCTCGTAAGCCTTAAGATCTTTGAATTTTGATGTGGGAGGGAAGCCCTTGATTGTACCATAGATGCACTTGGGGTTGAGGGCGTGCACTGCTTCCCAAGAGAATCCCAGCTTGTCGGCGGCTCCCGGGTGCAGATTCTCTACAAACATGTCTGCGCCCTTGATGAGCTCAGTGAGGATCTTCTTGCCATCGGGGGTCTTGCAGTCAAGCGAGAGCGACTTCTTATCGCTATTGAGCTGCAGGAAGTAATAGCTGGGGAGATTGGGGTTGAATTGGAGTTCTTTACGAGTGGCATCGCCCTTGCCGGGACGTTCGATTTTGATGACTTCTGCGCCTAACCAGGCGAGCATTTGGGTACAGGAGGGACCCGATTGAACCTCAGTCAAGTCAATGACTTTGATTCCTTGTAGCGGTGATGTGTTCATAGCTGTCACAATTATTAAATTGAATGTGTATTCTTCATTCCACAAATTGAATTTTATGCATTTAAAACAAACGGCCAAAAAAGAAAGTTTTCAAAATTGACGTAATAAGAGAGAATTTAATGATTGGGAGGAGGCAGGGGTAATGCCTAATTAAATTTTTTTTCGCAAAAAGATGTTAAGGAGGCTTGTATTCTGAGTTTTATATGTAAATTTGCGTATCAAATTCATTACTCTCCTTAAATCAGGCGGAAAGAAACCTAAATCAACTCTCAGCCAACGAATATTAGATCAAAAAGCAATTTATTTACTTAAATCAACAAGCAAATGCAACAATTACTTGCAAGCAAAAAAAGAACTCTAACCAAGTTAGTGGTCTTTTGCCTGATGGCATGCGCAGGCCTGGTGGGCTATGCGCAGCACACAGTGAGCGGACGCGTCACTGACACGTCAGGTGATCCGTTGATCGGAGCATCTGTAATCCAACAAGGTCAGTCGCGCGGCGTAGCCACTGACATCAATGGCTTGTACTCAATCAGTGTGCCGGCCAATTCGTCATTGGTAGTTTCGTATGTGGGATATGACACGCAGGTAGTGCCTGTGGATGGCCGCAGCACTATCAACATCGAGCTCAAAGAGAACAGCACCATCCTCGACGATGTGGTAGTTGTTGGTTATGGCACAATGACCCGCAAGGATGTGACCAGCTCGATATCAACCGTGAAGGCCGAAGACCTCAACATCGGTACCTACACTGATCCCGCCCAGCTCCTCCAGGGCAAGGTGCCGGGCCTCACTGTAGTGCAGTCTTCTGACCCCAACGGCGGCACAGCCTCTGTGACTCTGCGTGGCGCTTCCACCCTGAATGGCGCTACTGAGCCTCTGTATGTGATCGACGGCATCGCTGGCGTGGACCTCTCGCTGGTGTCCCCCAATGATATCGAGTCAATCGATGTGCTCCGCGACGCTGCAGCCACGGCTATCTACGGTTCGAAGGCTTCGAATGGTGTGATCATGATCACCACCAAGAAGGGCGCTGAAGGTCGCACCAACGTTACCTACAACGGCTATGTAAGCTGGGAGCGCCTGATCAAGAAGCTTGAGATGCTCTCAGGTCCCGAGCTGCGCCAATATGCAGCTGAGCAAGGCCTCACCATCCCCAACGATCTTGGCTATGACACAGATTGGGTCGACGAGGTGACTCGCACTGGCTTCGCTCACAATCACAACCTCTCGATTTCGGGCGGCAACAAGACGACAACTTTTACCTCGTCGATCACCTATATGGAGCGTGACGGTATCATCAAAACTACCAACATGAATCGCTTGACTGCACGCAACATGGTGACAACCACCACTCTGAAAGATCACTTGACATTCAGCATCGGTCTCAACGGATCAGTTTCTAACCATGAGATGTGGGCTCTCAGCTCAAAGGGCGGCGGCTACAACGACGGTTCTTCGCCCCTCGATGGCATGTACTACTATTCTCCGCTGGTGCCTGTCTACAACGAAGATGGCTCATATTACACCGATCCTGGCCAGACTCAGAACTACAACCCGGTGGCTGCCATCAATCAGAACCGCAGCAAGAATACCTACAAGCGCCTGCAGGCTCTTGGCAAGGTGAGCATCAAGATCATCGATGGCCTTCTGGTCAACGGCAACTTCAGCTATCAGAATTCACAACTCAATTCAAAGAGTTATTACAGTGTTGACTCTGAAATCTTCCTTGATAATGGCAAGGCCAGTCGCAATACTTGGGAGTCAATCATGAAGTCGATGGAACTCTATGCCAATTTTGACCACACCTTCAATGAAATCCATAAGATTTCTCTTATGGCTGGTTACTCATGGGAGCAGCAGGAGAACAAAGACGGCTTCGGCGCTGAGACATACAACTTCTACGATGACCAGACTGGCTGGAACAACCTTGGCCTTGGCAACAGCTTTGATACCGACGATATCTGGTCGAACACCAAGTCGACTCTGCGCATGATTTCATTCTACGCTCGTGCCAACTATTCGTTCAACTCTAAGTATATCGTGCAAGCAGCTGTGCGTCGCGACGGTAGTTCGGCTTTCGGTAGCAACAACGAATGGGCCACCTTCCCATCGGCATCAGTGGCATGGCGCATCAACGAGGAGAAATTCCTCAAGGACACCGGCATCTTCAACGACCTTAAGATCCGCGTGGGCTGGGGTAAGACTGGTAACTCGGCTGGTTTCGATGCCTACACCGCTAAGATGTACTATGGCGCTACTGGCTGGTTCACATACAATGGCAACAATTACCGCACCATCGGCGCTCTGCGCAACTCTAATCCCGACCTAAAGTGGGAGACCACCGAGACTTGGAACTTCGGTCTCGACTTCGCTTTCTTCAACTCGCGCCTCAACGGTACCATCGAATACTATACCAAGAAGACCACCGACATGATCTTTGACTATAACGTATCGACCGACCGCTATGCTTATGGCACAATGACTGCCAACGTGGGGGAGATGAACAACAAGGGTATTGAAATCAGCATCAACGCTGTGCCCGTGCAGACTCGCGACTGGAATTGGAGCACCAACCTCAATCTCTCACACAACAAGAATGAGCTGACTCGCCTCTCCAATGACAAGTATTCAGTGAACTATGTCAACGAGTGGGAGCCCAACGTGCGCAACCAGACAAATGCTTACCTGCAGCGCCTGATGGAAGGCGAGCCCGTGGGTACATTCTATCTCTACGAATGGGCCGGCATCGATGCCGATGGCAACTCGCTCTTCTACAAGCATGATCCCGAGACTGGCGCTCGCACCGGCGAGACCACCACTGCTCCCACCGATACTGACCGCACCATCTGCGGCAACGCTCAGCCTAAGCTGACCATGGGTTGGAACAACGATATTCGTTGGAAGAACTGGAACCTCAATGCATTCTTCACCGGCGTGTTCGGCAACAAGATTTACAATGAGACAGCCACTCAGTATTCTGGCATGTTCGTAGTGGCTGAGGGCAAGAATGTGCTCAAGTCATCAGCCGAGGTATTCTCAGCCGGCGACGTGATGTCAAATGCTACCAGCGACTACTTCCTGGAGAATGGCTCATACTTCCGCCTCTCTTCACTGACTCTGGGATACACTCTGCGCAACTGCTTCAATGGCTGGCTCAAGAGCATCAACCTGCATGCTACTTGCAACAACGTGTTCACCATCACCAGCTATTCAGGCATTGACCCCGAAATCAACCTTGGCGGTCTCTATCCTGGCATCGACTCGCGTCGTACGCAGTATCCTCGCACACGTTCGTTCCTCTTTGGCGCTACTATCCAATTCTAACCTACAATTCGCTACACAATGAAATTCATTAAATATTTTCTCCTTGCTGGGATTACATCTGTAGCTGCTACGTCGTGCACCGATCTTGATGTGACTGTCGACTCTCAGCTGACCTCTTATCCTGACAATGAAATAGCAGTTGAAGCAAAGCTCGCTGACTGCTACTATGCCTTCCGAGGCGGCATTGGCTTAGGCTACCTCCTCAACATAGCTTCAGCCTCCGACGAAATGTTTGCTGTCACATATGATGGCGGCTGGTGGGACGGCGGCTATCGCGTTTACGCCAACTTCCACAACTGGAATCCCGAAGGCGGTCCCGCTGACCAGTGGTCAGACCTGGCATCGGGCGTGACCAAGTGCACCCAAGTGCTCAATGAAATCGAAGAAACGGATGCCAACCGCACTCAACTGGCTGGTGTGCGTCTGATGCGCGCTTATTACATCTTCATGTTGATGGATCTGTATGGCGATGTGCCTTGCATGCCTCTGCAGCAAGCCAAGGAAGAGGCTGGCGAAATCGAAGCTTCCGATGCCATTCTGCGCCTGCCGCGCGCCGAGGTGGCTCAGTGGATCGAGACTGAGGTGCTCAGCATCATGGATGCCCTGGATCCCGCAAGCGATGACAACACTTATGGCAAGCCCAACAAGTGGATGGCCAAGGCCCTGCTTGCCAAGCTGTATGTGAACTGGGCAGTGTACACCTGCGGCGACGTGTCGACTTATGAGCCTACTATGACTAATGAGAAGCTGAGCGCTTGCGTGGCTGTGTGCGATGATATCATCAACTCGGGCCTCTTCGAGGTAGGGGACGGCTATCGCAAGAAATTCTTCCCCGACAATGGTTCGCAAATCAAGGATTTCATCTATGCAATGCCTTTCGACTGGGATACTGAGACTATGGACTATGCTCGCTACCTTACCTATCGCTGGTATGCTAAGCTGAGCCAAGGTTTCTACGGCTGGAATCTTCCCTCAGGCAACATGGGCGGCTTCTATATCTTCACCAATGAGTTTGCAAGCCTCTTCAATCTGGAGGGCGACGAGCGCAACGAAATCGTGCTCCGCGACCAGATCTATGCTATGGACCCCAATACCTACGATTGGACCGACCAGGCTGTGTATACCGACGAGGGCAATCCTCTGATCTTCAAGCCCGCTCCCTCAGATCTTAGCGGATTCACTGGCTCTGGCGGTCAGGTACGCCTCGATGTGGGCAGCGATCATAACGCATACATGATTGGCTACAAGTCATGCAAGTGGCCCTGCTCTTACGATGACTATGTGTCGCACTCGCGCCACGGCCGCAACGATGTGCCCGTGTTCCGCTACGCCGACATTCTGCTCACCAAGGCTGAGTGCATCCTGCGCGGTGCTTCTGCCACTCTGGGCGATACTCCCGCAAGCCTTCTCAACCAAGTGCGTCGTTGCTCAAGCGCTCCTGAGGTTACCGCCAATCCTACTCTCCAGGAACTGCTCGACGAGCGTGGCCGCGAGTTTGTCAACGAGAACTGGCGTCGCAACGACCTTATCCGCTTTGGCAACTACGAGGATGACTGGGGCTTCAAGAACATTGTGAACCCGGCAGCCAAGACCAACAAATATCTGCGCGTATTCCCCGTGCCCAACAGCATCCTGCGTCTCAACACCAACTGGACACAGAATCCCGGTGAGGAAAATCTGCCTCTTGAGATCGCTGGTCTGTAATCCCGCATCCGCCGATTGGCTCCCGGGCCAATCGGCTCCCCTAAAATTCGGCCAATTGACATAAATCAATATCGGCAATTAATTTATTGTTATGTTATATGTGAAAAACGCCTTCGCAGTGTTGCGAGGGCGTTTTTGTGCTTTTGTGTAGGGATTGTGACTCAAAATTGCCAGTCATGTCGATTTTTGGCGATTTTTCTACTTTTTTTATCGTATTTTTGTCCTATTTAGGGTCAAATATAACATAAATTTGCAACATTATTATTTTATACAAGGAAATTCTAAATCGATTCTTTTAATTATGCTAAAAAAAATGTTGCCAATGCTGTTTGTCATGTTGGCCCTGGGGGCAATGACAAACAAGCCACCCAATGTAAGCAGAGCCTGGGCCAGACCCTCCTCTGACTTGCAAGCGTCTGTATTAGGTGAGTCCAGCGGGGAGATTCCTCAATGGTCGAATCAAGTTATCTGGAGGGCCAACCAGCTTTTGATGCTGCACTGGGAATGACTAATCAAAATGTCTAAAGAAACAACTAAAAGTTGTCTACCAAAAACCATTAATAAACAATCGCATTTCTTTCTACACAATGCCAAAGAAAAAGTACCTTAGATTACCATTGCTGTGCATCGTAGCCCTTATCATAGGCTTATTTTGCCCATGCATGGCTTTTGCACAAGAAAATATCACTGTGCAAGGCATCGTGACCGATGAAGAGAATGAGCCGTTGATTGGTGCTGCTGTGCAAGTCAAAGGACAAAAAAATGCAGTAGTCACCGATATCGATGGCAATTTCCATATGGTCAATGTGCCAAAAGGCTCAACGTTGGTGATTTCCTTCGTGGGATATACTACCAAGGAAGTCAAAGTTACCGGTCCAAAGATGGATATAAGGATGGAGCCTGTCGACAACGAACTTGATGAAGTGGTCGTAGTAGGTTACGGCCAGCAAAAGAAGGCCACCCTCACAGGCGCCATCTCAAATGTGAGTGGCAAGGAGCTGCTTAAATCGCCTGCTCCCTCGATGGGTAACGCTATTGCTGGCAAGCTGCCAGGTTTGCAGACAGTGCAATACACTGGCGTGCCTGGTGCCGACGACCCTGTGATCCGCATTCGCGGTGTGGGCTCTTTCAACAGCGCAGAGCCTCTGGTGCTGGTGGATGGCGTAGAGCGCTCATTCACTCAAATCGACCCCAACGAGGTGGCTGACATCAGTATCCTTAAGGATGCTTCGGCCACTGCCGTGTTTGGTGTGCGCGGTGCCAATGGCGTGATCCTGGTTACCACTCGCCGCGGCGAGGTGGGCAAGCCCAACATCACTGTCACAGTATCGGCTGGTCTGCAGCAGATCTCACGCTTCCTGGAGCCTGCCAACTCATATGAATATGCTACCGCCTACAACCATGCCCAGGAAGTGGAAGGTGTGGCTCAGGCCAACTGGAAATACTCCCAGGAAGCCATCCAGCACTGGAAGGACATGGATATGCCCACTGTGTATCCCAGCACCAACTGGTTTACCTATCTGATGCATGACCACGCTTGGCAGGAGCAATACAATATCAATATCAGCGGCGGTACTGAGAAAGCACGCTACTTTGTATCACTCGGTATGCTCAACCAGGATGGTCTGTTCAAGACTTTTGATCAGGGCGATGAATCCAACTTCAAATATCGCCGCTACAACTATCGCGCCAACTTAGATGTGGATCTCTCCAGCCGCAGTTCTATTTCAATCGGTATCGGTGGTCGCATTGGACGCACCAACTCGATTGGCAATGGCGAGTACAATGGACAGTCGGGCGTGTTCGGCGTTGAGGGTCTTCTCAACAATGGTATGCCTATGGCTGGCTATGGACTTGACGACCAGGGACGTCGCATCGTTTCGGATCCCGACTTGGTAGGCTCAATCGGAACAGATGGTCTGGGACTGATTTTCCAGCAAGGTTATACCGTGCAGACTCAAAATGTGGTCAATCTCGACCTTCAATACAAACTCAAGCTTGACTTCATCACCGAGGGTCTTGATTTCCGCATCAAGGGTTCATACAACTCAGATTATACTCACCAAAAGGCTCGCACCACAGGCGGTGGCATCAGCTACAAGGCTACAATCGCCCATGGTGAATACGAGACTGATGGTTCACAAAAAATCGTATACGTGCGCCAAGGCGATGCTTGGCCTCTTGGCTATTCAGAGTCAAAGTGGGGCAATCGCAACTGGTATGCTGAAGCAGCTTTGAACTACAATCGCTCGTTCAATAAGGAACACAACGTAGGCGCTCTTATTCTGTATAACGAGTCAAAGACCTACTATCCCGGCGGTATCTACAACTCTATTCCTAAAGGCTATGTGGGTCTGGTGGGTCGTGTGACCTACAACTATCAATCGAAATATTTGCTCGACATGAACATGGGCTACAACGGCTCAGAGAACTTTGCCAAGGGCAAGCGTTTCGGTTTCTTCCCATCAGCTTCAATCGGCTGGGTAGCTTCCTCAGAGAAGTTCTGGGAGGGTATCAGCCCTGTGGTATCTTATCTCAAGATTCGCGGATCTATCGGTAAGGTCGGTAATGACCAAGGCATCGGCCGCTTCTTGTATCTGCCAGGCACATGGGAATTCTACACCAATGGTGGTGGTGCATGGTGGACCAACGACCGCACTGGTAACTTTGGTGTGAACAACAATTCATTTATGAATGGTGCTCGCGAGGTGAGCACAGGCAATCCTGATGTGACTTGGGAAACAGCCACAAAGATCAACTATGGCTTGGATGTGCGCTTCTTCAGCGACCGCCTCAGCCTGGGCGTGGATATCTTCAACGAGGATCGCAAGAACATTCTCGTGTCCAACGAGACCTCGATTGCTGGCATCTCAGCCCTTAAGCCCAGCTCGGTCAACTTTGGTCGCGTGAAGAACCATGGTTATGAGATTACCCTGCGCTGGGCATCGCGCATTGGCGAAGTTAGCTACTCGATTTCGCCCACCTTCGCCTTCGCTCGCAACAAAGTGGTGGAAATGGCCGAGGTGAAGAAAGACTATGACTACATGTATCAGACCGGCCATCCCGTGGGCCAGCCTTTCGGCTACGAATTCTTTGAATTCTATGTGCCTGGTGAGACTGAGACTCGCTACCAAGAAAAATTCGGAGTTGAAATGCCTGACCAGCAAATCACCCTGCGCCCGGGCGACAGCGTGTTTGTCGATCTCAATGGCGACGGCAAGGTAGATGCCAACGACGTGCATGCAATCGGCTACAGCGATATCCCGGAATACACCGGCAGCGTCAATGCCACTCTCAATTGGAAGGGTCTTGACTTCTCTATGACCTGGGTAGGCGCCGACCATGTAAGCCGTCAGCTCAGCTCATTCTACACTCCCGCTTTTGGTACTGGCAACCAGTCAATGCTTAACAAATGGGTATATGACAACTCATGGACCGAGGACAATCCTGATGCTATACTCCCGCGTATTTCTCTTGAGAAATCAGCTCGTGAGCACAATGGCTCACTCTCGGCTCCCTGGATGGTAGACGCATCCTACATTCGCCTTAAGAATGTGGAGATCGGCTATACTTTCCGCATTCCCGGAATTCCGATCAACAGCATTCGCGTATATGCCAATGGTTACAATCTGCTCACCTTCACCAGCTTCAAGGCCAACGACCCCGAAGCCCAGGCCGGTTATGGCAGCACACGCTATCCTATGACTCGAGTGTATAATTTCGGTCTTAACGTTAATTTCTAAAACTCTCACCATGAATTATATAAAGAAGTTCAAAACACAAACTGCTACCGTGCTCCTGGGTTTAGGGGTGCTCATGGGTTCAGGTTCGCTGTATTCCTGTGTTGATGACATCAAGATAGGAGAGAGCTTCCTGGAGAAGGCTCCTGGCGTGGATGTGACTATGGACACCATCTTTGCCAGCGGCGAGAATGCCAAGCGCTTCCTGTGGCACATGTACGGTGCAATGCACAACTGCTTCACATATACGGGTGCAGTATGGTACTCTCACCCTGATGCCCTCACCGATATTTGCCAATCCTACTGCGGATGGCATAATCTGGGCAAATATTACGGAGGCGACCTCTCGGAAACTGACCAGGACAATGGCGGTTTCGTAAAGTTCCCCTTCATTGCCAATGGCGACGGCAATGCCCGTGCAGGCATTTGGCGCACTATCCGCGAGGGCTGGCTCTTCGTAGAGAATATCGACCAGGTGCCTGACCTTAGCGATAATGAAAAGAGCCAACTCCGTGGCGAAGCTTATGTGATCATGGCTTCGCGCTATCTCGATGCTTTCCGCAATTTTGGCGGTCTGCCCAAGATTGATCGCTCAATGGCAGTGACTGACATAGTGGATGGCACTCGCCTCAGTGTGATCGAGACAGCCGAATTCATCGATGAGCTCATCCAAAAAGCAATCGACGAACCCGGTCTTCCATTCTATGTGCAGGATCAAGCCAGCAACTCAGGTCGCCTCACCAAGGGCTCGGCTTATGGCTTGCGAGTAAAACTCTGGAACTTTGTTGCCTCGCCTCTCTTCAATAATGAGAAGCCCTATCTGGAATTCACACGCAACGAAGAAAACCAGGATTTGCATCAGATATGGACTGGCGGTTACCAGTCGGAACTTTGGGACAAGGCCCTCAAGGCATGCGAGGAATTTTTCACAGCCAATCAGGCCAATGGCAATTATTTCGCTCTGGTGCAGCCCGATGGCGACACCGAATATGATTATTGCATGGCTTTCCGCTCGGCCTATTGGTTCCGTGGCAATAGCGAGAAGGTAATCGAGGTGCATGCCGGTAGCGGCGCAAATGCATGGAACGGTGACTGGAACGTGGAAGGTATGGACGAATTCGGCATGGCCCTCTTCACTGTGGAGTACATGGAGATGTTTGGCATGGCCGATGGCCGAGTATTCCCCTATGATTATGTGTTCAACACTGACAATCCTGAGAATATCGATATTTTCGCAAATCGTGATCCGCGCCTCTATGAGACCATGGTGGCCAACCGCAACAATCTCGTGGAGCAGTACGGTGGCGAGACCAGCACTCAGCTGTGGGAGGGTGGCAACATTGCCCAAAAGTTCAGCCCTCAGCGCACCGATAACCCCTGGGCTACTCGCCTGAAGCTCTTCAAATATTTGCGCGACAATGGTTATGCAGCTTACTATCCCACCAACTATGCTTACCTGCGCATGGCTGATATCCATCTCTGCTATGCTGAAGCTCTGGCTCAGACTGGCAATTTGCAGAAGGCTTGCGATGAGATGAACAAGGTGCGCGCACGCGTAGGCTTGGGCAAGATCGAGAAGATGAATCCCGAACTCAACCTTACCAGCAATAAGGACAACTTCATCGAGCAACTGCTGCGCGAGCGCGCTTGCGAGTTCGGTTATGAGGATCAGCGCTGGTATGACCTTGTGCGTTATAAGCGCTCCGACATCTTCAAGAAGCAAGTGCACGAGCTCTGGATGTATCGCAAGGATGCCAATGGCAACAAGATGCTTCCCGCCGACTATAACAATGACACCAGTCTCCAGCCTGGAGAATCCTGGCCCTCATGCACTTATGAGAAAGTGCCCTGCACCAATAATATCCGAGTATGGTGGGATACTGACAATCAAACCAGCAAGTGGAGCGATAAGTGGTATCTGTCACCAATTTCGCGCGACGAGATCAATAAGGGTTATGGCCTCAACCAGAACCCTGGATGGTAATTCCAGATTTAACAACAGAAAGACTTACACACTATGATCATACCAAAAGTGTTGATGCTTGCGACAGCTGCCGTGTCGGTGACGGCCGTCAGTGCGCAGGTTACACTCAACGATAAAAATGCTTACGCCTACGATTTAGGCTACGGCGTGGAGATCAGCGAATTCTTCAGCACCGCTGCCGCTACCACTATTTCGGGCGAGGAGCTGCAGCAGACAGCGGCCACGAATCTGGCACAAGCCCTCTACGGGCGCTTGCCAGGCCTCACCGCTTTCTCAAATGGCGGTTTTGAGGGCGATGAAAATCAAGGAGCAACGTTCAACATCCGTGGCTATCACACCCTCAGCGACAAGAGCATTCTGATTCTTGTCGACGGCTATGAGCGACCGATCGATCGCCTGAGCGTGGAAGAGGTAGAGAGCGTGACAGTGCTCAAGGATGCTGCCGCAGTGGCTCTTCTTGGTCACGAAGGCGTAAATGGCGCCATCTTGGTAAAAACCAAGCGCGGCCAGGAAGGCAAAGTGCATGTGAAGGCTGATTACAGCCACAAATTCGCTTTTGATCCAGAATTCGCCGATATGGTCGATGGCTACACATATGCCAATGCTCTCAACAAGGCTCGCATCAACGACGGCCTTGCCGCCGCTTACACCGAGCAGGAGCTTAACCTCTTCAAGGATGGCTCTGACCCATACTTCTATCCTAATGTGAACTGGCGCGACATGATTTTCAAGAATCGCGCTGAGCAGGATCATGCTTATCTCTCGGTCTATGGTGGCACCGACAGGGTGAAATACTACACCAATTTCGACTATGTGGATACTCGCGGCGCTCTCAAGAACACTGATCAGAAGGATTATAACTCGCAGCTGCGCCAGTCGAAACTGAATGTCCGCGCCAATATCGACTTCAACATCACCAACACCACGCTGATGTCGGTCAACCTCTTTGGAGTGTTCCAGGAGACCAAGGCTCCGTCGAGCATGTCGGCCTCGAATGCCGCCTATTCCGCTTACTACATTCCGGCGAGCGCCTTCCCTTATAAGACTTCAACTGGCCTTTGGGGTGGCAATGAGACCTTTGGCGATGCCAATCCCGCTGCTCGAATCCAGGAATCAGGTTTCTACAAGACTCACCAGCGCCAGCTGTCGGTAGATGGCAAGCTAAGCCAAAAGCTCGATTTCCTTGTGCCGGGCTTAAGCTTCTTTATCAGCGCTTCTTACATCAATTCCTCGATTAATGGCGAAAACTCTAACAAGTCATTCCAATATGGCTATGAGCGCTATACAGGCAGTGTAGGGGATAAGGACCAGGTGTCGTTGGCCACATTTGGCAACAAGCAGACCGAGCTCACTTTTAGCAACTGGGTTGACAGCCAATGGTGGACTGCTGCCGGAAATGTGGGTTTCAATTACAAGCACTCGTTCATGGGTGACGACCACTTCGACGCAGCCATTATCTACAACAACAAGGGCGAGAGCAAGGATGGCCGTGGCAATACCTTTTATCGCCAGAATGTTATGGGTGTATTCCACTACGATTTCATGAACAAGTTTATTGGCGATCTTGTCCTGGCTGGCAATGGCTCCAACCGCTCATATCCGAGCAAGTGGTCATTCTCACCCACATTGTCGCTGGGCTGGATTTATGCCAACAACCAAGATGGCGTGCTCAACTATGGCAAGCTGCGCGCATCAGGCACCATCCAGCACACTGACTATATGCCCACCTATGGCATGTGGCTTCCCTCATGGGATGCTTCGCATGGCTATGTGATCATTGGCAACCAATACAGCGCCACATGGGGTGCCTCACTGGGATCGTTCCCGACGACTGATTTCTCACAGGAAACCTCAAAGAGCGTGAACGTCGGTACCGATCTGCGCATTGCCAATATGCTCGACTTCACTGCTGATGGTTTCTATCAGCGTCGCAGCCACATCATGCTGTCGGCAAGCAATGAAAACTCATCGGTTGTGGGTATTCAGTCATCGTACAATGATGTGGGCGAGGTTGAGAGCTACGGCTTTGAGGTGAGCCTCAAATTTGCTAAGCAAGTGGCTCGTGACTTCAATGTCAATGCCGGCTTTAATCTGGCCTGGAACACCAACCGCGTGGTTAAGTACATTGGCACTCCCACCTATCCTCTCAGTGACCCCGTGGGCCATCGCGTGAATGAGGCTTGGGGCTTAAAGAGCAATGGTTTCTTCAAAGATGCTGCTGATCTCGCAAGCCAGACTCAGGAGTTCTCGCAGGTGAGCGTGGGCGACATCAAATATCTCGACCTCAATGGCGATGGCATCATCAACCAGTTTGATGTTACCAGCCTGAATTGTGGCACTGATATCCCTGAGCTCAACTATGCCTTCAATGTCGGTTTCGAGTATAAGGGCTTGGGCCTTAATGCATGGTTCCAGGGCACTGGCGATTACATGAAATGGCTGCCGAGCGCAATATGGGGTGGCATGGCCAACAATGGCAACCTCTCAGTTGACTATTACAACAATTGCTTCGACATAGCTGGCGACAACGCTCTGTATCCCCGCCTTACCACTCAAAGCGTGGAGAACAACACCCAAGCAAGCGATGTGTGGTATAAGAAAGTGCATTTCCTGAAGATGCGCAACTGTGAAATCTATTACAAGTTGCCGGCTTCGCTGCTCTCAAAGATACGTCTTTCAGCTTTAAAGGTGTTTGTGCAGGGAGAGAACCTGTTGTCATTTGACAATGTTGACGCAATGGATGCTGAGGTGCTTTCTACCGCCTATCCTATTTTCAAGTCTGTCAATGTAGGCCTTACCGTAACCTTCTAATCTGCAAACAATAGATATGAACAAGATACAATATGCTCTAATAGCCTTGATGGGCCTGGGACTGGCAGGCTGCGCCGACCTCAACTACAACGAGGCGTCGAGCCGCGATGAGGAATGGACCTACAACAGCCCTCTCAATGGCATTAAGAATTTGGTGTACGATGTGTATGCGCAAATGCCGAGCGATTTTAAGGATGACCTCTATGGCAACGGTGCCTTGCTGGCCAGCGCATCTGATGAGGCCGAATTCGCCCTGTCCACCTCGCAAATCAAGAATTACTACAATGGTGGATGGAATGCCTCAAATCCTTTTTCCAACACATGGGTCGTAGCATACCGAGCAATTACCCAGGTGCACATGTATCTGGAGCGTCTCGACAAGATTGACCTCTCGGATTATGAGTATGATCCTGACTACGACAATATGGTGCAGCAATTCGAACTCTTCCCCTACGAATTGCGTTTCCTGCGCGCCTACTTCTATTTCGAGCTGGTGCGCGCCTATGGAGATGTGCCATTAGTGACAACCACGCTCACCAATGCTCAGGCTAATGCGGTAAAGCGCACTCCTGCCGAGGAGGTGTTCCAGTTCATTGTCGACGAGTGTGATATTGCCGCTGAATACCTGCCTGTTACTTACAATGATATTCCCAGTCAGGAGATAGGCCGCGCAACTCGCGGTGCTGCCTTGGCGCTGAAAGCGCGCGCCCTGTTGTATCAGGCTTCGCCGCTCTTCAATACCAATAATGATCGTGAGCTTTGGAAAAAAGCTGCCGAAGCCAGCAAATTCCTCATCGATAATGCATCGGCTTGGGGCTACAAGCTCAGTGCCTACGCTGATTTGTGGGGCCATGACACATTCACCAACCCTGAGTTTATCTTTGTGCTCGGCACTCAGGCAAGCAATAGCTTTGAGAAATACAATTATCCCGTAGGTGTGGAGAATGGCAACTCAGGCAATTGCCCCACTCAGACTCTGGTCGATGCCTATGAGTATCAGGACAGTGGCGAGACTTTTGGCGAGCGTTATCCTGGCAACATCAACGTGACTCAGGAGAATCCTTACGATGGCCTTGACCCCAGATTTGCCTTGACAGTGGTGAAGAATGGCGATGTATGGCCCTCAAATAGTATGCAGGGCATCGAAATCGAGGCTTTCTACAATGGATTCAATGGCGCTCCCAAATATGGCGCAACCCCAACAGGTTACTATCTGCGCAAGTTTGTCGATGGCTCTTGCATCACCACCACCAACAATGCTACCAGCACCCGCCACAATTACATTGTGATGCGTCTGGCTGAATGCTATCTCAACTATGCCGAGGCTATGTATAATTACTATGGCGATGCCGAGGCTACTGGCGAATTTGGAATGAGCGCTAACCAAGCAATCAATGTGTTGCGCACTCGCTCCGACATCGCTATGCCGGAATTCAGCGGAAATGCTAATTGGGAGGAGCGTTACATGCGCGAGCGCATGGTAGAGCTTGCTTTCGAAAATCATCGCTTCTGGGATGTGCGCCGTTGGAAGAAGGGTCCGCTTTTCTCAAGCGTGAAGTTGGCTGATCTCACCATGAATAATGGCGAATTGCAGCTCACTCGCACCACAAGCGAGCGCAAATGGGACGATAAGTATTATCTCTATCCCATTCCTCAATCTGAATTGCAGAAAAACAGCAATTTAACTCAAAATCCTGGTTGGTAATATTTAGGACGTATGAAAAAATTATTATATAATATAGCTTTGGCTCTTTGCGTAGGTGCGGCGTCGCTGATGGCTTCTTCATGCTCTGACAGCGATGACGATAGCGCAAGCCAAGGCCTTGAGATCAGAGTGTTCAGCCCAGTTAAGGTAATCCCAGGACAGATCCTTACAATTAATGGCTTGGGGCTGAGCTCAGTTACTGAGGTTTCATTCCCCGGAGGCCAGACGGTGACATCGATTACCCACTATGCCGATGGGCAGATCAATGTGGTTGTGCCCAGCGGCGTGACTGAGGGGCCGATCCAGGTCAGCGGCGGAGGCCAGACGGCCACTTCGCGCCTGGAGCTTGAAATTGGCAATCCTATGATCACTGCCATTTCTCCCACCGATGAAGAAATCAAAATCGGTGCTGAGGTGATGATTGTGGGTGAGGATATGGAATTCTTTGACCGCGCATACTTCCCTGGTGCCGACGGCGAGGATGTAGTGGTTAAGGCTGTGCAGTTTATCCGCCGTTCCACTAACTTGGTTACCCTGAATGTGCCCAGCGGCATTAAGGCTGGCACTACCACCCTTAAGCTTGAGGATATGAGCGGAAAATCTTATGTCACTCCTGAGATCACGCTTTCCGATAAGCTTTCTACGGGCAAGACTTCTGATGATGAAATCTGGTCGGGCGAACAAGTAATCGACAACTGGGATTGGTGGTATCTCCCCGCTTCGGATCTCAACCTCTCTAAGGTCAATCCGCAAGTTGGCATGACTATCCGCTTCGTATTTGCTGATCACAACAATGATGCCACATTCTGCGTTTGCGATGGTTGGTGGGGTGCCCACGACATGGGTGGTAGCCCGGATATCAACACTATCACCGTGGCAGCTGGCGTGACCGAGGCTCTGTTGCCCATTGATGAGACTTTGCTCAGCATGCTCAATGGCGTGGCCGACAACGCATTTATCATTGGTGGCTCAGGCGGCTTGGTTGTTACCAGCATTGAGATTATCAATATAATTTGGAAGGGTGAAGCTGCACTTTGGTGGTGGTGGTATATGAGCCCCGATGAGGTTGATTACACTGGTGGTGCTCCCGAGGCTGGCATGACTCTGAGATTCGTGTTTGCTCCCCACGACGTAGATGGCAACTTCTGCCTCTGCGACGGTTGGTGGGGTGCTCCCGATCTGGGTGGCGCAGACCAGGGCCGCGATGCCAACAACATCATAGTGGAGGTAGGTCGCACCGTGGTTGACTGCGTAATCACCGACCAGCTTTGCACTACCATGACCGACGGCTCTTCCAACCCGATGCTGATAGGCGGTGGCGACCTGGTACTGAAGCGCATGGAGCTCCACAAATAACCCCCGACACATCCATTTTTCCCATCCCTTTAACGCCCCTGGCGTTAATCCCAACAGAAAATCCCCAGCCTCACACCATCACTGAGGCCGGGGATTTCTTTAACTTTATTTAGCATAAATATACTCAGGGACATTTGACTTTTCAGTCCAAATTTCATAAATTTGCCTACGAATCCAAACCAATCATTCCACCTGCCTTTTTGGAAGTCTCAGCGCCGTCAGCCGGCTGGCTCCAAAGAGGCCTCAACGCCATTCCGACATGATTCTGAATAAAACCCTCCTATCCGCATCCGCGCTCTTGGCCGCTCTGGCATCGCAGGGCCAGTGCATTCCGCGCGACGGCCAGTGCCAGCTGCGCTGGGAGATAGAGGCCGAGATTCCCGAGGATGCCGGCCCAGGCGACCTCGTCGACCTCTCCGGAGCCGCGGTCAGCGAGATTTTCGAGGTCCGGTGCCGCCTGTATGGCGACACGCTGCTGAGCGTGCGCGAGCGCGGGGCCAAGAGCTGGTACGCAGTCAGGCCCGGGGGCCTGTGGCTGGTGGGCGCCAACGACCGCCAGGCGCAGACGCGCCTGGGGCGCGGACTGCTGTGGCTTCCGGAAGAATGCCCGGCCGAGCTGGCAACGGCCGACTACTCCGCGGCCTACGAGTACGGGCCCGACTCCAGCCCGACAAGGATCGTCCGCTGGGGGCTTTCCGACGCCGCGGCGGCCGCCGGAGGTGCGACCCTCGAGGGGAGCCTGGTCGACGACCTGCGCCTCGCCTACGACTCCGGCCTGCTCGTCAGGGTGAAGGACCTTTCCGGCGAGGACGATCCCGCGTACAGCAGCCCTTCGGACTACCGCGACGGGGCCGACTCGCAGTCCGAGCTCGAGTGGGACTCCTGCGGAAGGCTCGTGTCCGACTCGAACCGCGGCCTGGCGTCGGTTTCCTACAACCGGCTCGGCCTTCCGGAGCGCATCTCGGCCGGGCGGCACGGGACGCTCTGCACCTACTCCACCGGAGGGGCCCTTCTCAGGCGCGTGACGACCTACTCGTTCGGCTCCGCCGGGGGCGGGACGGCGGCGCCGCTCTCCGCGGGGTCGGTAATACAGCCCCTGGCGGTGTCCAGGGACACGGTCGACTTCCTGGGGCCCTTCGTGTACGCCGGCGGCGCCCTCGACAGGGCAATCGTCGACGGCGGCTTCGTGCGTCGCGACACGGCCTACTACTTCGCCCGCGACCACCAGGGGAGCGTGCGGCAGCTGGTCCGCTCCACCGACGGCGCTGCTGTCCAGGAAATCCACTATTACCCCTACGGTTCGCCTTTCGGCGAGTGCTCGGCCATGGCCCTGGACCGGGGCGGCGAGGCCCTGCTCAGCCCCTACAGGTTCGGCGGCAAGGAGCAGGTCGACATGGGCGACCTCCAGTACCTCGACTTCGGCGCCCGCATGCACGACGCCCTGCTGGGCCGCTTCTGGACCCAATGTCATTAAGTTAAGGATTGGCCCAAATGATAGCCAAAGTGAAATTTGCTT
>CAYTXF010000025.1:0-33370 GCA_964440745.1 uncultured Bacteroides sp.
TTCGTCTATTCGTAGATTTTCGTCCTTATAAAACACAGGTTTTTTGTCTTGATCCAAAGATACTATTTTTTCGCGTTAATACATTAATTTACGTTATCAAGACTACACGCCAGCCCCCGACTGATGGCGCAGACGCGACCAAGGGTGCTGTGTGAGAACTTTTATCCAACATGTATAATATCGATCAATTAAAAGCCATGGGCGAAGATGAGCTCAAGAGCGTGGCCAACGAGCTGGGAGTTACTGATTACGATCCCGCCAACCGCGAGGCCATAGAGTTCGCTGTAATTGACCAACAGGCCAAGAATGCCGCCAAAAGCGCCACCAAAGGCAACAATGGCGACAATCAGGGCGATGGTTCCAAAAACGCTAAAAAGCGCGGGCCCAAACCAGGCAACAAGAAAAAGGGTAAAACTCAGGCCGAACCTGAGGATGCCAATGCTGACGCTAAGGCTGAGAAGCCTGGCGAAAGCAAGGATGACAACGCCTTAAAAGAACAAAAGACATCACCCGAAGACCAGCCTAAGAAAAAACGTGGACGCCCTCGCAAAAATGCAGAGCCAGAAACCCCGCAACTGACCACAAAGCAAAAAAAGGAATTGGCCTTGAAGGCTGCCGCCGAAGCGCTGGCTACCCCTGACGAAGCGTTGCCTGCCCCGGTGCTCGAAAGCGCTCCTCTGCCCGAACTAATGCCTGAGGCCCCTCAGGAACGCCTGCCCCAGGACGAATTGCCAGAACCCGACGAGCAATTGCCCGCCTTGCCTGAGCAACAAGAGGCTCCAGCAGAACCCGCGCCAGAAACTCCGCGACGCTTATTCACCCCGAAAGGCTCAGAAAACCGCGCCGACAACGCTTTCGGATCATTCTTCCCGAAAAGCGAAGGTCGCAAATTTACTCCGCGCAGCCAGAAGGAAAGAGAGGAAGCAGCACAGAGGGCGGCAGAGCAGCCTCAGGCGCCTGCAGAGTCCCAGGCGCCGCAGATGCCACGACAGCCCATTATCTTAGCGGAACCAGGCCAAGTAATTCCTAATCCCCCGGGCACTGGCAAGAAAAATAAAAAGAATAAGAATTACCAAAAGCCTCAGCCTCCGATGCCCTTGGTGCCGGAATATGATTTCACCGACATCATTGAGGCCAATGGTGTGCTCGAAATCACCCCGGAAGGCCATGGCTTCCTGCGCTCAAGCGACTACAACTACATGCCCTCGCCCGACGACATCCTGGTTACTGCCCAGCAAATAAAGATGTACGGCTTGAAGCCCGGCGATGTAGTGGAGTGCATGATACGTCCGCCACGCGAAGGCGAAAAATATTTCCCCCTCACCTCGGTATTCAGCGTCAATGGCCGCAGCCCCGAATTCATCCGCGACCGCGTGCCTTTTGAGCACCTCACCCCGCTCTTCCCAAATGAGAAATTCGATCTCACCAGCAATCCCGACACTTGCAACATCTCTACTCGCGTAGTGGACATGTTCTCGCCGATTGGCAAAGGACAGCGCGGCTTGATCGTGGCTCCTCCTAAGACCGGTAAAACCCTGCTGCTCAAGGACATCGCCAACGCAATCGCTCAAAACCACCCCGAGACTTACATCATGATCCTCCTTATCGATGAGCGCCCCGAGGAGGTGACCGACATGATACGCAGCGTAAACGCTGAGGTGATAGCATCTACATTCGATGAGCCTGCCGACCGCCATGTGAAAATCGCCGGCATAGTGCTTGACAAGGCTAAGCGCCTGGTAGAATGCGGCCACGATGTGGTGATCCTGCTCGACTCCATCACTCGCCTTGCTCGCGCCTACAACACTGTGTCGCCGGCTTCGGGCAAAATCCTCTCAGGCGGTGTCGACGCCAATGCCTTGCAAAAGCCCAAGCGATTCTTTGGCGCTGCTCGCAACATCGAAAATGGAGGCAGCCTCACCATCATCGCCACAGCCTTGACCGAGACATCTTCGAAAATGGATGAAGTTATCTTCGAGGAATTCAAGGGCACCGGCAACATGGAGCTTCAGCTCGATCGCAAGCTGAGCAACAAGCACATTTTCCCGGCAGTCGACATCATGGCATCGTCAACACGCCGCGACGATCTGCTGCTGCGCCCCGAGACTCTCAACCGCATGTGGGTTCTGCGCCGATTCCTGGCCGACCGCAACAGCATCGAGGCTATGGAATTCATAAAAGACCGCATGGAACGCACCCGCGACAACGACGAGCTCCTGCGCACAATGAACGACTAATCAACCTCATACAGGTAAAATCGGACCAACATTTTATGTTGGCCCGATTTTCTTTTTTCCTATCATAATTAGTCAAATTAGCAAATTATAAGACAAATAAGACAATTTTTCTTATTTTAAATCAATATCTTTGCGCTGCAATTGACAAATTATGAAATTAAAAGTTTTTATCCTTAGTTCTTTATGTGCTGCCGCCGCTTGGGCCGACCCCACTGTTTTTACTTTGGACGACTGCCTGAGGATCGCTCTGAGCGATAATCCCACCGTAAAGGTGGCCGACCTGGAGGTAGAACGCACCGATTACAGCAAAAAAGAGACCCTGTCGCAATTGTTGCCGCAGGCAAGCTTTACCGGCACTTACAACCGCATGCTGGCCAAACAAGTAATGTACATGAACATGTCAGGCATGGGCAATCTCACCGGGGGTGGTGATGACGAGAGTGGCGATGCATCGGCCGACACCGAGGAAAGCAGCGCTGCCGCAAGCGCCAACAATGGCATCAAGGTTGGCCTCGATAACTCATATCAAGTAGGCTTTTCTGCCTCATTGCCTCTGATTGCGCCGCAGCTGTGGGCAAGCCTCAAACTTAGCGACAGCCAAATCCTGCAGTCAGTGGAAGAAGCCCGCTCATCCAGAATCAATCTGGTGAATCAGGTGAAGAATGCCTACTACGCACTGATGCTTGCCGTGGATTCTCGCAAGGTAATCCAGGAAAGTTACGACATGGCAGCCCTCAACTACGACATTTACAGCAAGAAATACGAGGTAGGAGCGGCAAGCGACTACGATGTGCTGCGTACGTCGGTGGCCATGAAAAACATAGAGCCGGAGCTACTGCAAGCCGACATCGCCATAAAGCAGGCAAAACTGCAATTGCTGATCCTCATGGGTCTTGACACCTCGGTCGACTTCCAGGTTGATGGCAACCTCGGCCAGTATGAGGACACGATGTATGAGCAGACTCTCGCCATCGATGGAAATTATTCCAACAACTCGAGCCTCATCCTCAATGAAATAGCGCAAAAGCAACTCGATCAGGCCCTTAAAGTGCAGTATGCGGCACTCTACCCCACACTCAGCGCCTCGGCCAACTACAACTGGACCAACATGAGCAATGGCTCGCCTTTCAAGAATTTCCGCTGGAATCCCTATTCATCGGTGGGTCTGACTCTCAATCTGCCCATTCTCACCGGTGGAAGCCGCTATGCGGGCATCAAAAAGGCCAAGATCCAGGCGCGCGAAAACCAATGGCAGCGCGAAAATCTGGAGCGCACAGTGGCTATGCAAGTAGACCTGGCCATCGACAATATCAAGATGAATGTGGAGCAAATCGCCTCATGCAGCCAAAGCGTGGGCCAAGCCGAAAGAGCATACAGCATCATGGAGCAGAGCTTCGCTATCGGCGCAGCCTCTTATCTTGACCTGCGCGATGCTGAATTGGCCTTGACCCAAAGCCGCCTCGCCTACAATCAGGCCATATACAACTATCTGGTGGCACACAGCGACCTCGAGCTGCTGCTGGGAAATGCCAAATTAAATTATGAATAACCAACCTCAAATGAAAAATAATTGCAAATGAAACCATTATACATCTCTTTAGCGTTGATTTCATTAGTTGCATGCAGCAAAAGCGATAAGTCACAGATTGTTGAGGTGGAGGAACTCCCCATCGTGCAATTAGACGTGGCCCATGTGGAAGAAGTGCCTCAGAACAAAACCTACACGGCAAGCGTAGAAGCTGACAACACCAACAATATCTCACCCTCGGTGGCCAACCGCATCACAGCCATCAACGTCGAAGTGGGCGACAAGGTGCATAAGGGCCAGACTCTGGTGACGCTTGACCGCGCCAACATTGACCAGGTCAAAGTGCAACTCGACAATGCCCAGCGCGAATACGATCGCGCAGTCAAACTCCTCGACATTGGTGCCGGCACCCAGCAAAGCGTGGATCAACTTAAAGCACAACTCGACGGATACAAGACCCAGTACGACAACCTGCTGGAAAACACCGTGCTCACATCTCCCATCAATGGCGTAGTCACTGCCCGCAACTATGACCCCGGTGACATGACCGGCACCCAGCCCGTGCTGACCGTGGGCCAAATCACCCCGCAGGTGAAGGTGATCATTGCCGTGACCGAGAACGACCTTACCAAGGTAAGGCAGGGAATGCCAGTGGTGGTGACATTCGACGCGTATCCCGACGAGGAATTCAACGGCAAGATCTCGCGCATCTATCCCACTGTAGATCCCAGCACCCGCACATTCCAAAGCGAAATCCTGATTTCAAATCCGCAAGCCAAGATTTTGCCAGGAATGTTTGCTCGCGTGAGCATGGATATGGGCACTCAGCGCAACACTGTGGTGCCTGACCGAGCCATTGTGAAGCAGACAGGATCAGGCAACAAATATGTCTATGTGTATAAGGACGGACATGTCAGTTTCAACCGCGTAGAACTGGGTCAGAGATTGGGCGACCGCTATGAGCTCATCAGCGGTGTCTCAGATGGCGACTCCATAGTAGTGACTGGCCAGACCCGTCTGGCCGATGGCGTAGCAGTAGAGGTATTAAGATAGTAACACCAAAACACCATGAGTCTATACAGTGCAGCGGTTAAGCGCCCAATCATGACCACCCTCTGCTTTGTGGCAGTGGTTATCATGGGCCTTTTCTCCTTAACCACCCTACCTATCGACCTATATCCGGATATCGAGACCAACACCATCATGGTGATGACCACATACACCGGAGCCTCTGCCCAGGATATCGAGCAGAACGTAACCCGACCGCTCGAGAACACCCTCAACTCGGTAGAAAATCTGAAACATATCACCTCGAAAAGCCGCGAGAACATTTCGGTGATAACTCTTGAGTTTGAGTATGGCAACGACATCGACGTGCTCACCAACGATGTGCGCGACAAACTCGACATGGTCGCCAGTTCTCTGCCCGACGATGCCGAAACCCCTATAATCTTCAAGTTCTCGACCGACATGATCCCCATCGTGCTGCTCTCGGTGCAAGCCTCAGAGAGCATGCCGGGCCTCTATAAGATCCTCGACGATGTGGTGGCCAACCCCTTGGCACGCATCAACGGCGTGGGCTCCGTGTCGATTTCCGGCGCTCCCGAGCGCGAAATCCACGTATATGTGGATCCGGCTCGTCTCGAAGCCTACAATCTCTCCATCGAGACCATATCAGCAGTAATCGCTGCTGAGAATAGGAATGTGCCTGGCGGCTCATTCGACATCGGCAGCGACACATATTCGCTGCGCGTGCAAGGCGAATTTGACGACCCGCAGGAAATGCGCAACTTGGTGGTGGGCCATCAAGGAGGCCGATCAATCTATCTGCGCGATGTGGCCACTATCGACGATTCGCTCGAAGAGCGAGCACAGCAGACCTACAACAATGGCGAAAAAGGCGCCATGATCGTAATCCAGAAGCAAAGCGGAGCCAACTCAGTGGAGATATCCAACAAGGTGCTTGAAATGCTTCCATCGCTGCAAAAGCGCCTCCCGAGCGATGTCAAGCTTGGCATAATCGTGGACACCAGCGACAATATCCGCAATACCATACGTTCGCTTGTGGAGACAGTGTGCTACGCCCTGCTGTTTGTGATCATTGTGGTGTTCGTGTTCTTAGGCCGATGGCGCGCCACCCTCATCATTACCATCACGATCCCGATCTCGCTGATCGCATCGTTCATATACCTGGCGATGACGGGCAATTCACTCAACATCGTCTCGCTCTCGGCCCTCTCGATTTCGATTGGCATGGTGGTCGACGATGCCATTGTGGTGCTCGAGAATGTGACCACTCACATCGAGCGAGGGTCCGACCCCAAGCAGGCAGCCGTGCATGGCACCAACGAGGTGGCTATCTCGGTAATCGCCTCTACTCTCACGCTGATTGCCGTGTTCTTCCCATTGACTTTAGTCACTGGCATGACGGGCGTGCTTTTCAAGCAGTTAGGCTGGATGGTGACCATCATGATGATCATCTCCACCACTTGCGCCCTCTCGCTCACACCTATGCTCTGCAGCCAGTTGCTCAAGCGCGACCTGCAGCATGGAAAAATCTATAAGATATTCTTCACTCCCATCAACAAGGGGCTCGATGCTTTCGACGACGGATATGCAGCCCTGGTCAACTGGGTTACCACTCACCGCCTGATCACCATCCTGATTTGCTTGGGCACATTTGTGGGCTCACTCTTCCTGATGAAGAATGTAGGCACCGAGTTCTTCCCCACTGCCGATGACGGCCGTCTCGGCGTGAATCTGGAGCTCCCCATTGGCACACGCGTGGAGATCTCCCAAGAGGCAACCCAGCGCTTGTCTGACGAATGGGTGGCAAAGTATCCCGAGATCATGACCATCAATTACACCACGGGCCAGGCCTCCTCGGACAACACCTTTGCCTCCCTGAGCGACAACGGCACCCACATCGTGAGCATGAACATACGCCTTACCGATCCTGGCGATCGCGACCGCAAAATCACAGAAATAGCCCAGTTGATGCGCGATGATCTGAAGCATTATCCTGAATTCAAGAAGGCGCAGGTCAATGTGGGCGGCAATCGCGGCGGCTCCATGGGCGGTCAGAGCACCATCGATTATGAAATCTATGGCTATGATTTCACCCAGACTGACACAGTGGCCCAACAACTCAAGCGCCTACTCGAGAGCATCAAGGGCACCGCTGACATCACCATCTCGCGCAGCGACTATCAGCCAGAGTACCAAGTGGATTTCGACCGCGAGAAGTTGGCCTTGTACGGCCTCAATCTGCAGACAGCTGCCAACTATCTGCGCAACCGCATCAATGGCTCTACCGCTTCGCGATTCCGCGAGGACGGCGAGGAATACGACATCAAGGTGATGTACAATCCTGAAAGCCGCACTCAGATTAGCGACATTGAGAACATCCTGATTTACAACTCCGCCGGCCAGGGAGTGCGAGTGCGCGATGTGGGCACTGTGGTCGAACGATTCACCCCGCCCACCATCGAGCGCAAGGACCGAGAGCGCATCATCACCGTGTCAACTGTGGTGCAAGGCGTGCCTATGAGCCAGGTAGTGGAGCAATCCATGGCACAGATCGACAAGATGGACCTGCCGCAAGGCATCTCGATCGAGCTCTCGGGTAGCTACGAGGATCAGCAAGACTCGTTCAGCGACCTGCTGCTCTTGGCCATACTGATTGTGATATTGGTATATATCGTGATGGCAGCGCAGTTTGAGAGTTACACCTACCCGGCCATCATCATGACCTCGCTGATGTTCGCATTCTCAGGCGTGTTCATCATCCTTTACCTCAGCGGCCACACATTGAATGTGATGTCGATGATTGGCGCCATCATGCTGATCGGCATCGTGGTGAAGAACGGTATCGTGCTCATCGACTACATCAGCCTCAATCGCGAACGCGGCATGGCTGTGCGCAGCGCCGTGGTGCATGGTTGCAAGAGCCGTCTGCGCCCAGTGGTGATGACTACCCTGACCACCATCTTGGGCATGGTGCCTATGGCCTGCGGCACAGGCCAGGGAGCGGAGATGTGGCGCCCAATGGGCACCGCGGTGATTGGCGGCTTGACATTCTCCACCATCCTCACCCTCCTCTTTGTGCCAACCCTCTACTGCGTATTTGCCGGCTTCGGCATCCAGCGCCAACGCAAAAAAGGGTGATTTGGTGTTTTGGTGATTTGGTGTTTTGGTGCCACCAAATCACCAACCCACCAAATCACCAAAACACTAACCCACCAACCCACCAAATCACCAGCCAATGAAAGCTATACTCATAACCTTTGACCAGGCGCATTATCAGCGCATCATCGACGCCCTCGAAAAAGCCAATTGCCGAGGCTTTACAGCCTGGGAGCAAGTGCAGGGCCGTGGCAGCGTCAGCGGCGAGCCTCACTACGGCAGCCATGCCTGGCCGTCAATGTCGTCGGCCATCATCACGATGGTCGAGGATCACCGCGTAGATGCTGTCCTTAAATTCCTCAAGGAATTCGACGACAACCGCCCCAAACTTGGCCTCCGCGCCTTCGTCTGGCCCATCGAGCGCTCCATCTAACCCAAACCCTTGCGCATCAGTCGCCTCACCTCCTCAAATATTGAACAAAATTTCGTTGATTCTCTACCTACTCATAAATTTGTCTTCAATATCCTGATTTTGGGAATTTTTTTTGTAATTTTGCGAAAAAGTTTGCGGCTATGATTAGGGAAAAAAAGGTAAAATACCCCGTGGGAGTACAGTCTTTTGAGAAAATAAGGACTGAAGGCTGGCTTTATGTAGACAAGACCGGCATCATTGCCCAGTTGATTGACGAAGTCAATTACGCATTCCTTTCGCGACCGCGCAGATTTGGTAAAAGCCTGCTTCTTTCGACAATAGAGGCGTACTTTCTGGGGAAAAAAGAGCTTTTCGAGGGTCTTGAGATTAGCAAATACGAAGACAAGTGGGAAACATACCCAGTTTTCCATTTCGACTTAAGCCGCGATGAAGCCAAAATCCCGGAGAAATTGGAGGAATATCTCCTTAAGCAAATAAGCAATTATGAAAATCTTTACGGAGTAACCATTGGCAACGATGTCACAAGCGTAGGAGGCCGCTTTGGTTGGCTGATTGAATACGTAAGCCGAGCCACAGGCAAAGGTTGTGTCATCTTGGTCGATGAATACGATAAGGGCATACAAGAAACCATCAACGACAAGCCGGCTTTGGAAAAGAATCAAGAGCTGCTGCGCCCATTCTTCTCCCAGCTCAAGGCCCAAGACAAGTACATAAAGTTCGCCATGGTCACAGGTGTCGCCCGGTTTAGACACTATACCCTATTCTCTGGAGCCAACAACCTCAATGACATCTCGTTTATGGGAGATTACGCATCAATTTGCGGCATCACTCTTGAAGAAATGCAAAAGTATTTCCAGCAGGGAATTGAGACTCTGGCTGCCAAACACACCAAAACCGCCGAAGACATTACCAATGCGTTACTGCAAAAATATGACGGCTACCGATTTACCGAAGCCAATGTGCATGTATTCAATCCTTTCAGCCTGCTTAACGCTTTTTACAAAGGGAGATTGGCTGAATATTGGCTTATGTCAGGCACTTCTAAGGTATTCATCGATTTCCTAAAGCGAGCAAGTTACGATCTTACACAAATCCAGGGCATTTGGGCCACAGAAGCTCAACTCAGCAGTCTTTATGATGACAATGATCCAGTGCCCCTGCTCTTCCAAACTGGCTATCTTACAATTGCCGATTTCGATTTGGACCTTAACGAGTATCTCCTCAAAGTTCCCAACGGCGAAGTGCGTGGGACATTGTTCCATGACCTTGCACCGATGTACCTGGGCATTTCTTCAACAGAGGGCACCAAGAAAGCCTTGAAACTGCGCAGCTGCCTGATGAATTGTGACCTGGTGGGCTTCGTAAAGACTTTGGATTCACTAATCGCCAATGTGCCTTATCCAATCTTTGACAAGGACAGCAAAGAGAATGCTTACCATCTGATAGTTTACTGCCTGTGCCTGGCCATAGGCATCAACAACCGATGCGAAGAGCCGATGGCCGACGGGCGTCCCGACTTGGTCGTGCTTACCGAAAAATACGTCTATATCATTGAGTTCAAACTCGACCAGTCGGCAGAGTCTGCCCTAAAGCAAATCAAAGATAAAGGCTACGCCCATCCGTATATTGACGATGGTCGCGCCGTTTACCGCATCGGAGCTTCATTCTCTTCTGAGAAGCGCAACATCAAGCGCTGGCTTGTCGAGACCCCCTCTGGCGAAACCATCGAAATCACCCCAGATACAACCCCTAACTAAAAAATCAGTAACTACTTCCATCGGCCACTGCCATCCTCACCAAAGACTAATTCACGTCTTTATATTGCACTATATTGGGGAATTTTTAGTAATTTTGCAGTGGAATCCGGAGATTCCACCGCAAAATTAACTGTTATGACTCCATGGATTGAAGCGATGAGGCTCAGGACGCTGCCGGTATCGGTGGCGGGTGTCATCACGGGCACCGCCTTCGCCATCTTTGCGGGAGCCTTCAAGGCGTGGCCCGCGGGACTGTGCCTGGCATTTGCCGTGCTGGCTCAGATTGCCTCGAATTTCGCCAACGAATATTATGACTACAAGGGCGGTCTTGACCGCAAGGGGCGCGAAGGGCCGCGCCGAGGAGTGACCGAGGGCGACATCACCCCGGGGGCCATGAAGGGCGCCACATTCCTCACTCTGGGCCTGGCCTGCGCCATAGGCTGCAGCCTCATATATTGGGGCGGTTGGTGGCTCATAGCAGTAGGCATAGCCATTGCCATAGGCGTGATGGCTTACAGCACAGGTCCCTATCCACTGTCGCACCATGGCTGGGGCGAAGTGGCCGTGGTGTTTTTCTTCGGCATAATACCGGTCAATTTCACTTTTTATCTGCAGTCAGGATTCTTCGATGTCGTCACTGCAGTGGCTTCAATATCCATTGGCTTGATGGGGGCCAATGTGCTTATAGTCAATAATTACCGCGACATGGAGGATGATGCGGCTGTGGGGAAGCGCACCCTGTGCGTGAAATTCGGGCGCCACGCCATGAGCACGCTTTATCTCTTCAACGGCTTCATCGCTGTGGCCCTGATGGTGGCCACTTGGATGCTGATGCCCATCGGTTGGTGGCTGTGTCCTGCCATATACCTGGCCCTCCACACAATGATATGGATGCGCCTGCAGCGCGCTCGTGGAGCTGCCCTCACCCCATGCCTGGGCATGACTGCCTGCCTTATGCTCGCCTACAGCGTGGCCCTGCTCTGCGCAAGCTTCTGCATTTTGTAAGGAGCAGGTTCCCTTTTTGTTTGGAAATCTGAGGGGAATTCCTTACCTTTGTAGTCCCTAATCTTTGTTTCATGAAACGATCTGTACTATACCTCTTTTCCATTGGCGCGGCCTTGGCCCTGACTGCATGCGGCAAAGGAGACCCCGAGGCTGTGTTGCTTCAGGCCGAAGCTTATGTGGCCGAAGGCAACTACGACGACGCGCTCAAATTCTGCAATTCATTGGCTGATACTACTAAAACGCACCTCACTCCATCGCAACTATGCCGCACAGCCATAATCTATGGCCGCATATCAGAGCAAAATGACAATCCGCGCGAGATGGTCAGTGCCACCGAATGCCTGCAGAGAGCCACAGCCATCAACGCCGACTCAGTCACTGCATTTCTCAACAGCGCCACTGTCGATGACAAAGCCATGCTATACCTCATTCGCAATGTCAACCGCGCGATCATCGACCCAAGCGAAATCATCGAAGAGCCCTCAGATGAGTATCTCCACTCAGATCAAGAAGTTGATTTTGAAGAAGAAGTTGTAGTAGACATTCAATAGCAAAATGACACCTGCCGATTGGCGCGATTCCTTGCGCGCAATGCTCCCAGCCGACTATCAACCGACCCCTGAGGACTCTCCCGCCGAGCCCAAGGCTGCTCCTTGGCCCAAACTTGTCGTAACACTCGACCGCAAGCGTGCCGGCAAGACAGCCACCATTATCTCTGGCTTTTCGCCCGACGATCCGCGCTGCCAAGAATTGGCCATTGAACTAAAGAAGAAATTTGCCTGCGGCGGCTCCGCACGCGGCGGCGAAATCCTGCTTCAGGGCGACCTCAAGGACAAAGTACAGCAATATTTAGACCAACTCAGGGCCAAACGCAAACACACAAAATAAGGCATGCTGCATATCTTCAAGGCGTCGGCAGGTTCCGGCAAGACATTTACTCTGGCCAAAGAATACATAACCATGCTCTTGGCCATCAAGAATCCAGAGACAGGCGTCTATACCCTAAACCTCAATGGGAAAAGCCGCGACGTCCTGGTGCGCCCCTTTCCCCACCGGTCGATTCTTGCCATCACCTTCACCCGCAAGGCCACCGAGGAGATGAAGCGCCGCATCATCAAAGAACTCGCCAAATTAGCCACCATACCCGAGCCAGGCAAAAAGGACTCGCTTTACGCCCCTGACATGATGCAGCGATTCCTATTCAATGGCGCCCCATGCTCACGCCACGATCTGGCCACAACAGCCTCGCTAATCCTGCATCAACTCCTCTTTGACTATCAGAATTTCAACATCTCCACCATCGATGCCTTCTTCCAGAGGATCATGCATACCTTCGCCCGAGAACTCGGGCAGCAAAGCGATTATGAAATAGAACTCGACTCTGATGCCGCCATGCGCAATGCGGTGGGCATAATGCTCGACGATTTCAATTCGCTGCCACAGAACGACTCACCTCTCGAGCGTTGGCTCACTCGCTATATGCAGCGCATGCTTGCCGAAGGCAAAGCCTCCAATTTTTTTAACCGCCGATCCTCTACTCATTCCAATCTGGTAAAACTCATATCAAAAATTTCCGAAGAGAGTTTCCAACAATTCGAATTGTCGACCAAGGAATACCTGCGCGACGAGGGTACCAGCAAAAACCGATTAGAGGAATTCACAAAATACATGCGTGAAAACCAAGCACAAATCATAAGGAACATTCAGGAAGAGGCCATCGCCTTGGGCTCTACCGGTGCCATAGAAAACCTATCAAAGAAATCAACCTTATATTCAAGATTTTCCTTACTTGTCTCGGGAAGTCCTCTCCAAGATCTTAACTTTTACAAAAAGGGCGCAGGCAAACTCGTGCTCGATGAAGACTACTCAAAGAGCATATTCAACAAGAATTGCGGCACTCCCGAGCAGGAAATCGCGGTGAGATCATTTTACCTCTATGTGCATCAGCAATACACTACTTACTTTCTGATGCAGGATCTCCATGAAAGCCTCTCACAGTTGGGATTGCTGAAGCATGCCTGGGGATATCTCGACCAATTCAATCGCGACAACAACACTCTGCTTCTGGCTCAGACCAATACACTGATCAGCCAGATTATCGATGGGGAGAATTCGCCTTTCGTTTACGAGCGCCTTGGGGTGTATCTCAATCATTTTCTCATCGATGAGTTCCAAGACACCTCCACTTTGCAATGGGCCAATCTGTGGCCTCTGGTACTGAACGCCATTTCCGACGGCAACGACAGCCTGGTGATTGGCGATGAAAAGCAATCGATCTATCGATGGCGCAATTCCGATTCCGAGATCTTACATACCGGCATCGAGTCGCAACTGAAACAGGCCAACCAACTTTACAAAGTCACCGGCGGCAATACTGTCAATTACCGCAGCGCCCACAATATCGTAAGATTCAACAATTCGCTCTTTTCGCGCTTGGCCGACATTCACCACATACCCGGCTTCGAAAACGTGGTGCAAGGCCTAAATCCCGACTTGGCTAATCTGCCAGGGCATGTGAAATTTTTCTGCACCGACAAACTTAAGCAAAAGATTCAGGATGATGACTCACAGAATCCCACCAATGATCTGAACGAGACCATCCTGGCTCAGATGGTGGCAGAAATGAGAAGGCTCCATGAGGGTGGCTATCAATGGCGCGACATGGCCATATTGGTGCGCCGCAGAAAAGAGGCTGTGCTCGCTATCGACTACTTGGCAAAAAACTGCCCCGATATCAGCGTGCTGTCGGAGGAGGCACTCAAGGTGAGCAGTTCCAATGCTGTGCAACTGATAATCAACACCCTGCGCATCATCGATCAAGAGCAGAAACTGCTCACTGACAATGACAAAAAGCAGTCAGATCCTGACGAGGTCATATACCCCACCAAGGCGGAAGTCATGGCTGACATTCACCGATTCGCCTTTTTCCTCAACAAAGAACTGGAACTGAAGAAAGACGCAGGCATCACGCTGTCGGAAGAAGAAATGGCCGAAATCACAGCCAATGCCCTGAACCGCGCCGTGCAGCACGACACTGACAAAGAAGCCGACGATATCGATCTGGTGCGCCAAAAGAAGCCCACAACCTTGGTATCAATGGTAGAGGCCATCATAGGCCAACTTTTCTCTCCGGAGCAACGCAAGAAGCAATTCACCTACCTGGCTGCCTTTCAGGATCTGGTTATCGATTTTTGCCAGCACAACCAGGGCACTCTCCATGAGTTCCTGGATTGGTGGAAAATCAAGGGTGTGTATCAGAATGTCAGCGGCGCGGCTGATGCCAACGCGGTGCAAGTGCTGACTATTCACAAGGCTAAGGGCCTTGAGTTCCCTTGCGTGCTAATCCCTTTCTGCACTTGGCGCCTTTATGGCGACTACGAGTCAACGATGTGGACTGCCTTCCCCGCTGTGGCTGATCTTAACAGCGAGGACGCTCCCCCCGCTCTATACATGACTCTAAAGAGCAGTTTTGACCAAGAAGACCATCCTCTGAGGGCTTCTTACCTCACCGAGCATGCCAAGTTAAAGACCGATACGGCCAACATGACATATGTGGCTTTTACTCGCGCCATCAACGAGTTGCTTGTATGGTACGGCGATCCGACATCATCCGAGGGAGGGTCAAATAATGACAATGCAGCAGCCAATCCTCTGATTGGCAGTCTGTTGACTGGAGTCTTCGCTACTAACAGCCCCGACCAAGGCAATGACTTGCTTATGGACCTAAGCAAGCATTTCAAAGATCAGGATTTTGAATACGGCGCCCCCACTGCAAAGGCAGAGAAAGCCAAAGATGCCGCTGATGATAAAGGGCCCGAGGTACTGGATATCGACGACCCCTATCCCATCAATTATCCCAGCCATGCGGCCTCGCTGCTTGCCCTCAACGATGTGCTGGACAATCAGAGCGACATCGACGATTACGCCAATCCCGACAGGGTTACTATGGGCCACAAACTCACGGCCCGCGAAGAGGAGGCCATGCAAAAAGGCACCGACCTGCATGAGATCATGTCGCATATCCGCGTGCCTGACGACATGACCACAGCCATAAATCGAGTGGTGAGCCGGCGCCACCTCGACAATGACACAGCCGACGAGTATTCGAGCATCATTGCCACATTCCTCCATGGAGGCGACCAGAGAGTAGCCCGATGGTTCGATGAAAAGTTTACCGTCTATATGGAGCAGCCCATCTACATCCCCAACATTGACCAGATGAGGCGGCCCGACCGCATTGTAGTGCTCCCCGATGGCTCTGCCGAGATCATTGACTACAAGTTCACCCAGGACACCTCAGAGCAAAAATATTTTGACCAAGTGAAACAATATATGGCGCTGGTAAAGGCCATGGGATACCCTCAAGTGAGAGGATATCTCTGCTTCCCGCTGATTCCTGAAATAATTGAAGTAAAATAATCAACTCTTATAATTTTCCAGCATATGAAACTACGTCATCTCCTGATTGCATTTGCTCTGACTGGCTGCATTGCCGCATTCGGAGCCAAAGTTGACACTCTGGAAGTCAAGACCAAGCTGTTGCCAAGCGGCATCGACAAGGTCACAGTAATCACACCCGACAGCAGCATCGCTGATGAAAAATTTCCCACTGTATATTTGCTCAACGGTTTCTCTGGCAACAACACTTCGTGGTACGGCTTGCAACCGGCTCTCACCGATCTGGCCGACAACTATGGCATGGTGCTGGTGATGCCCGACGGCCAAGATTCCTGGTATTGGGATTCGCCCATCCGACAGGACATAAAGATGGAATCTTTCATCATTGACGAATTGGTGCCTTACATCGACGCCAACTATCCCACTGTGCAGCAGCCTTCGCATCGCGCCATCACAGGCCTGAGCATGGGCGGCCACGGGGCTCTGTGGCTGGCTATCCGCCATCCAGAGACCTTTGGCAATGTCGGAAGCACCAGCGGCGGAGTCGACATCCGCCCATTCCCCGACAATTGGAAGATGAAGCAATGGCTGGGCGAAGAAGACAGCAATAAGGAAAACTGGGAGGAGCACACGGTGATCAACCTGGTGCCCGCGCTCAAGCCTGGCCAACTCAACATCATCTTCGACTGCGGCACCGAGGACTTCTTTTATCAGGTGAATGAGAACCTCCACACTGCCCTGTTGGCTGCCAACATCCCTCACGACTACATCTCGCGCCCCGGCAACCATTCCGGGCCTTATTGGAAAAACGCCATCCTCTATCACCTGCTTTTCTTCAACGAGGCATTCAAGAAAAATGATACTAACTGAGCTGGAACTCACCAATTTCAAGAATATCGAGCACGCCAAGTTGATGCTCTCGCCCAAATTCAATTGCCTGCTCGGCGACAATGGCATGGGCAAGAGCAATCTGCTTGACGCCATCTACTTCTTGAGCTTTTGCAAGAGTTTCACCGGGGCCCCTGACCAACTCATCATTGCTCGCGGCGAAGACTTTGCCATCCTGCGTGGCGAATACTTGCGCAATGCCCACAGAGAGGGAGTAGCCGCTGAGCCTATCTCCGAACAGGTGCAAATAGGGCTGCAACGCGGACGCCGCAAAAGCCTAAAGGTTGGCGGCAAGGAATACAAGCGACTGAGCGAACACATCGGCCGCTACCCATTGGTGCTGATTTCTCCAGCCGATATGGATCTGGTCACGGGCAGTGGCGAGGAGCGCCGCCGACTGATGGACATGGTGATCTCGCAGACTGACCCGCGCTATCTCGACGCCCTCATCCGCTATGGCCAAGCCCTGGAACAGCGCAATTCCATGCTGCGCAACGAAATAGAAGATCCAAATCTCTATCTCGCCATCGAGTACGCCATGGACAGCGCGGCGGCGTACATCTGTGATGTGCGGCGCCGGTGGGTGGATGAAATGTCAGTCATTTTCCAGAAATATTACGCTGCGATAGCCGGTGCCGACGAGCGTCCCTCGCTTTCTTACAAAAGCCACATGCAAGAGCCGGGTACCTCGCTCATGGCGCTTTTCAACGAGCGACGCACGCGCGACGCTGCGCTCAAATACACCACAGCCGGCCCTCATCGCGACGACATAGAGATGCTGCTGAGCGAAATGCCCGTAAAGCGGTCAGCCTCGCAAGGTCAAGCCAAGACCTACACCATAGCCCTGCGGCTGGCTCAGTATGAATATCTCAAGCAGGCTACCGGATTGGCCCCAATGCTATTGCTCGACGACATTTTCGACAAACTCGATGCCACCCGCGTGGAGAGCATCATGCAATTGGTGGGAAGCGACACCTTCGGCCAAATCTTCATCACCGACACCAATCGCAAAAATCTTGATGAGATTTTGGCGCGAGCCACCGGCAATTATGCCATGTGGTTTGTTAAAAATGGAGTGTTCACTCCCACAAATCCCATTTCATGAAGCGCAGCGAGCCCCTCACTGTGGGCGAAATCATACAGAAAGCCATGGCGCAAGCCGGTTGCACCGACACTTACCGCCAACAGCAAGCCTGCTTCCTCTGGGCTGAGGTGGTGGGCAATGTAGTCAACCAGCACACCATACGCCGCAGTGTGAATCACGATGAACTCCATGTATGGATCAACTCGGGCCCCCTCAAAAATGAACTTCGGTACATCTCCCAGCAAATCATCGACACAATCAATCGAAATATTGGGGTCCAGGTAATTTCCAAACTTATCATACACTAACATTAAATTCCCAACACACTTTAAATTTCCAACACACCTTATGGCAACCGCACCTATTTCCTCCCATCCTTTCCGCCACGGTCAAGATGTGCAAATGCGCTTTAGCGACATCGATCTCTTGGGGCATGTCAACAATTCGATCTATTTCCAGTACATGGATCTGGGCAAGATCCAATACTTTACCGAGGTGCTGGGCGATCGGCTCAATATCCGCAAGGAAAGCATGGTGATCGTGAACGTTTCCTGCGAATTTTATCATATCACTCGCTTCGACGAGCCTCTGCGCGTGCTCACACGCGTCGACGAGATAGGCGAGAGTTCGATGATCCTCGAGCAGCGCATCATAAATCCTCTCACTGATGATGTCAAGACAGTGGCTCGCACAGTAATGGTGGGCTTCAACCTGCCGCAAAATGAGAAAATGCGCATCCCCGACTCCTGGCGCGAGGCTATCGCAGCCTACGAGCAGCGCGAATTCTAACCCCCGATTATCCATCCTTACTCAGCATATTCCGATTCTTAACCGATGGCAGAGACCAAGCACCTTGTCGGCTTGACTTCGCAGCAAGTCGCACAGAGCAGAGAAAAATGGGGAGCAAATGTGCTAACCCCTCCCAAGAAAGAACCGATTTGGAAAAAATTCTTAGAGAAATTCCGTGATCCGCTGATCATAATATTGCTCATCGCGGGAGCGCTCTCTATCGGGATTTCCTGCTATGAATATTGGGGACTTGGCAAGGGAGGAGGCGTGTTCTTCGAACCCATCGGAATCTTCATCGCCATCCTGCTGGCCACTGGCCTGGCTTTCTTCTTTGAGATGAAGGCCGACAAGGAATTCTCAATTCTCAATCAGGTCAACGACGATGAGCCAGTGAAGGTGCTTCGCGACGGCAATACCATCGAGGTGCCAAAGCGCGACATCGTCGTGGGCGACATTGTCTATCTCAGCACCGGCGACGAAGTGCCTGCCGACGGTCAGTTGATCGAGGCTGTCACCCTTACGATGGACGAAAGTTCGCTTACAGGCGAACCCTCATGCCATAAAACCATCAATCCCGATGATTTCGACCCTGAGGCCACCTACCCCTCGAATCATGTGCTGCGAGGCACCAAGGTGATGGAGGGCCACGCGATCTTCCAAGTGGAAAAGGTAGGCGATGCCACCGAAAATGGCAAGGTTTTCGAGGAGGCTCAGATCGATGACAGCGTAAAGACTCCGCTCAATGAGCAACTCGAGCGCCTGGGCACACTGATATCGCGCTCAAGTTATGGAATCGCCTTCCTGATAATTGTGGGCCGCTGCCTGATGTATTATTTCGATCCGTCGTTTGCCAGCTTCTTCACAGTGGATTTTGGCGCCTATTTCCTAAACACCATCATGATAGCCGTGACCTTGGTGGTAGTGGCCGTGCCCGAGGGCTTGCCTATGGCTGTGACCCTTAGTCTCGCCTATAGCATGCGCCGCATGCTACAGACCAACAATCTTGTGCGCAAGATGCATGCCTGCGAGACCATGGGCGCCACGACAGTCATTTGCACTGACAAGACGGGCACCCTGACCCAGAATCAGATGCAAGTGGCCGAAGCCAATTTTTATGGCGACATCGATCCGCGAATAATCGCCGAGGGCATCGCTGTTAACTCTACTGCCACCCTCGACCTCTCCGGCAGCAAGCCCAAGGCCCTGGGCAACCCCACCGAGGGAGCCTTGCTGCTGTGGCTCAACGCCCAAGGCAAGGACTACGAGGAAATCAAGGAGCAGACCGTCCGCTTTAGCGAACTGCCATTCTCCACCGAACGCAAATTCATGGCCACCATCGTGAAATCGGCTGTCACCGGAAAGCCCATGCTCTATGTAAAGGGCGCTCCTGAAATAGTGCTGGGCCTATGCCGCAACATCGCTGGCGAGGTCTCCCGCGACGACATAGCCAAGCAACTGCTCTCTTACCAGAATCAGGCCATGCGCACCTTAGGATTCGCTTATCAGGAACTTGCTGAGGCCCAGGGTGTCATCGTTGACAATAAGATTCACGCCGACAATCTTACATTCGAGGGCATAGTAGCCATCTCCGATCCTGTGAGAGAGGATGTGCCAGCGGCTGTGAAGGAATGCACCGACGCCGGCATCGCCATAAAAATCGTGACTGGCGACACTCCGGCCACTGCTCGCGAAATAGGGCGCCAGATAGGCTTGATTTCCGACAGCGACGGCGCCGACTGCATAATCACGGGGCCCGATTTTGCCGCGCTCGACGACAAGACGCTCCGCTCACGCGTCAATGACATTAAGATCATTGCCCGTGCTCGTCCCTCCGACAAGAAGCGCCTTGTGGAGACCCTCCAGGGCCTCCGCCATGTGGTGGCAGTCACTGGCGATGGCACCAACGACGCGCCAGCCCTCAAAGCGGCCCATGTGGGCCTCTCGATGGGCGACGGCACCTCGGTGGCCAAAGAGGCCAGCGACATCACTATCATCGACAACTCCTTCGCCTCGATCGGAAGGGCGGTGATGTGGGGCCGTTCGCTCTATCGCAACATCCAGCGTTTCATCCTGTTCCAACTTACTGTGAATGTGGCGGCATGCTTCATCGTGTTGGCCGGCGCTTTCATGGGCACCGAGTCGCCTCTCACTGTGACTCAGATGCTGTGGGTCAACCTCATCATGGACACCCTGGCTGCTGTGGCCATGGCTTCGCTGGCTCCCTCGCACTCAGTCATGAAGGATGCGCCACGCGACCGCCACTCCTTCATCATCAGTCCATCAATGTGGAGTTTCATAATAGTCGTGGGCGGTCTCTTCTTCTTTTTCCTGTTAGGCCTTCTATACATTTTCGAGCATAGCCAGATCACCTGCCTTACGGAATTGATCGGTCTAAAACTGGGACCTAAAAATCCGCTTACTCCTTACGAACTGAGCCTGTTCTTCACGATATTTGTGTTCCTGCAGTTCTGGAACATGTTCAACGCCCGGGCTTATGCCACTCGGCGCACCGCTCTCGACCTGAAGAATTGCGGAGGCTTTGAGATGATTGCGGTAATCATCCTGCTGGGCCAGATCCTCATCGTGACAGTCGGCGGCGAATTCTTCAATGTCACTCCTTTGAAATTCCTGGACTGGGTGATCATAATCGCTGCTACCTCGCTGGTGCTGTGGATAGGCGAAATCGTGCGCCTGTGCAAGAAAAGATCTAAGGCTTGAACGGATCGATTTTATATCAAAAAAGACAATAAAAGTGGCGGATTTAACTTTTGCATTTGGTGTTTTGCTAAATTATATGTAATTTTGTTGGCGTGAAAAGGTTGTTGCTCATATTAACTGTATTATGGGTCGGCTGCGCCTTGGGGCCATGCCGAGCCCAAATCGTCAGCGCGCCAGGCGAATCTCTCAACACTGACAGCATCAAGCAGGATTTTGAAAATCAGCCCTACTTTGGCCTATACAAAGACAATTACTTCATCTTTGGTCCTCCATTAGGCCAGAAAGCCAATAGCCACAACACTAATATAAAGTTCCAGATCTCTGTGGCCCAGCGCCTTACCAAGAGCGTACTGCCCTGGGGCACATATCTATACCTCTTCTACACTCAGAAGGTGTTCTGGAATGTCCTGGAGAACTCCATGCCCATGACCGACCTCAATTTCAATCCGGGCATCGGATTGGCAAAGCCTCTGTTTGTGCACGACCGATACATAGGCAAACTCACATTTGTAATCGAGCACGAGAGCAATGGACGCGATGGCGATGAGTCGCGCTCCTGGAACAAGATCAGCCTCGGTGGCAGTTTCATGATCGACCCCAACCTCATGGTGCATGGCAAATTCTGGATTCCGATCGTGGATGGCATGAACAACAAGGACATCCTCAAATACAGCGGCATCTACCAGACCGGCATGCAGGTGATGTCGAATGATCGAAGATTCAATGGCTCCATCACCTTGGTAAAGCGCAAGGGCTGGAACATGAATTACAACACGATCGTGGAATTGGGCATGCGCATGTGGAAAAACGCCAACGAGTATTTTTTCATACAATATTACAATGGCTATGGCGAAGGCTTGCTTGACTATAAAGTGTTTCACACTCAGATACGCTTCGGCATCCAAATCAAGCCCAACCTCTTCTCTGATTATTAAACAGGATGCCCCTCCATAACCAGGGGCTTCCACAACAATGTATGCAAAAATGATAATCGACGCTATAAGAAACCAAATCAAGGGATATTTCAATCTTACTCCCTATCTTGAGAATCAAGAGGATGCCAAAAAGGACATCATGGATGGAGTCTCTTTCCGCGGGCCTAACATCCTGATCTTGATTTTGGCCATTTTTGTGGCTTCTCTGGGCCTCAACACCAACTCCACGGCAGTAATCATCGGTGCCATGTTGATTTCGCCTCTGATGGGCCCTATAGTGGGCATTGGCTTGGGTGTGGGCACCTACGACTTCCCGCTGATCCGCCGTTCTGCCCGCAACCTGGGAGCGGCCGCTTTGTTCTCAGTGATTACCGCCACCATTTACTTTCTCATATCTCCGGTAAGCGAGAACCACAGCGAATTGCTGGCTCGCACGTCGCCCTCCATCTATGATGTGTTCATAGCCTTTTTCGGTGGAGCTGCCGGAATCGTGGCCATCGCATGCAAGCAGAAGGGCAATGTGGTGCCGGGCGTGGCTATCGCCACAGCCCTGATGCCTCCGCTGTGCACTGTGGGCTACGGATTGGCCACCTGGCAACTTAATTACGCCTCGGGAGCCTTCTACCTGTTTGTAATCAACAGCATCTTCATCGCTCTGAGCACCCTGATCGGAGTGAAGCTCTTCAAGTTCGCGCCGGTGTCGTTTGTCGACGCTAATCGCCGCAAACGCGTGAAAAGTTGGATTACAGCCATTGTCATAGCCACATTGCTGCCGAGCATTTACCTTACGGTGATGATGCTGCGTGACACTTTCTTTATCAACGATGCCAATAATTTCGTGCAGACGGAGTTTAATTTCCCCAACACTCAGGTTTTCTCCAGCAAGGCTTATGTCAAGGGATGGAAAAAGCATCTTGAGGTCACGCTCATCGGCCAAGCTGTAAATCTGGATTCTCTGCAACTTGCTCTTACTGCCAAGCTCAATGAAAAGGGCGACCTGCGGGGCACAATGCTTAAAATCACTCAGGGTTTTTCCACGGGGGAGGTGTCCGCGGCTTCTGAGAATGCGGGGCTGTCGGATCTCTTTTCGGGCGTTGTCAACCAGATTGAGACTCAGAAGAGCACAATCGATTCTCTGAGAAATGTGATCGTGGCTCGCGAAAATTTCGATTCGCTTTCTTATGTCATCGCTCCGGAACTTAAAGTGCTCTTCCCCCAACTTACCTACATCGCCTTGGGGCATAATTTCGTATGCAACACTGAGACTCGCAAGATCGATACGCTCAATGTGGCCCTCATCGAACACACCCAGCCTGTGCCTGACATCAAAAAGATGCGCGAGTATCTTGAGACTCGCACTGGCCTTAAGGACATCCACATAATCCGCACAAGCATCGCCATGCCTTAATCTCAAAGATTCTCATGAATTCAACACACACTGCTTTTATTGATCATCTGTCGAAAAACATCGCATCGCATGGTTTGCTCCCTGACGGCAAGCCCGTCATTGTGGCTGTCAGCGGAGGGGCCGACTCGGTTGCATTGTTGGTAGGATTGCATCAGTTGGGATATGATTGCATTGCCGCGCATTGCAATTATCATCTGCGCGGCGAGGAGAGCAATCGCGACATGAGGGCAGTGCAAGGCTTGTGCGCTGCGCTGGGGGTTGACCTGTATGTGCGTGATTTCGACGTGGCGGCTCAGAGGCGCCTCACGGGCGAAAGCCTGGAGATGGCATGCCGCACGCTGAGATACCAGTGGTTTGGCGACCTCCTCGATCGGCAGCGAGCCCAGGCTATCGCTGTGGCTCATCACCGCGAGGACAATGTGGAAACTTTTTTCATCAATCTGGCCCGGGGCAGCGGCATCACCGGTCTTGGGGGCATGCGCTGGCGCAATGGCTATGTGATCCGTCCGTTGCTGGATTTCTCGCGTAAGGATATCGAGGAGTTTCTTAAGGATGAGAATATCGGATTTGTCACTGACAGCACCAACCTCGAGAATGACTATGTTCGCAACAGATGGCGCAATTTGGTGCTTCCTGCCATCGAAGAGTTGATGCCAGGGTCTGTTCAAGGCATCATATCATCGATCGCTTATCTCGACGAAAACCGGGAATTTTATCAGGAGCAGATGGGCCTCAAAAGGGATGCTTACATGCATGGTGGCGAAATCGATTTGTCAAGTCTTTTGGCTCAGGAAAAACAGCCTCGGCTTGTGCTTTTCGAGATATTGCGGCCATGGGGGTATAATTTCTCGCAGATTGACAATATTATCACTTCCGCCTCAAAGTCAGGCTTGCAATTCATCACCGACAATTGCGTGGCCGAACTTAATCGGGGCCTCCTGCGGATTCTCCGCGACAAGGTCACGACGAAGGCTGACTCCGGAGTGAAGGTTTCTCTTAAGCGCGACATTCTCTCACCGGTCCATATACTGATCAGTGAGCACAGTGTGGCTCAATTCAAGCCCGTGAGGGATTCCAAAATAGCTTTCTTCGACATTCGCATGCTTGAGGATAACGCTGAATTCGAACTGCGCCATTGGCAACGCGGCGACCGTATCGCCCCGTTCGGCATGCACGGCGCGACCAAACTGGTGAGCGACATCTTCGCCAGCGCTAAACTTACGGCCCAAGAAAAGCGCCAGGCATGGCTTCTGACGCGCCGCGACGAAATCCTCTGGATCATTGGCCTCCGCTCCTCCCAATCCTTCTCCATCGGCCCCGAAACCCGCCGCTACCTCCGCCTCGAATTCCGCCCCTAAGCCTCATCCCTTCGTATCTCTCGTCTATTCGTTTCTCTCGTCTATTCGTATCTCTCGTCTATTCGTAAATTCTCGTCTATTCGTTGATTCTCGTCCCTTTACAAAATTTTGGCTGTAGGCTTTATATTAACCCGTCGGGGATGGTTTGTCGTTTCTGCAGCTTGCGGGTCCAGGCGCCTGCGGCCCACAATGGGATGTTCTCCATCCAGCCTTGGTCAACGTAGGGCAGCATCGAAAAGCGGACGGCGCGGAAGCCCTTTTCCGGATACTCTTCCTTCACGAAGGTCCGCAAGGATTTTGACTGCACATTTTCCTCGGCCTTCACTTCGATCGGAATTGCTCTGTCGACGCCATCAACGAGGAAGTCGATTTCCATCGTCGAATTGTCCTTGCTATAGTAATAGGCGCGTTCCACGCCATTGGCCAGCATCTGCTGCAGTATGAAATTCTCCGTAAAGGCACCCTTGAATTCCCTGAACACGCTGTCGCCCGAAAGCATCTGGAAAGGATTTGCATTGCTCAGGGCTCCCAACAGTCCCACATCATGCATATAGAGCTTGAAAGCGTCGAAATCGGCGTAAAAGCTCAATGGGAGCGTCGGATTTTGGTTGCGCATGACCTTATGCGCCAATGCCGCTTCGCTGAGCCACTGCAGGGCGTTGTCGAATGTGGCAGCCCGCGCGCCCTTGCGCACCGCCCCGAATATGAACTTCTTATTCTCCCTGGCCAACTGGGCCGGGATGCTGTTCCAGACCATGCGGATTTTCTGCGTTTCCGACTTTGCGTGCTTTGCAAAGTCGCGATCGTAGGCCATCAGTATTTCCTTCTGTATCCGACGCACCTCATTGGCGTCGTTCCTCTCCGCGAAGGCATTCACTACTTCGGGCATTCCCCCCACAAAATAGTATTGCCGCAACAGTTTTGTCATGCACTCATGGATGGTGGGCGATGACCATTCCGAAGGCTGATCCAGGCTCTTCAAAAGTTCCGTCTTGCCCAATGCCAGCAGGAATTCTTCGAATGTCATCGGGAAAAGGCGGAGAGTGTTGACCTTGCCGACAGGATAGGATTCTCCCTCCTTGTTCATCACGCCCAACAGGGAGCCGGCAGCAATTACGTGCTGCTCCGGCACATCCTCGCAAAAGTACTTCAGCGACGCTATCCCATTGTCCACCTCCTGCACCTCGTCCAAGAATATCAGGGTCTGCCCTGGCACTATGGTTTCTCCGCTGTATGCCGAGAGTTCCAGTAGTATGCGACGCATGTCGAAATCCCTGAAAAGAAGGGCCACTGAGGGGTTGTTGTAGAAATTCACATACACCATATTGGCGTACTCATTTTTCCCCAGCTCTTTGGCGAGATAGGTCTTGCCCACCTGCCGGGCGCCTTCGAGTATCAGGGGCTTGCGCTGCGGCGAGTCCTTCCAACTTATCAATTCATCATAGAGGGTCCTATACATGTGCCTGCATTTTTATGAGGGATAATCCAATGCAAAGTTACATTTTTATGAGGGACTTTCCAAATAAATTCGCATTTTTATGAGGGACACCCAATAATTTCGCCCCAATCTTTACGATTGAGGCATCAAACAATCGAAACAATCGATAGGGATCTCAAACAATCGAAACAATCGAAACAATTTTTCCGGCTGGGGGGATGTAATGAAGGGAAGGGGGAACGCTCAGGATGTTTTGATTGTTTAAATTGACCATAATATTCTATTGCGGAGATTTTGTGATCAAACCAATTCGTTGATTCTCGTCTTTCGTTTCTCTCGTCTATTCCTAAATTCTCGTCCATTTATAAAATTTTGTCTTGTACCCTTTGTTTAATTTCATAAAATTCAGTAAATTTGCATTATTCATGGCAATTCCCCGTGAATTTGGATTATGGGACGGTTTATCAATGTAGGCAATGACAATTTCAAGCGCGCTCTTAAGGAGGACTATGTGGACAAGACCATGCTTTTGGCGGAAATCAACGCCACCCTCGACACAAAGCGCTGCATGACTTGCGTGACTCGCTGCCGGCGCTTTGGAAAGTCTATGGCAGCTGATATGTTATGCGCCTATTATGACAAGTCATGCGATTCACGCAATCTTTTCAAGGGATTGTCAATAGAAAAAGAGCCTACCTTTGAGGAGCATCTGAATAAGTATCGGGTGATTTTTATCTCCATGACAGATTTTATAGCCAAGTACGGACATGATGCGCGAATTGTGGAGATTTTGAAAAGGAACATGATCGATGACCTTCTCGAAGCCTATCCTGACGTGAAAATGCGAGATGACGATGATGTGATGGACCTACTCCTAAGCATTGCCACAGAAAAAGGAGAGTCGTTCATAATGATTATTGACGAATGGGATGCTTTATGCCGTGAATTCAAGGAAGACAAGGTGACAGATCGGTATGTGGATTTGCTAAGGCGGCTTTTCAAGGGTGTTAATACCAGCCGTGTGTTTGCAGGGGCTTATATCACCGGCATACTGCCAATAAAGCGGTACAAAACCCAGTCGGCCCTTAACAATTTCCGAGAATACACAATGCTCATGCCCGGAATCCTAAGCTCTTACTTTGGATTCACAAAAGACGAGGTCAAAGCCTTGTGCCTGTCAAAAGGGATGGACTTTGACGAAATGGAGAAATGGTACGACGGTTACCAAATCGGCCAGGAGCTCTCGATGTTCAATCCCAATTCTGTGATGACAGCCATCGACAACCATGCCTTTGGGAATTATTGGAGTGCAACCGGAGCTTTTGAAAGCGCCGCGCAATACATTCAGATGAATTATCAGGGCTTAAAGGACGACATAGTGAAAATGCTCTCTGGCGGCCGAAGCGCGGTGGATGTGGGGCGATTTAGCAATGATCTCAACCGCGTTGACAACAGGGACGACGTGCTCACTGTGCTCATCCATCTGGGATACCTCTCCTATGACCCCATAGAAGAGAAATGCTACATACCCAACAGGGAAGTGCGCGAAGAAATGGTGCGCGCTGTCAAGGAAACCAACTGGCACGAGGTTATTGACGCCATAAATTCCTCAGAATTGTTAATGCAGTCTGTCCTTAACGGCGACTGCGAGTCTGTGGCAGCCGGCGTCGAAAAGGTGCACATGAATGTGGTAAGAATACAATCCTACAATAGCGAGGACTCTTTGTCGCATGTGATCACAATGGCTTTTTATTCCGCCATCAAGGATTATGTGATACAGCGAGAGATGCCCGCTGGAAAGGGATTCGCGGATCTGATTTTCATGCCTCGCAAAAATGTGGATAAGCCCGCATTGCTAATCGAACTAAAATACAATAAGGACGCGCGCACAGCAATCGACCAAATACATGAGCGCAAGTACCCCGAGGCCCTGCGCGGATTGTCAAATGAATTGATAATTGTGGGAATAAATTACGACTCTACTTCCAAGACGCACTCTTGCGCCATCGAAACCTTACATTTGGAATGATTTATGGATCAAGACAAATTTTATTTGTTTTGACGATAATCAACGAATTTACGAGAATCAACGAACCATAAGAAATTGAATTCGTTTCCCTCGTTTATTCGTTTCTCTCGTCTATTCGTAAATTCTCGTTTCCATCATAAAATAAGGCATCTCCTTAATTTCTCTCCAATTATTCCTTTACGGCAGCATGATGGGGGCGTCAAACAATCGAAACAATCGAAACAATTTTTTCAGCTGGGGGATGTAATGAGGGGAAGGGGCATTGCTCAGGATTGTTTTAATTGTTTGATTGCTTTGATTGTTTTAATTGCTTTGACCATGACATTATATTACGGGGATTTCTTAAAGCCGTTGATTTTTTAATTATTTTGGTTCCATTTTCGGAATTTTTCGGAATTTTTTCGTATTTTTGTGGCATGAAGAAGCCCAGGGCCACACTTGCGATGCTGCTGGCCGCCATCCTGATGGCGGCAGCCTCCTGCGCGCGCCATTCCGGAGAGTGGCAGCGCCTCGCCCAGGCCGACGCCCTTATGGAGGAGCGCCCTGACTCCGCCCTGGAAATCCTCTCGGGGATCGACCACGGAAACCTTGCGGGCGACGAGGAGAGGGCGCGCCACGCCCTGCTGATGTCGATGGCGCTCGACAAGAACTGGGTGGACACCGCCGACTTCGCCGTGCTCCAGCCAGCCATCGACTACTACCTTGACCGAGGCACCCCCGACGAAAAGCTCCGCACACTCTACTACCAGGGGAAAGTATTCCGTAACAAAGGCGACAACGGAGAGGCCCTCCTGTGCTTCCTGCGCGGCGAATCCCTGCAGAATGAGATATCCGACACCCTTACGCTGGCCAATCTGCTTTACTACAAAGGCATAATACAGAAAGACCTGTACGAGCACAAAAGCTCCACGGCCTCGCTCCTGCACTCTGCCAAGCTCTATGATAAAGTCGGGAAAGCCGATTACTCCCTCGACTGCCTATGGGAATCCTTCAAAGTGTCCCTGGTGACAGGAAATTCGGCCCTTTGCGACAGCCTCGTGGCCGAGATCAAAGCAAGAAGGAATTTGTCCCCATTGGGAGAAGAATATCTTAGGAGGAGCAGGCTCAAGCTATGCGTAGACGCAGGAAATGCCGAAGAGGCAAGGCAGCTGGCCGACTCCTACCCCCTGGAGTCCGTATCGACCATTAGCGAACTGCACGACCTGGCTCATGCGTATGTCCTGGCCGGGGAGGCTGGCAAGGCGTGGGAGCTTCTTAGCATGCTTAAAGGTGCCGAGATGGGCTTCCAGGAAGAGCTCAGGCAGAAGGCCCTGTGCGTAGTGACCCTTGAAGCCATGGAGCAATACGACAGAGCACTTGCCGCATATAAGAACTTCACCGCAGAAATGGACTCCCTCCATTTCGCCGAATACGAGCAGAAGGCGAGGTTCATGGAAGAAAAGCACGCAATGGAGACCATGGCTGCGGACACGCGCAGGACAATGGATTTCCTCATATGCGGAATCGCGATTTTGTGCCTGGCCATAGCGCTGGCATCCCTGTTCGCCTGGCATCGATTCAAAGCCAGGAAGGCTGAGAGCCGCCTGATGGAGCTGCAGCTGGTGGCGGCAGAGAAAGAGGCCGATGACCTCAAGGCCCTTCTCGGAAGTGAGAACCGCCTTCCAGAAGAGGTGAGGGAAATCATCGAGACCCGGTTCCGCCTGCTCAACTCCCTGTGCGCGCAAGAAATCGCCAGCATGGACCCTAATGAAGAAAAGAAGAAAGGAGGAGCCCTGATGGAACTCATTGAAGACAGGGAAAATTTCCTAAAAAGCAACCGCCTTGCCATCCAGGGGGCAAGGCCCAGGTTTGTGGATCATCTCTGTCAGCGCGGCCTCACGACCAAGGAAATCGAATACGCATGCCTCTACGCGATCGGGCTCAGCGGCAAGCAAATCGCCGCATACCTGAAAAGGCCGGGCCACTTCAACGCCAGCAGCGAAATGCGCAGGAACCTGGGGCTGTCGCCACGTTCAACCAATCTGGGAATCCACATAAGGCGCCTTTTCGACGGGAGCCAGGATGAGGGCTAACCAACTATGAAACTTTTTCTTGGAAGGTTAAACTTCTTTCTGAAAATAATTTGCAACATTCTGATCCTGCGAGACTTACAAACCCTCAGATTAAACTTTTTATTTGGAGGTTAACAACTTTTTTTCGTATCTTTGTAGACTAAATGAGCCCATTTTTACACCCAAAGATATGAAAAGACTGAAACTCATTCTTGCCTTAACAGGACTGCTTGTCAGCTCGGCTGCCTTTTCGAATGCCCCCGATTCGGCCAAGCAAACGACCGATCTGACCATCGTTCTCACGCAAGCTGGGAGTCAGGAGCACCGAGCTCCGCTCAGCTATGAGATCGAGGTGACCTTTTTAAGCTCCACGCGTCTGCTTGAAGTTTTTGCCGACTCGTCATGGGAGGGCGAAGTCAGAATCAGGCTCAACGGCATGGATCTCTTCTACAGCCCCACCATAGTCTGCTCATTCTGCCTCCCGGTGTCTGAGGGTGTATATACCATAGAGATTTCAGGCGCATGCTGGATTGCCACAGGCACGATTGCAATGTGAAACAGTCAATAATTTCTTCTAACCTCAAAAACTTAAAGACATGAAATCCAACCATTTCTTCCTTTTGGCTGTCCTGGCTCTTGCGGGATGCTCGAGCCAGCAGGAACCCATTCCACAATTCCAGAATGGGGATGACGAACAGCAGGCGGATCCAAGCTTTGTGCGTCCGTTAGATCAGGCCCTCGAGATTGGGCGCCAGTGCATCGGGAGCAGCCGCACCGGCGAGGAGTTCGACGTCTCGTACATCGTTGAGCCCCGGCTCTCCCGCAGCCGCGTCTCAAACGACACCATCGCCTACATCCTAAACCGCCCCGGCGGCGGCTTCGCAGTCATCGCCTACGACACCCGAGTGGCCTCCCTGCTCGCCTACTCAGACACCGGCCAGTTCTCCTACCAGGAGGACGAGAAGGACCCCGTGTACAGCATGTTCGTGGGTCGCCTCATACCCTACGTCGACTCGCTGGTCCAAGTGCGGCCCGCGAATGAGAACGTCCCGCAGGCATTCGACTCCCTGTCCAATGTCATCCCCTACCAGGAGCAGGTGCTCCCCGCGATAAAAGTCACCATCACCGAGGACGCGCCTTTCGACACCTACGTCTCAGCCGACCATCCGGGCTGCAAGGTCGGATGCGTGGCCGTGGCCACCGGCCAGATCATGCTGTACTGCAGGGACTACCTGTCAAATTACCACAGCCGCGCCTACTTGCTTGACCAGATGCGCCTGGCCATGAACCCCAGCGTCGACCCAGAGGCGTACTATCCCTACACCACGGCGCAGGCACAGGACGACATGGCCCTGCTGCTTTACAGGATCAGCCAGGACGTCAACACCGTCTATGATCCGTCAGGGAGCATCGCCGACAGCGACGACGCCTACCAGCTTTTCCAGAACAGAAGATTCTCCATGCGCGAGAGCGGACTGACAACCTACAACGACATTGCCGCAGCGACCTCAATAATAGACGGCTACCTTGTCTACATCCGAGGCAACAAAGTGAACAGCGATTACGAATGGGCATGGGTAATCGACGGCTGCTCCTACCGAACCCTTCAAATCGCGAACTCCCAAGCCCCGATCTCCTCGGGCATAGTCATGCGCGCAATCGACAACGTCTATGTGCATTGCAACTGGGGCTGGGGTTCATGCAACGGCTATTACAGGGGAGACGTTTTCAACGTGCGCGGAGAAACCTACACTGACTGCACGTACTTCTCAGTGCTTCGGGAGTGCGAATAAAGTTACGATGACGCAAAGAGATATAACTCTCCAATCATTTTCATTCTATAGATACATAATAAAATCACCACTTAAAAATCCATCATCATGAAACGATTAATATACATCATGGCGGCGATGTTAGCTGCTGCCGCTTGCGCCTGCACTTCGGACAGCGACGATCCGCAGGCCGTTACTGACGAGTATGATCTCGTTGACCCTGAATCCCCGTTGGGCCTCTCTTATAGAGAGAGCCGCGTGGCTGAGTTCACCGCACCCTTCGGATGGAAGCTCTTTGCCGAGATGGCAGGTGATGAGAACTTGGTGCTCTCACCTCTTAGCGCCGAATACGCGCTGGCGATGCTCGCCAACGGAGCATCCAGGGACATATGCAATGAGATTCTCGAAACCCTATACGGGAGCCAAGTTACCCTGGATCAAGCCAACGTATATTACTACAAGTTAAGCAAAAACATGAGCGAGTTTGACTCCGAAATAACATTCACAAATGCAAATTCACTCTGGTATATTCCCGATATCACAGTGAAGAGCGACTACCGCAGGACAGTGACATTGTATTTTGGAGCACGGGCATATCAGATGGAGAAATCCCAGATGGTGGATGCCATTAATAACTGGAGCGCGGAAAAGACCAACGGGATGATTCCTAAAATTGTTAGCGATGCCTCCGACTTCATGCTGGTCAACTCCATATACTTCTTAGGGCCATGGGTGACAAAATTTAATAAGGAAAATACTCATACTGGCTTTTTCCATTCAATCCATGGTGACGAGGTTCAGGCCTCTTACATGGTCAAATACCATCGGATGAAATACAACGAAGATGACGGCTTTTGTGTAGTCTCGCTCCCCATAGGCAGCGGAAAATCCTGGAAAGGATATGCAAGAATTGACGAAGGCTCCTTCTGGATGGACTTCATTTTGCCAAATCCCGAAGTTTCCCTAAAGCAGTGCATAGAGACAATCATCAACCGTGGATATGCTATGGGAGAAAGCCGTGAAATAAAGTTGACCGTGCCCAAGTTCTCAGTGAATTCATGCCATTCCCTTAAGGACGCTTTGAGTCGTGTGGGCATTTCGAAGGCCTTAGAAAGCGAAACAAAGAATCCAGGCATTTCCGACGCGATTATCGAACTGGAACACATGGTGCAGAGCGCCAGCTTAAAGATTGACGAAGAAGGCGTTGCAGGTGCCGCTACCTCGAATATAAGTTTTGCACACGGAGCTCACCCTGATCCTGAATGGCTTGAAATCACAATCGATCGACCCTTCCTCTTCTGCGTCAGGGAATGCAGCACAGGCGAATGCCTCTTCATCGGCCAGGTGACAAAGATGTAGGGCTGCATGCAAATGCTATCAAGAAGCGTCCTCCCCGGGGAGGGCGCTTTCCATTTGG
>CAYTXF010000026.1:0-33206 GCA_964440745.1 uncultured Bacteroides sp.
ACGAGATCATCAACGAGCCCCTCGAGGTCGACCTCCTCGACAATTAATTTCTCCCTGCCCTTATATGCAGTTCGCGGAACTGCACTCCAACCCTGATGCGAACCATTACCTGCAGTTCACGGAACTGCACTCCCCAAACCCAGCCTGGCGGTCGCCTGATATGCATTCTATCCGATATCAACCCTGATGTCAGCCATGGTTTGGGGAGTGCAGTTCCGTGAACTGCATGCCAACCCTGATGCCGAACTGCATACCAACCCTGATGCCAACCAATTACCTGCAGTTCACGGAACTGCACTCCCCAAACCCAGCCTGGCCCCACCCATGACCAGCTTTCTACACCATGCATACCAACCCTGATGCGATGGTGGGTTTGGGGACTGCAGTTCCGCGAACTGCATATCAACCCTGATGCCGAACTGCATACCAACCCTGATGCCAACCAATTACATGCAGTTCGCGGAACTGCACTCCCCAAACCCCGCCTAATATGCAGTTCACGGAACTGCTATTCCGCAAGCTACTTGTCGTTGAGGATGAAGGTGGTGAGGATGGGGTAATGGTCGCTGGATTTTTGGCGGCCGCGAGTGATTGACCAGGGTTGGAGATTGCCGCGATAGAGCACATGGTCAATGCGGAAATAGAGGTCGTTGGCATTGTATGTGATCATGGGCCCGAATCCGGCGTATTCATACGCCTGGCGCATATGGCTCTCAGTGTCCAGTAGATAAAGGCCATAGCAATTGGTGGGATCATTGAAGTCGCCGCACACAATGGCATTCTTGCCCCCATAGCGACCAAGATACTTCTGCAGATAGCGGATCTGCCCCTCACGCTCGATGCCCGCCGAACAAAGCTTAGGCATAATGGCGCTCTTGGCATCGCGCAGGTCGCGCTTTGAGATGCTGTCAAGCTTCACAATGTCCTGGTACGCCTCCTTGTCCTCAAGAGTAAGAGCCAAGGACCTCAGATGCACTGAAAACAAGTTCACCACCTGCCCTCTGATCGTAAGGCGCCAAGCCGCTATGTCGCCGCTCTTGAATTCATGCGACGGGAAGTCGAGATTGATCGGCTTGGCCGGAAATTTCGACAACAAGGCGAAATTCTTTCCGCGCGTGAAGACATAGGGATACATGTCGTGCATCTCGTCGAGCTGATACTGGGTAATCTTGTTGGCAGCAGTAGGGGAGATGAACATCGCCTCCTGCAGGCACACCACATCCGGGCTCTTATCCAGGATATACTGCAACGAGCGATTGTAATCGCCCTCATGCCCCTGATAATCGTCGAAGTTGAAGACATTGTAGGTGAGCAAGGTAAACGATCGCTCGCGGGTCGAAGCCGTCATGTGTAGATGCGGAAGATTGAGAGGCGAGAACTCATGGATCTGGCCCACGCAGCACAGAAGCGCCACTCCAGCCACCCAGGCCGTGCGGCGCCACCATATCAAATCGGCGATGAACAGCACGGTCATAGCCAACAAGAAAGCCGGGAAGGTCATAGCCACCACCACGGCCGGGCTCCATTCAGCGGGCGCGATGCGGCCACTGTAGGCGCTGAACACCAACCCGATGCCCACCAGCACGTTCAGAATCAGCATCACCACATTGAAAGCATGGCGCGCCACGGCATGCAGAGGCGACCGCCCCTGCCGACTGTCGCGACCCGAGTCGGGCGACGATGGTCTCTCACCGTAATGGCTGATGCTGCGCACCTGCCTGAGTCCCACCTCCTGGGCCTCAGGAGCCGGAGTGTCGATGGAGAAACCATCCATTTCCGTATGCTTGTCTGACTGCGGCTTCATGCGGGACAATGGGTTATTTCTTAATCTTTTGTGACAATTCAAACAGTCTCTGGCGCTCGCGCGGACTCAGCGATTGGTAACCGCTGCGGTGCACCTTGTCGAGCAGACGATCCAGCTGCGCCTCAGCATCGCCATCGGTCTGGGGCATCGAATAGCTATGGGTAGCACCCTTGTGGTGACGCCTGTTGAGCCAAGCCTGCTTGATGCGCCACTTCATGGCAAATCCCGATCGGCGCATGTAGGCATAGCCCAATCCATAGAGCAAGCCCGAGGCATGCGCTATGCTTACATATGTCGACGGCTCAAGCACCACAAAAAGCACTATTGCTGTCACGGCAATCCACACAATCTTGATATCGCCTAAGAAAAGCAGGCTCACGCTCAGCTTGGGAAGCATCAAGGCAGCGCAGCCTATGATGCCAATCACGGCGCACGAGGCCCCCATCATGCATGGATACGGGCCCGGCACCACAAGATTGCTAATTATGAATCCTGCGGCTCCTGCCAATCCCGAGCCTATGTAAAGCCATATCAGACGCTTTGGCCCCATCATCTGCTGCATGAGGCGGCCGAAAAGCAGCAGCCACATCATGTTGACCAGCAGGTGCACAAAGTCGGCCTGCGTGAACATGTAGGTAAAGATTGTCCAAAATCGGAATGGGAGCTGACCTATCCTGGCTGGCAAAGCAAACAGATTGACCCAACTGGGCATGAAGCACATGCCGATGATCAGCACTATCCACACCACGGCGTTGATAGTGATCAGCTTGGCTACGGCATCCCCCCAAAGATAATGCTTGATTTCGCTATTCGTCATATCAGCCCTTTGTTACCAATAACCTCGGAAGGTGCCATTCTTCTTCCAATATAAAATGATGAGAATGCCAGCGAGCATGCCGCCAAGATGGCAGAAATGAGCCACACCGTCGACGCGGCCTGAGAATCCAAGCACGAGCTCAAGCACGCCATAGCCAATGACCAGCCATTTGGCCTTGATCGGCATCGGCGGTATGATAAGCATTAGCTGCTGATTGGGGAAAAGCATGCCGAATGCCAGCAAGATGCCGTAGATGGCGCCCGAGGCGCCCACCGTTGGCGTATTTATCAACCCATACAGGGCTTGGGCCTTAGGCACCAGCACCGGCTCCATTGTCGAGGGATAATAGCCCTGAGCGATGATATGCACCTCCTGAGATGTGAACAAGTCGCTGTAATTGTGGATCATGATAGCGAACACGCCCTCTTGCACCAGGGCTGCGCCAAGGCCGCAGGATATGTAGTAAAAGAGAAAACGCTTGCTGCCAAGGGCCCATTCTATTTGCGGGCCAAACATCAGCAGGGCCAACATGTTGAAAAACAGATGCTGGAATCCTCCGTGCAGAAACATGTAAGTGGCCAGCTGTGCCACATTGAAATCGGGTGACGTGAAGTAGTGCAAAGCCCCGTAATGTTCGATCAGTGCGGCCTTCTGACCGGGTATGATCTCCATTACCAAGAATATCAATATGTTGATGATCAACAAGTTCTTGGTTACGGGAGGCATATTGTTAAAAAAACTCGAGTTAAAAGCCATGTATGTCGCAATTCTATGTTCTACAAATAAAACGCAAAATTACAAAAAAGTTTTCATTTGAACATTTTATTTCAAAACTTTGTATTATCTTTGTACATTAATTAAAACATAAGCACAGATATAACCGTAAAAAACATACACGTTTTTGACTATGAAACATTTTTTCTCAACCAAGGTGCTCGCCATGCTTCTGAGCTGCATGGCTTTGCTGCCTTTTTACAGCTGCTCGGGTGGCGACGACCTCTACCAGTACAGCAGCTCCGATGACCTGCTCGTGATTTCAGGCAACCTGCAGTCAGTGTTTGACAATGCCGGATGCACTGTCGACAAAAACGGCTTGCAACTCTCATCATCGCTGCAGACTATCATGTCGCAGCTGGTGCCCAGCGCTCGCGAGCGCGAGTCATATCAGAAGATCCTGTCATTCCAGGGCATCGATCTTAACAAGTATGTGTTCTCGCTCAGCACAAATCTGGAGCCCGCAATAGTCTTCAAGATCAACAACCAGAAAGAATTCAAAGCCTATCTCGAAGCCAACTCATATGGCGAACTCAACGAATCAGAGGAGAAAGGCTACACCATCTACAAGATGAGCGGCGATTTCGCCATTTTCATCAACAACAATGTGGCTTGCATGCTGCTGTCGCAGAACAAGAATGTGGATGTCAACGACCTACTCACACTCAAGGACCGCGCCAAGAAATCGCCCCTGAAGGATTGGCAGAAAAAGCAGCTCGATGGAGGCAAGACCTTCAACCTGATGTTCGGCTTCGGCCCCATGAAGGACATCGCTCAGAAATACAATCCCAGCGTGCCTTTCGATTACAAGCAATTCTCGATGGCCTATGATCCCGAGGCTCTGGAGAACGCATACCTTTGCCTGCAATCGAGCCTCGAAGGCGTGAAGCTTTCAGGCATGACCCAAGTGCTCGACAAGGATGGCAAGCCTCTGCAAAGCAAGATCCAAGGCGCCGAGGTGAATCTCGATCTCTTGAAATATGCCAATGAGAAAGACATAATCCTGGCCATCGGCGCAATTCCCGCTGGCATCGACTATGGCGACCTGCTCAAGCAGATGATAAGCGAGATGGGCGGTCCCAGCGCATTAGGCCTTGATGCCGAAGCCATCAGCAACATCGGCACAGTCCTCAACAATCTCGACGGCACAGTGATGCTGGCTGCTGGCCCCATCAATCCCCTCAAGATCGATTCGCCCGAAGGCTGGACAGCTGTGCTGGCAGCCCAAATGAAGGAGGGCATGGCTCAGCACTATGTGGAGCTGCTCAAGAGTTTCCTCGACATCCAGGTGGAGCATCTCAACAGCATGGCTGCCGAATATAAGAAAATCGGCCTCTCGTACAAGCCCAAGACCATCTCATCAGACTACACCGACGGTGTGCTCACCCTCACCCTGCCCGAGGGCGGCACAATCTATGCAAAGGCCGACGGCAACAACTTTGTGGTGTCGCTTGGCGAAATCACCACAGCCGGAGGATGCAAAATCGACACCGCTCCCTTCAAGGATTCATGCGGCGGCTTGATCATCGACCTTCCGCGCTACAATGCATTCTCAAGCCTGATGTCATTCCCGTTCGGCATCAATCTGTCGCTGATTTCCTTCAATGACAAAGCCACATTCTCCCTCTCCGAAACCGAAACTGAGGGCTTGATGCTCGACAACATTTTCAAATTCATAGCTTCGCAGAAATAAGGCTGCCCAAAGAAGATAGATGAACCGAAATGTGCTGATGCGCTCAATAGCCGCAATCCTGATTGCGACTTTGCTGGGGTGCGCAAAACCCAAAGAACGCGGGTTGTCGGAGACCATTCCGGCTGAAGCCGACTGCATTATGCAGCTCCAGCTGCGCCAACTGTTGAAAATGGCTGGATGCAACAGCCAGGAAGGCAGGCTCATCCTCACAGGAGACATCGAATCACTTATATCCAGAGCCGATCCGTCGGCTCTGGCTCTTTTGCAATCTGCCGCCGACATGGGCCATTGCATAGACCTTGACAACGCCTATGCTTTCCTATTCCAAGGCTCTTGGTATCTGACTGCCCCCAGATTGGAGGGCAATCCCCTGCCCGTCTCCGGCCAGCGCACGAAAATAGCCACCTTAGGCTCCATTGAGACCATAGAGTTCCCCTATGGCACCACCCTGGTGGCCAATCTCCAACAAGCATGGATCGTCACGGGCAATCAATTGCAAGTGCCTGACCTAATCGACCAGGTGCTGACGGCTGCCGACCGGCTCCCCCTGACGGCAAAGCCAAGCATACTTAATCATCTCCAAGGACCCGAACAGATAAAGGCCTACAACATCATCCCGAAGGAATTTGACAATCCTTTCGGGCAAAATGCCGAGACCACCCTCACATACATCGAAATCAAGGACCGCGCCCTCTCGATCCGCGCAAGTTTCCTGGGCAAAGGCAATGCTGGATGCCCATTTAGCGATCTGGCTCCCATCAATCCCGAGGTGCTCGAGGAAATGCCAGCCGGAGCGGTGGCCTATCTTGCCATCGGCCTCGGCCCGAACACCATCAAGAACCTTGGTCCATTGCGCAAGCGCCTGCCATTTGCCACCCAATTGGCCGTCGATGCCGTAGTGGCCCTTAGCGACCCCGAAGGCGGCACATTGGCCGTGGGCACTGCCCCTGGCGGCAATGCCGAAACAATCAAAAAGATATCCCTTGACAACTGGCTGGTGCGCGCGATGCTGCCCATGGGCGAAAAATCGGCAGAAGCTGCAAAACTCATCAACAAGTTCGCCCCTGACCATCTCTACTGCTATGCCTTAGAGGATGCTTTGGCCATCACCAGCTATGATGTCGACGACTATCCAAGCCAAAACAGCATAGCGCCACCGGAAAACGCGCGAATATGGCTGTATGTCAACGTGCCATACCGCAGCCAACTCATGAAAGCATTAGGCATTGCCAATGGCTACGAACTCGAACTCTGGACCACCCAATGCGAAATCCAGGGCCAGCTAAAAGTGATGGGACAAGCACAATACATATTACCAGCTCTAATCCACGATCTAAATGCGCATTGACCGAATCACTCTCCACGATGTGCTCCCCGATGTATTCCGCCAAGAGCCTCCCGCCGAATCTCAGGTGTGGCGCAGCGACGCTGTGTTTCAGCGCGAAAATCTTTATGTCATCGAGGCAGCCTCTGGCACCGGGAAATCTTCGCTCTGCAGCTACATCTACGGATGGCGCACTGACTATCAAGGCTCCATCAAGTTTAATGACACCGACACGCGCTCTCTTTCCACGCGTCAATGGGTCGACATCCGCCGATGCCACCTTGCTTACCTGCCCCAAGAAATGGCCATCTTTCCGGAACTGACTGCCCTGGAGAACATAGAGATAAAGAACCGCCTCACTCATCATTGCTCGCAAGCCCAGATCCGCGACATGCTCGGCATGCTCGGAATCGCCCATAAGGCCGACGTGCCAGCCGGGAAGCTCTCGATTGGCCAGCAACAGCGCGTGGCCATTATCAGAGCCCTGTGCCAACCCTTTGATTTCCTGCTGCTCGACGAGCCAGTAAGCCACCTCGACGCTGAGAACAATATGATCGTGGCCGACCTGGTGATGCGCCATGCCCAGGAAAACCAGGCTGGAATAATTGCCACCTCGGTGGGCAATCCACTGCAACTGCCTCAGAGCGCAATCAGGATTTCACTATGATTTGGAAACTTTTACGCAAGAATATCAGCATAGCTCAGATTGGCGGTTATGCCATCGCCAACCTGGTGGGCCTGTGCATCATTGCATGCGCCATACAGTTCTACCGCGACGCTTCCTCAGCCTTAGGCTCTCCCCAGACAAGCGCTCCGGCCGACTATCTGGTGATAAGCAAGCAGGTGTCGATGCTCAACACACTGGGCATCGGACAGAACAACACGGCCTTCTCCGCCGAGGAGATTGCCTCGCTGGAGCAGCAACCCTGGGTAAAAGCTGTGGGCGAATTTACCAATGCGAATTTCGGCGTCTCGGCAGCTGTGGAAATGGATGGCCGAGGCATGTCGAGCTATCTGTTCTTGGAATCTATCCCCGACCAGTTTCTCGACATCATCCCAGATGGCTGGGACTATGACCCCAACGACCCCAATGCTGTGGTGCCAATCCTAATCTCCAAGGACTACCTCGCGCTCTACAATTTCGGCTTCGCGGCCTCGCGCGGGCTGCCCCAACTCAGCGAGGGACTCATCACCCGCGTGCCTATAACGCTGTACCTCAGCGGCAACGGACACAGACAGACTTTCCGAGCCCATATAGCGGGATTCTCCAACCGCTACAACACGATTGCCGTGCCCTACGGCTTTATGGAATGGGCCAACGGCCGATTCTCCTCTCAGCATGATGCCGAGCCGTCGCGCCTGGTGGTGCAGCTCAGCGATCCTGGCAACCCAGAGATTGCCAAGTACATGAGCGCCAACGGATACGAAGCGGCCGGAGAAGGCCTCGACCAAGGCAAGGTGCACTATTTCCTCACCCTGCTAACCTCAGTGGTGTCGATTATCGGAGCGATAATCTGCGCATTGGCCCTATTCATACTGATGCTCAGCATCACTCTGCTCATGCAGCGCAACCGCGAGAAGAACCGCACCCTGCTCCTTCTGGGATATTCGCCGCTGCAAGTCGAGGGCTATTATTTCCGACTTGTATCTTGGGTCAACGCCTCGATCCTGGCGCTGGCCATTATCTGCCTATTCATCGTAAAGGGCCAATGGCAAAGCGTGCTGGGCGACGCTGGGCTGCCGTCGGCCTCTCCCTTGGCCGCAATCCTTTGGGCCGTAGGCATAATGGCAGTGGTAACCCTGATCAATTTCTCCACCATCCGCAACCAAGTGCAGCGCCTATTACGCAATTAATTCTCCTCAAAACGGACATTAAAAAAAGGGGTGCCACGAGGGCATCCCTTTTTAATGCTGTATTCAGGAGAGTTTATTCCATGAACATCTTCACACGGTTCCATTGTCCGTCGAGGGCATCAGGCACACCATCGATTTCCGACGGCTGCTTGAAGTTGGCGAACTGGCTCTGGCTCCAGATGAACGGCAACTGACGCACATGAGGAGTACCGAACTTCATCCAGAATGAGGTCTTCTCGCCCTTGATGCTCGGCTTGCGGCTAAGGTTAGCCAGCACTTCCTTGATCATGTCAGTTGAGAATGCCTTTGCATCGACTGATCCATCAGGACGTGTGCGGTGATCCTCGGTGGTACCGTAGCCAAGATCCCAACGGCCGTAGATTGAAAGCGGCTCGCGATCCTCGGTATAGGTAATCAGATCCTTGGTGCTTTCCATATCCTTCACGAGGTCGATACGGTTCCAGAGCTGGTTACGACGCATGGGTCGCAGATTCATGCTCTCGAGCTCGTAGCCAACCCACCAGTTGATAGGCTGGTTGACACCGAAGATGTGGGTAGGAGTAATCAAGTGGTGATCATAGTCGAGGAAGTTAGGCTTGTAGCCGGTAGAGTCGGTCTGAGCGATGGTCTTGCCATCGCAAACGAACAGCACGATACGCTTGTAACTCATTTCAACCAATCCGATACGGCCTGTGTTGGCATCCACGATGTGGTAGCCATTAAGGTATGTGCCGGTGTTGTCGAGGCAGCAATATTCGTAGAATTCCTCGATGGTGTGAGAGAACTGCTCGGCAGCGGCGCTACGGTAAGTCAGCCATACGCCTAAGATCTTAGGTTCGTCGTAGAGGTCAACGTGGGTAGTCTCGTTGAAGCCGATGCCATTGCCGTTGAAGCCGAAGTCGGTGTTCGAACCGAACTGGCCCTGGCAGTTGGCGTTCTGGGTAACGAAGTCGTCGCCAATGCAATATGTCACGGCGCATGACTGAGCCCAGAAGCAGCACCAAGAATTGTGAGTCCAGAACACATTTCCGTCGGGCATCATCTTGGTGAAGGCTGTACAGTGTTCGGGTTTCGAGCGGCCTTCGTTGGATGTGCCAGCGCCCTTGCTCTGGGTCTTCTTGGCTGAGCCATAGCCCATTACCAAGCCAATCTTGTCGCCAATGCAGTCAAACAGGTCATACTGCGAATTGATGAAGATCACATCCAGGAATGTAAGAGGATCATTGTCGTAGCGCAGCAAGCTCTGCTCAGCGGGATAGGATGAAAGCTTCAGGTCGTCGAAGCTGACATTCTTTTTGGGTTCGTTGCCAGCAGCACCATCATAGATGCCAAGCTGACGATACATCAGACGCATTATGTTTTGCACCTTGGGGTCCTCTTTGCGCTGGGTTACCCAGTCGATCAAGTAGGTGTAGTTCTGCACTACAGCCTCGCCAGCGGCCGACAGGTACTCAGGCTTAACTTCGATTGAGAGGGCGTCCTGAGGGGTAGAGCCGATAAGGAAGTCTTTCCAGGAATTGTTACGAGTGGCGAGGATCAGTTCACCAGTCTGCACCTTGCCCTGGACATAGCCGGCATTGTATTCATTCTGGAATATGCTCACATTAGGATTCTGAGCATAGATGGCATAGTTCCAGTTGTTATCAATGCACTGAGCAAAACCGCAAGTATACTCATCGAGCACAAACTGCGTAGGCTCTGTATTTTTGAAATTTGGAGTGTATTTAGCCATGATTTTGGTGTTTTTAACAAGTTATTCCATGAACATCTTCACGCGGTTCCATTGACCATCGATAGCATCGGGGATGCAGTCGACATCTTCGGGCTGTTTGAAACCGGCCCAAATCGAGTCTGACCAGATGAAAGGCAGACCGTCGATATATACGCTACCAAATCTCATCCAGAATGAGCATTTCTTGCCGTCCTTGGCAGGCTTCATTGACAAGCTGGCCAGCACAGCCTTGATCTCTTCGGTGCCAAATGCCTTGCCATCGATAGATCCGTGGGGCTGATAACGGTTGAATTCTGATGTGCCATAGTTCTTATCCCAACGGCCGGCAATCGAGATAGGCTCGAGGCTTTCGTTGTAGGTGATAAGATTCTTTGCATCCTCCATGGTGCGCACATTGTTGATGTTGCGCCAGAACTGATAACGACGCTTAGGAGCGGCATCGATAACCTCAAGCTCACGCCATATGCGCTTGTATACAGGGATGTTGCATCCGAATACATGGGTAGGAGTGATCATGTGGTGGTCATAGTCGAGGAAGTTGGGCTCGTAGCCGGTGGAATCCTTTACGGTCAGATCCTTGCCATCCGACTTGAAGGTGGCGAAACGAGCGTAGCTCATATCGATCATGCCGAATTCGCCCTTGTAGGCATCCACTACCATGTAGGCATTCAGGTATGTGCCCGTGTTGTCGATCATGCAATAGTCAAAGAATTCGTCGATTGACTTTGAGAAGCTCTCGGCAGCGGCAGCACGCCAGGTCAGCCATACGCCCAGGGTCTTTGACTCATTGTAGAAGTAGGTTTCGGTGGTTTCGTTGAAGCCGATGCCGTGGCCGTTGAAACCGAAGTCGGTGTTCGAGCCGAACTGGCCAGGGCTGAATGTGTTCTGTGTCAGGAAGTCTTCACCGATCACATAAGTGATGGCGCAGGTCTGAGCCATGAAGCAGCACCAGCTGGTGTGTGTCCAGAGCATTTCGCCATTAGGCAGCATCTTCACGAAGCCTGAGCAACGGCCCGGCTGGCGCAGACGCAAGTCTTCTTGAAGCTCTTCCTTTTCATCCTGCAGAGTGTGGTCGATCACATCCTGCTCAAGTTTGTTGAGGGCTACGCCAAGAGGCTTGGCGATGGCATCCCACAAGTCCATCTGAGCATTGATGAAATAGACATCGATAAATGTCAAAGGCTGGTCATCGGTGTGCATCTTGGAATCCTCGGGATCCATGTTGGCCAATTTCAGGTCATCAAATTTCACTTCCTTGAGGGGCTCCTTGTCAGCAGCGCCGTGATAAATGCCAAGCATACGGAACATCAGACGCACAATGTTCTGGGTCTTCTGATCCGACATGTTCTTTTCTGCCCAATCGGTAAGATAATTGTAATTCTCTACCAGAGCATTGCCGGCGATCTCCAGGCCGTTTGGCGGAATCTGTGTGGAATTTGCACCGGGTCCTTCGTCGAGCACGTACCATTTCCAGGTATTGTTACGCGTGGCTAAGATTACCTTATTGGTTTGAACCTTCCCCTGCACGTAGCCGGCATTGTACTCGTTTTGGAATATGCTCACATTAGGATTCTGAGCATAGACGGCATAGTTCCAGTTATTGTCAATACACTGGGCAAAGCCGCGTGTGTATTGATCGAGCACATATTCGCTGGGCTCTGTGTTTTTGAAACTAGGTGTGTACATAATACTAATTATATTGGTTATGAGGTTTCTCAGAGTATTTTGTAATAGGAAACAAAATACTCTGAGAAAAGATTAAGATTTATGATTTCTTTGCTGAATAATCAGGATCGGTAACATTTGGTGGCAGTGGAGAATTCCCCTGTCCGGAAGCAGGTGTGTCAGCAGGCTTGGGTGCCGGTGCTGCGGGAGCCGCGGGCTTTGCGGGAGCAGGCTCAGCGGGCTTTGCGGGAGCAGGTTCAGCGGGCTTTGCGGGCTCAGCCTTGGGAGCGGGAGCAGCGGCGGTTGCGCCGGTTGAGGTTGCGCCAGCCAATGCGGGCTGAGGCTCGCGTGACTGTACCTGAGGCTTTGCCTCGCCTTCCTCATCGTCGTGATGATCAATATGGTCCTTGCCGACCACGATGATCTTGCGGATGATGATCACTACCAAGGATACGGCTACCAGGATCGTGCAAATCACGAATGCCAAGTTAGGATCGGTGGTTGTAGAGCGGTGGAAGATCTTAGCGGTAAGGTCGATAAGAGGAGCGGCTACCACATTGGCCAGAGAGTCCATAACTGCGAACCATGCCAGGGTCAGTGTCAAGGCGATACGCGATGAAGCTGCTGACAAGCGGTCGTAGTAGTAAGGCTGTGCGATACCATAGAAATATGTAGCGAGCAGAATACCGATACCCACGATGATCACATCGCTTGTGATGGTAATCAGGATGAAACCAGCCACGATGGCTGCCATGCCCCAGATGGCCACTTTCTTATGCAGCACGCGCACGCACCAGTTAAGAGTGTAGCCTGATGCCATGATGCCAAAGTAGAGGAGCGAGGTAAGGTCGCCAGCAGTCGACGGATCCTTGTATCTGAACGGCAGGTAAAGACTGATGGCAGCGATTACGAATGTGATTATAAAGTAGAAAATGCAATAGCGCACGAGCATGCCCATATTGACTTCCTTTGAGAATTTGTAATGCACCTTGGGGGTGTTGGCTGATTTTGCATCGGCAGCACGAATCTGCTGAGGATTGGTAATGTACTTGCCGAAGTTCTTGGCGAAGAACAGAGGCACGAACGGCAACAGATAAATTGCGAAAGGCAAGCGCCAGTCGATCTTGGCCAGATAACCAGTGGCGATGGTGCAGAACACAAGCACCAGGTTAAGGGTGGCCGATGTGTAACCGTACTGTGCGGTACGCTTCTTTCCACCGAACATATCAGCGATGAAGGCTGATGACAGAGGGCTGATGATGCCGGCAAAAATACCGATAAGGAAGCTCAGGATGATCAAGCAGATCATGTTGGGCGCGAAGAAGAAAAGTACGCCGCAAATGCCATAGAGAAGACAGGTCCAAGTGGTTAGCTTGTTGTTGTTGAACTTGGTGCCAATCCAACCGCCAAGGAAGACAAAAGGAATGGCCATGATGTTAGGTCCTATCTCCAGGAATTGCGTCTCAAGTGGGGTAGTGCCCGGAAAGATTTGTGTCAATTTGCCCATAATAGGCGAAATTGCGAGGCCGGGAATCGAAGTACAGATAAAAATCACGTACAGATTGAATACGGCCCAGAATGGCAACGTCGAATTACCATAACCTGATTTTATTCCGCTCATAATAATAGTTTTTGGGGAGTTAGTATTATAGTTGTGTATTTATTTAGTATCATAATAACTTGATCTTTTGGTTACGTGTGTCGTTTACGTGTGTTCGCTGAGATTCCCCGAAGAAGGCTTTCCTCGGACGTGTGTCGAAAATATAACAATATTATTTTCAAAAAGGTTGATTCTTTTAGCGCTTAACTTGCAGATTACAAAGATTCTCAAAAACTCTCATTCGCAAACTAAAGCAAACTTCTTTACGTTATCTTTTTGTCAATATTTTTTCAACTATTTATTCTGAAGACTAAAGACTGAAGACTGAAGACTAAAGACCAAAGACCAAAGACCAAAGACTATGATACCCTTTCGAGATATAGTGCCTGGCGATGCCAGCACAGTGCTAAGATACGTCAGCGCCACGGGGCGCATCAATTGCGACCTCTGCTTTGCCAACATCTACGGATGGCAGCCGCTGTATGGCACCAAAATCGCTTTTTACAAGGGATGGATGACGCTGCGATTCCACGACGGCCGCCACCTGGCCTTCATGATGCCTATTAATGATGGCCATCCTGAGTGCTCCCTAAGCGAAATCCTGACCGAATTGGCAGAAGAGGCCAAGCCCCATCCCCTGCTTTTGGAAGGCCTAACCCAAGAGGAAGCCGACCAGTACGGCACTGAACATTGGGAGCGTAATTTCGACGATTACATATACGAGCGCTCTGCTTTGGAGACACTCAGCGGCAAACATCTGCAAGCCAAGCGCAACCATGTGCACCGGTTTGCAGAATTATACCCGCAGGCCCGGACCTGTCCTCTCGAGCATCCCGAAGCCTGCATCGAATTGGCCAAGAAGTGGGAGCTCCCCGATGAGCTTGCCATGATCGAGCGAGTGCTGCCGGTCAGGGATCAGCTCATGGTGAGAGGTCTCGAACTCTGGGTCGATGACCGGCTGGTGGCTTTCACCTTTGGCGCCCCTATCAATGAAAAGGCGTTCGATGTGCTGGTAGAGAAGGCCGACCGCGACTACGAGGGGGCCTATGCCGTGATCAATCAGAAATTCGTGGCTTCGCTACCCCCGCAATACACACTGATCGATCGTGAAGAAGATCTGGGCGTGGAGGGCTTGCGCCATGCCAAGATGAGCTATCACCCTATTTTCCTCCAGCACAAATTCAATGTGTGGCACAGATGAAAAAGCCCTCGGGGAGCTCTTTGACCTCTGAAATGTGACGTATCGGCTAAATTTTCCGTAATTTTTCCGAGCTTTTAGATGCACTTTATGGATTTTTTCGTAAATTTGCAGCCGAAAACATTCTGAAACATATAAACCATACATCGCATGGCATTAAAGTGCGGCATAGTAGGACTGCCCAACGTAGGGAAATCAACCCTTTTCAATTGTCTGTCGAGCGCTAAGGCGCAATCGGCAAATTTCCCATTTTGCACAATTGAGCCAAATGTGGGGGTGATTTCCGTGCCCGACGACCGTCTTACTAAGCTGGTAGAAATGTGCAACCCGAAAAGCATCGTGCCCGCCACTGTCGAAATCGTCGACATCGCGGGTCTGGTCAAGGGTGCATCCAAAGGCGAGGGTTTAGGCAATAAGTTTTTGGCAAATATCCGCGAGACAGATGCTATCCTGCATGTGCTCAGATGCTTTGATGATGACAATGTGACGCATGTCGATGGCAGCATCGACCCTGTGCGCGACAAGGAAATCATCGACGCCGAGCTCCTCATCAAGGATTTGGAGACCATCGAGAGCCGCCTGGCCAAAACTCTGAAAGCTGCCCAGACCGGAGGTGACAAGACCGCCAAAATGCAAGCCGGGGTGCTGCAAAAATACCAAGAGGCCCTAAGCCAGGGCAAGCCCGCACGCTCGGTAGTCCTCGAGACTGTCGATGAACAAAAGTACGCCCGCGAACTATTCCTGCTTACCAACAAACCAGTGCTTTACGTTTGCAATGTCGACGACTCCTCAGCGGTCGACGGCAATGCTTATGTCGAGGCCGTGCGCCAAGTCATCAAGGATGAAAACGCCCAGCTGCTCATCGTAGCAGCCCAGACTGAAAGCGACATCGCTGAGCTCGAGACCTGGGAAGAGCGCCAAGAATTCCTGAATGAAATCGGCTTGGACGAATCAGGAGTGTCGCGCCTAATACGCGCCGCCTACTCCCTGCTCGACCTCCAGACATACTTTACCGCAGGTGCCGACGAGTGCAGGGCTTGGACTTTCCGCCGAGGGATGAAAGCCCCGCAATGCGCTGGAATCATTCACACAGACTTCGAAAAAGGCTTCATTCGCGCCGAGGTCATCAAGTATGCCGACTATGTGGCACTTGGCGGCGAAAGCGGAGTCAAAGAAGCCGGTAAGCTCTCCGTCGAAGGCAAAGATTATGTGGTGCAAGACGGCGACATAATGCACTTCAGATTCAATGTCTGAGACAAAACATCACACAACCAAATCTTCATCAGATTAGAATATTCGATTTATTTACTCATAAAGACAGGAGAATTTAGTTTTTTCATAGGAGAAGGCTGGGACGGCACAGGGGCCTCCCAGTGATAATGTTGAATGGTTCGTTGGCGGGCTCTGGGGTTGCCGCCAACTTTTTTATCTGTTTTCATTTGTAAATTTGATGGGAAAAATGTAATTTTGCAATATATTTAACCTTCACTCATCTCCCACGGGGATATTTTGTTATGGCAATGAACAAACTACAACTATACATCACCATGTCGCAAGATGGCGCCTTCAAGACAATGGTGGAAAAGAACCCTGACACTTATGTAAAAAGCTGGGTCACTGATTTGCGCCAGGCAGTGAGCCAAGTAGCCTATCCATCATTGGAAAAGTCAATTTTCTACATGGTGAAGTACATCGACTCTGGCGTGTTCATAGTGGTGCTGCGCACCATCCCCAAGACTCCCGGCAATCATCTGGCCGCTTGGATATTCATCCCCTATTCTTTACGAATCCCAAGCAAGGATGTGCTCCAGATTGTGGAATTCATCACATCGAAAGTCTCCAACGCCGAGATGAAAGGCAAGGACCTGAATGAGATCAGCGAGACATTCGATCACCGCTACGAAGAAGACTTGCAGGCCCCAGTGTTCCCGCCTTCGCAAGGCATCACTTACGCATACAGATATTATGGGCCGCGCGTAGGCCTCACTCTAAGCGACCTTATCGGCCCCTTCCTGTACCAGACGGCATATCTGCAGTACTCAGGAGTGCTTTTGGTTGACCATGACATCACCAGCGACATAGCAGGCACCAACCTCACCTCAGCCTCGCTCGACGACATGGCAGTGTTGCTCCCGCCTGATTCTCCCTCTGAGGACGGATACACAGCCACCATATATGGCGAGCCGTTTGAGTTCCCCTACTATGTGCCAATGACCCGCAACATCGACATCATCTGGCGAAAAGATGGCGAGACTGATGTGAAGCAGACCCTCTATGTGGTGCAGAGCGAAATGCGCGCTCCCAACCTGAAACTGCAGCGCCATATCAATCAATATGCGGCAGCTGCGGCATCAAATGCCGACGCCTCGACGGCCAATGCAGCTGCCATGAGCTCTCACACCATGTCGAACATGACTTCGGCCGATAGCGATGTGCCTCAGCGCAAGAAGACCTATCATTTCCAGATTCCTGCGAAATCTGCCGCCATAGGCACTGTGATCGAATTCGAAATCACCACAAACAGCGAACTCGACGACAGTCCCATCGACGGATACGTGCCTTCGGAAGACATTCAGGAGGGCGCTGGCCGCAGCAACCACCTGCTCTTCAAGGGCGGCAATGCCAAGCAGCGCAATTTCATCAACGCAATGTACGCCATCGGTGGCTTCGCTCTGGGTGTCCTCATTGCCCTGTTCTGCACATGCGACAGGGAGAAGGCTGAGCCGGCACCGGCAGCCACGCCTATCGATCAAGTCGAGGCCGTGATTGTGGAAGAGCCCGCTCAGACGCCCCAGCAGGAGAAAGAGGCTCCGGCACAAGCCAATGCAGCCCAAAGCGCCGCGCCCGCTCAGCAACCGCAAGAAGCCGACTACTCGCTGCAAGCCGCCATCAGATATCTCGATTCCAACAATACATGGGACTACGACGAGATGGAGAAATATCCCGATCTGCGTGGCCTGTACAATGACCTCAACAATATCGATCGCCATAAGATCGTGGACACCTGGGGGCCCAAGCTCAAGGAAAGCCGAGCCTTCACCAACCAGATTGTGCACCATAGCAAGATCAGCTATAAAAAGACCCCACGCAAAAATCCTTACAACGCTCCGGGCGAACCCAAAACCATACGCATACAAAATTACCTTAATACCATAGATCCCTAAAAGATTGCACCTGTATGAATTTAAGTAAGATCCTTAAGGGCCTAATGCTCCTGCTGTCGATAGCGGGCATTAGCTGCTCGTCGCCGCAAGTGGGCGAATTGCAAACAACCACCGACGCTGGCACTGTCACGGTAACCCCGATTACCGACAACATCATTAAGGTCACTGTGGCTCGGCCCGACCAGAAAGTGGTGGCTGGACCCATCATAATCGAATCAGATATGATGACGGCCGAGAACGACAAGAATTCAGCCGGCGAATTCACCACCAAGAGCGGCGTAAAGGTGAAGCTGGATGCTGCCACCGGTCAAGTGACAATCGACGGCGGCGAAGGTCGCTCAGTATCAAGCGCTTTCAGCCAAGCTCTGCCCGATGGCAAGCAAGAACTGACCCTCTCTACCACTGCTAAAGGATCTTATTATGGCGCTGGCGAGCGCGGCCACAGCATCAACCTGCGCGGCGACACCCTCACCATGTACAACCGCCAGAACTATGGCTACACCAAGGGCGATCCGCGCATCGATCAGATGAATATCTCGATGCCCCTGGTGCTGTCGTCCGACGGTTTCGCCATTCTCTTCGATGACTACGCAGCCGCTTCTCTCTATCTGGGCAATGACTCGGAGATCCAGTATGTGACAGAGAGCGACAATGCCATTTCATATTATTACATCTGTGGCGACGGCACATTGGCCGACCTCGTAACAGAGCTTTCAAGCATTACAGGGCGCCAGCCGCTGCCCCCGCTGTGGAGCCTGGGATACATCACCTCGAAGTACGGCTATCATAATGAAAAAGAGACACTTGGCGCTATCGACAGCCTTAAGACAAGAGGTTACCCCGTCGACGGCATCGTGCTTGACCTCTATTGGTATGGTAAGGAGCAGGACATGGGGCGCCTGGCATGGGAGCCCACGCAATGGCCCGACCCGCAAGGCATGCTCGCCAAGCTGAAAGAGGAGAATGTGAACCTGATAGCCATCAGCCAGCCTTATGTGCTGCGCAATGGCAAAGCCCTCGACAATTACAACTATCTGGCCGAGCATGGCATGCTGGCTCTCGACAGTGCTGGCCAGGGCCCACAAGAAGTGAAAATATGGGTAGGCGAAGGCGGCATGCTCGATGTGTCAAATCCCGAGACCCGCAAATGGCTGGCCAACAGATATCATGAGCTCACCGAAATGGGCATCACCGGATGGTGGGGCGACCTGGGCGAGCCTGAAGTGCACCCCGAAGAGGCCATGCACGCCAATGGCCTCAATGCCCGACTCTACCACAATATGTACGGCAACGACTGGAGCCAGATCATCTACGACATGTGGCAGCAGGAATATCCTGACCAGCGCCTGGTGACCATGATGCGCGGCGGCACAACAGGTTTGCAAAAGTACAGCGTGTTCCCCTGGAGCACCGACGTGTCGCGCTCATGGGGCGGCCTCCAGCCTCAAATCACAATCATGCTCAATTCTGGCCTCAGCGGTTTGGGATACATGGGCCACGATGTGGGCGGATTCGCTGTGGATCATAACAATCCCGAAGATGCTGAGCTTTATGTAAGATGGCTGCAATTGGGCACTTTCTCTCCCATGCTCCGCACTCATGCACAATACAAGGCTGAGCCCTACCACTATCCCGAATACAACGACATCATCCTCGACCTGGTGAAGTCGCGCTATCGCTGGCTGCCCTACAACTACACCCTGGCTTACGAGAATGCAGCATTCGGCTATCCTCTGGTGCGCCCGCTTAATTTCTATGAGGCCGGCAGCAATGCCTACGATGCTATCGACGATGAATATCTATGGGGCAGCGAGGTGCTGATCGCTCCGGTACTGACCCAAGGCGCAACCGAACGCACAGTGACCTTCCCGCAAGGCACTTGGGTGGACATGAGCAATCCTGCCATGACATTCACCGGAGGCTCTACCATCACCTATCCTGCTCCGCTGGAGGTGCTCCCCATGTTTGCAAAGGCCGGCGCTTTCATCCCCATGGCCAATTACGCCATGAATTCAACTGCTGATTATAATCCGGCTCAACTTACCATCGACTACTATCCTGTCGATGGCGTGAAGAGTAGCTACACACTCTACGACGACAATCGCATCTCGTCACGGGCTTTAGCAAATAAGGAATATCGACTGATCACATTCGATGGCAATGCCGCAGCCGATAAGATCGACATCGCCATCGCTGCCCAAGGCTCATATCCCGGCGCTCCTGACAAGATAGAGATGACCTTCGCAGTCCAGGGAGTCAGCCAACTGCCTCAGGAAATCCTGGTGAACGGCCAAAAGGTGGAGGGAGCCATTGCCGATGGCGCTCTGACCTTCCCGGTAAGCTTCAACACTGCGGAGAAAGTCACAATCACAATTAAGAAATAACCAAATCCTTAGAATATGTTTTCAGGAATCGTAGAAGAGGCCGGCCAAGTGGTCGATGCCTGGTACCAAGGCGGCAATCTGCAGCTCAGAATAAAGTGCAGCTTTGTGAATGAGCTGAAAATCGATCAGTCGGTAGCCCACAACGGAGTGTGCCTGACAGTGGTAGAGCTGTCGCCCGACGGCACCTATGTGGTTACAGCCATCCAGGAGACCCTCGATCGCAGCAACCTCGGTGATCTCAAGGCCGGGAGCCTGGTCAACCTGGAGCGCTCAATGCTCATGAACGGGCGCCTCGACGGCCACATCGTGCAGGGCCATGTGGATTGCACCGCAGTATGCACCGAGGTAGTGGAGCTTGACGGCAGCGCCTACTTCAAATTTGAATATGACATTCCGGTGGAAATGGCGCGCCAGGGCTATGTGACTGTAGAGAAGGGGTCGATATGCGTCAACGGCGTGAGCCTCACGGTGTGCGACAGCACTCCGTCGAGCTTCCGAGTTGCCATCATCCCCTACACCATGGAGCATACCAATTTCTGTCAGATTGGCGTAGGCACCCGCGTGAACCTTGAATTCGACATCGTAGGCAAATACATCGCCCGCCTCACCAACTTTTAAATTATATCATGAAAACAATCCTTTTATTAGCCTTGCTTCCAGCATCCGCATTGGCTCAGACAGTCAGCAGCCCCGACGGACTGACGGTGGTCACCCTCGACCTGGTCAATGGGGCGCCAGTGTACAATGTCACTTACGATGGCAAGCCCATGCTCGAGAATTCTCCCCTGGGTTTTAAAGCCAATATCGGAGACTTCACCAAAGGAATGTCTGCGGTAAGTACCGAAACTTACAGTGTAGACAAGCCCTACACCCAGGACCGCATCAAAAAGAGCGACATCCATTATCAAGCCAACGGCTTGCGCAACTCGTACCGCAACGCCCAGGGCGATATCATAACAATCGCTTTCCAAGTAAGCGACAACAATGTGGCTTATCGATATGAGATCCCTAAAGCCAATAAGGGCGAGACGGGCAGCATCGTTATCACTGAGGAGGCCTCTGGCTTCACTTTCCCCGAGGGCACTACCACCTTCCTATGTCCGCAAAGCGATGCCATGATCGGATGGAAGCGCACCAAGCCTAGTTACGAAGAGGAATACTCTGTCGACGCTCCCATGAGCGACCGTTCGGGCTATGGCCACGGATATACCTTCCCCTGCCTTTTCCGCATTGGCGACAATGGCTGGGTGCTCCTCACCGAGACCGGTGTCGACAGCCATTACTGCGCCAGCCACCTGAGCGACAGCGAAAATGGCAATACATATCGCATTGCTTTCCCCATGGCTGAAGAGAACAATGGCAATGGCACCCCCTGGGCTGCTTTCGCATTGCCGGGCCATACTCCCTGGCGCACAATCACCGTGGGCAGCGATCTGGCCCCAATCACTGAGACTACCATCACTTACGACTTGGTTGACCCTCTGTATGAGCCATCGCGCGAGTACAAGCCGGGCCGAGGCACTTGGAGCTGGATCCTGTGGCAAGACAATTCAATCAATATGGAGGACCAGAAGGCCTATGTGGATCTGGCCCAGGCTATGGGATATGAATATGTGCTGATCGACAATTGGTGGGACAACAATATCGGCCGCGACCGCATGCCCGAACTTATAAAGTACGCCAACGACCGGGGCGTAGACGTAATCCTCTGGTACAGCAGCAGCGGCTATTGGAATGATATCGTGCAGGGGCCTATCAACTGCATGGACAATTCCATCGTGCGCAAGCGCGAGATGAAATGGCTCAAGGATGCTGGCGTGAAAGGCATCAAGGTCGACTTCTTCGGCGGTGACAAACAAGAGACCATGCGCCTGTATGAGGATATCATAAGCGACGCCAACGACCATGGCCTGATGGTTATCTTCCATGGGTGCACCTTGCCCCGAGGCTGGGAGCGCATGTATCCCAACCATGTGGGCAGCGAAGCTGTGCTCGCCAGCGAGAACCTGGTATTTGACCAGCACCATTGCGACATCGAGGCTTTCAGCGCCACGCTTCATCCATTCATTCGCAATGCGGTGGCCCTTATGGAATTCGGCGGAAGCTTCCTCAATCGCCATACCTCGCGCGACAATCAGAGCGGTCCCAAGCGCATGACTACCGACACTTATTCGCTGGCTGCAGCAGTGCTCTATCAGAATCCGATACAAAACTTCGCCCTGGCACCCAATAATCTCGAAGATGCCAATCCCATCTGCCTAAATTTCTTGCGCGAGGTGCCCACTGCCTGGGATGATGTGAAGTATGTCGATGGCTATCCTGGCCGCTATGCTGTAATCGCACGTCGCCACGGCAACACATGGTACATTGCTGGAGTCAATGCAGAGAAGGAGCCTCTTAAGCTAACCCTCGACCTTAGCCCATACATGGAAAAGGGCCAGTCAGCCACATTATACTCCGATGCAAAAGTCAAGGATGCGACCTATGCCGATAACAACGGGCTGACCTCCACCAAGCAGACTGTAACTCCTAAGAATCCCTCAGCCTACCCGGTCACAATCCCCACTAATGGCGGTTTTGTAATGGTTGTGGAATAACGGCTAACCAAATTCGGCTTAGCGACGCTTGCGAATAGCGTCGCTTTCGGCCTTGCGGGCCATCGCCTCCAGGTAGTAGTAATCGGCATAGTTGAGAGGCACGTCGATTTCGCTACCTCCGGGATGATGGCCCGTGCTGTGCAGCAGCAAGAATCCATAATTGCTGCCGATGGGCGCCTCATAGCCAGAATGGAGGCTTTCGAGTATACGGTCGGCATGAGCCCGATAGGCATCGCCCTTATCTGCGGGCACGTATTGGGCCAACTCATAGAGGCCCGAAGCGAGGATTGCTGCCGAGGAGGCATCGCGCGCCACTTCTGATGTGGTGGTCTCGGGTGTCAGGCCATCGACCATGGGCGTATGCATGTCCCAATAGTAAATGCCATCGTCAGGCACATTGGGCAGAGAAAGCATGAAGTCGGCTATGCCGCAGGCCTGACTGAGATAACGCGGGTCGCTTGTATAGCGATAGCATAGGGTATAGCCATAAAGTCCCCAAGCCTGGCCGCGGCTCCAGAAGGAATCGTCGGCATAGCCCTGGGCTGTGACGCGCTCATGCACACTGCCATCAGCGGGCACATAGTCTACTACATGGAATGAAGAATAGTCGGGGCGAAAATGATTTTTCATTGTGGTGTCGGCATGCGAGACGGCGATTTTCCAATAGAGGCTGTCGCCTGTGAGTTTGGTAGTCTCGAAGAGCATCTCCAGGTTCATCATGTTGTCAATGATCACAGGATAGCTCCAGCGCTCGGCATTGTGATCCCATGAGCGTATGCAGCCCACAGTGGGGTTGAAGCGAGTCGACAGTGTCTTTGCCGCTGTGATCATGACATCGCGGTAAGAGCGTTCGCCAGTCAGCTGCCAAGCCTTGCCAAAGCTGTCGCCTATCATGAAACCTAAGTCGTGGGTGCCCCTATGGAGTTTGCAGTCTTCGATGGGCCAGGTCCAGCTGACGGCCTGTTGGCGCCAGTAGTCATCATGGGTATAGGCATACATCTGCCATAGGCTGCCGGCAAAGAAGCCTGAGCACCAGTCGTGGCTGTTGATCATGGCCAACGAGCCGTCGGGGTTGATGCTGCGGGGCACTACGCGGCGCTTCGAAGCGTTCTCGGGTTCCTTTCTTGCGCTGTCGGCACATGCAATGGCGTAGCGCAACTGCTTGTCGGCATTAGCGTAGGCATAGTCGGTAAGCGTAGGCTGCACATAGAGGATGCGGAACAGTTCGGTAGGCTGCAGCACTCGGTGAGCCTCATAGGCGCTGGCCATCTCTTCATCTTCCTGACCCAAATAATGAGCGGCTCGATAGAGCTGGCGGCAGAATGATTGCTGGGCTTCGCACATCGAGTGGATTTGTTGCCAGGGCCAGGTGTCGGAATCGCTGCCCAGATATGAGGCCAAGAATTTCATGGCTTTGCGATAACTGCGGCCGTCGGCTGATTCGGCTTGGTCAAGATCGAGGCCTACTTGTTTGCCCAGGAACATCAGATCGGTGAAAAAACCAAGATTGTATTGGGAGTAATGAAAGCCTAAGGTACGACCCAATTCATGGGGCATGCTGCCGTCAGGTTCTATCTGGGTAAATATGCGGCGCTCGGGGACACTGCTGAGCACATCTTTGGCCAAGTCGGTGCGACCGGCATAGAGAGAAAAGGCTGCAAGCTGCACATCGTAGGATGTGCCATGATTGTTGACGGCCTGGCTTTCTTCCAGGGCATTGGGAGCCGTGGTGTACCAGTCGACAAATTTTCCGAACCATGCCTTCAGGCGCTTAGCGTCCTTCTGGGTCCAGGATTTGCTCCCTTCCAGAAGCTGGGCTGCCTCCAGGGTTTCTACCAATGAGTAGCCGTCGATCAGTCCGATGCTGCGTCCTCGGCCTTCATTCTGGCCGGGCACCGTCTGGGCATAATCAAGGTTGGGATTCATGCAGGTGGCCTTATCCAGGAACCAGGCTCGCAATTGCTGGGCAGCCTTGTCGGCATATTTCTCATCCTGGCTCATAAACCAAGCCAAAGTGAGTTTTACTACGCGCTGATGCATGGTGCACAGGCGCAAGCGGTCGAGTTTGCTTATCTCGGGGTTGGTAAGGCCATCGCGCCATATGTATGGCAGGCCATCGGGCTTGCTTGGATCGGGCCACACATAGCGAGCCTGGCTGAGATAGTCATGCTTGTCGCCGCTTGGGGGTATGCGGTCTTTCTGGGTCACTGCCACTGGCACCGAGTCGAGCATCGCGTCGGCATCCGCCAAGAGTTGAGCATAGGAGTCTTGATAGAAAGGCGCGTCAATGTGGTCGCGCGCATATTCCAACTGCGAACGGCTCCATATTGACTGGCCATTGGAGATGGCAACAGAGCATGCCAACGCCAAAGCGAGGGTACAACGTAATAATTTCATGATTGATTTAGATTTCCTTTTTTACTTTCGCAAAATTAACGAAAAATTTGAATTTTGACAAAAAAATACCGTTTTTATTTGGTCATTTCGTCAAAAGTCCGTAAATTTGCACTCGTAAATGAGCTGGGGCTTCTCGGCTGTTTGCCAACGATAGTCTTATGGTGTAATGGTAGCACAACAGGTTTTGGTTCTGTTTGTCTTGGTTCGAATCCAGGTAAGACTACTTAATCCCCTATAAATCAACGATTTATAGGGGATTTTTTTATTTCAGGGAAATCTCCTAAAATTATCAAAAATTGGCTGTGTCAGAATGCCCATTAGCCTGGGAACCCCGATAGGGGTTCTTTCGATTAGATAGGGATTCACCTAAAATTATCAAAAATTGGCACCTGTGGTGCCAATTTTTCTCATTTATATTGTAGCTATTGAGGCTTTATAGTAGAGTCCTCGGGAAGCTCGACCATGGTGTGGAAAGCGTTCCATTTTTGCGAGGCTTGGTAAGCCGCAAGCGAACCGCAAGGCACATGGAGTATGCAGCCCTCAGCGAAGGGACCGATCGCGTCAGCCGCATCGCTGCTTTCAGCCCAGGCTGGAGGCTCCGGACTCATCACGAAAAGATCTTTTACCTTGAAGCCTAAGGCCATCTGCCCTACGCTCTTCAGAGATTCAGGGATCACAAAGTAGTGCAGAGTGCCCACATTGCTGAAAGCTTCTGCTCCAATTGTCTGCAGGTTGGCATGGGGATAAATGCCCGAAGGGCCGTCATTTGGGAAAGCGACAAATTGCAGTTTGGCGCAATCCTTAAAGGCTCCTGCGCCGATAGTCATAAGCTGGCTGGGCAAATTTACGCTCTGTAAGTTGGCACATCCCTCAAACGCATTTTCGCCAATCTCAGTCAAGCCCTCATAAAGGCCTACTCTCCATAAATATTGCTGATTCTTAAACAGGTTGCTTGGCAATTGGTTATCCTCAGACATGGACAGCATGTCGGCAGCCTCCAATTCAGGAAGGCCGTATCCCTCATAGGCAGAGGCTTGGCTTTTTGATAGCGGCGTGTAAGTCATTTCGATTGTAAGGATGCCTTCGTCGGTGGTTCCGCTCCACGCCTCATTCAATCTCTTACGCAGCCAACTGAGGTCATTGGCATTGAGGCTGCCCATAAAGTAGATGGCGCAAATTCTCTTGATATTTTCAGGATCGCTGCCAAGCATGACTCCCAGCTGTCCCTCACAATCTTCAAAAGTCTCCAGATTTCGAAACTGACGGGGCTCCTGCCATATGTTTATTGCATATTTCGCGTCCTTCACGGCAAGTTCTACCTGTGCGACACGACCAAATCCGTCATTTTTTCCAATGGTGATCAATAGTTGGGTGTCATCGGCGCCAGTGCTTACAGCTGTGGGGATGTCCCAATCAGCATTCACGTGCAGGGCTACATCGCTGGCTTTTGCTTTTCCCAGTGAGAATGAAAGCGTGGTGCCATCGCATGGCACGCTGTAATAGTCCCGGAATTTGAAATCAAGGGTTTCTGTGGTCTTCGGATCATCATTGTCCGAGCAACTGACAAAGCTGATGCTTCCCATCAGCAACATCGTCAAGGCGATAAGATTGAGATACTTTTTCATGAACATAGACTCTTTTGTGATAAACTTTGCAAAGGTACGCATTATTTTTCATTCTTGCTCAATAAATCCCATTAAAAATTATCGAGCACACCCTCTTCTTATTTGCGTGACACAGCTTGGAATTCGCTGGGGGTAAGGCCGGTGACGCGCTTGAATACCGATGAGAAATTGGTGCGGCTCTGGAATCCCACGCTCTCAGCTATGGCGCCTATGGTATATTTGCCATACTTCTCCTGGTCGGCAATGCGCCGGCAAGCCTCCTTAACTCGCTGCTCGGCCAACAGACTGGCAAAATTCTTGCCTCCAATATCATTGATTGCCTGCGACACACGGCGCGGATGCACATCGAGCAATTCGGCCAGTCGCGTCAGTGTGAATCCGGGATCGTAGATTTCAGAGTTCTCATTGAATACCTTTTCTATCTTACGATAAAGAGTGTCCAGCTCAGGATCATGAGGTGAGTCGGAAGTCGCCTCTTCGCTCTTCTTATCAGTTTCATGATCCTCTGTCATGGTTAATGGCATTGAGGGGCGCTTGGCAGCCTCCAGGGCCCTTTGGTAAAGATCCTCGATGAGTTGGCGCTGGCGCAGACCTTTGCGGTACAGGCTCCACAGCAGCGCGATAATCACCAGCAGGCCCAATCCTACTATAATGGAGATGGTAGTCACTGTGCGATGCTTGCGCACCATCTCGCGCGTGGCGGCATTATGCGCCTCTATCTGCTGGCGTGCTTGCAAATCATGCATTTGGGCTGCTATGCGTGAGCTGTAGAGATCATGATACAGCCTATAGTAGTTGTACTCAGCCTCTTTTGCCTTTTGCGGCTCCCCTATTTTTTCATAATATGTCCTCAGCAAAGAATAGAGATCCACTTTGACATCATCGTCCTCGTTTCCTCCCAATTCCTTAAAGGCTTGCTCCAGGCATTCTATTGCCTTAGCCGTGTTGCCCAAATGGTCATACGAAATGGCCTGAGCCATAAAGGCATCTATTTCATATACCCTCGGGCGGTATTCAGTGTCCACATTCTCACGCGCAAGCGTAAACAGAGCTAAGGCCTCAGTATAATTGCCCTCGCGCATAGCTTCACAACCATTCACCAAATACTTAGTATAGTGCGACAATGCGACTGTATCTGAGATATTGGCCATTCGATATTTCATAATCACACTGTCAGAGGTCTGATCAAACCCGCTGCGCAGCTTGTCCATCAAAATATTATTGACCGTGATCGACAATATGTCATGGCGATCATAAGCGATGGCCAGGGCAATGGCTGCCTTATAGTGCTCATGAGCCTTGCCTGTCTCTTCGAAATTTTCATAAAGATTGCCTAAGTTGAGATGCAAGCAGGGCAACAGTTCTTTATAATCATGCTTCTGGCAGAGGTCAAGCGCACGATTATAATATGAGAAAGCCTGCGGATAGTCATGCAGAATGTAATGGTAGATGTAGCCAGTGTTGTTGAGCACATCCAGGGCCTTCTCGAAATCAGGCCGAGGAAGACGATTGTCGAGGCGACTCTCCACCAAGGCAAAGCTGGCTAAGGCGCTGTCGGCATATTCTTCCTGTATGTAATGAAGTCCCTTGTCCTTGAGTTCGCTAATGCTTGTGCGCTCATTCTCCTGGCGAAATCGCGCATAGTCCATCTCATCATCGCTCCATTGCGACAATGCAATCAATGGCACCAGCAACAAAGCCAATCCCAGGACTATGCCTATCAGTATTCCGCGTTTTACCATTCCTAAGCTATATGTGCACTCATATTGCAAAGTTAGCCATTTTCTCCGACTTTTCCACATAGGTTTTAGTTAAAAATACCAATCAATTGATTATCAGGATGTTTCAATTTTTGATACGTCTTTATTCATGAATTGAGACATCTTGAAAACCCAAAAATTTTGAAGTGAAAATCTATTTTTAGAACTTTGTGACAGAAAATCAACTAATCATTTCCCACTCAAAGTAAATGCTTATGAGAAACTTTACTACCTTTTTGAGCCTTGCGGCCGCCCTCACTCTCTCGGCTGCCAGCAATCGCACCTTTACACCGAGTGCACACAGCGCTATGGTAGCTGATCCTATGGCCCAGACCCCTGGCCAAGTGCTCCAGCAAAACATTGCCAAGGGCAATCTTAACATGCTTGGCCAATCACAAGCAGCACAGCGCATGAGCGACAAGACTCCTGCAGCTCGCGCCATCCAACTGCAGCTTGGTCGCCTCACCGCTGCCTCCGAAGTCAATGGTCCCGCCAAGGTGCTCGCACGCCAAGACGACAATGAAAACACCGAGGTCATCCTCGAAGAGAATTTTGACCTCTTCACTAATGGATCAGAGGACGAAATCGACACCTCATTTGACTACTCAGGCTACGTAACCGATTTCGAGACTGGTGCATGCGATCCTAATGCATGCGACATATCCGACGAATACACTCAGACCCCCGGCTGGACAGGCGAATGCGTCTACGGAGCCGGTGGCGCAGTTGCTATCTATTACCCTGGTATCGGTGGCATCCTCAATACCCCCAACACTCTCAATCTGTATGGCGTAATCCGCGTATCATTCCGTGCTAAAAGCCTTGACACCACTAGCAGCTTGCTCTTCGTGACACCCTGCAAGGGCAGTTTCGCCAACATTTCGATGGCAGGCGATGACTACCGCTTTGTACACGTGTACGCCGAAGACGGTTGGACTGACTTCGAACTCGAATTCCAAGTGCCTTACACTGGCGACAACGCCTTCATACAGTTCAATGGTATGAACTATGACAACGGCGTAATTCTTGACGATGTGAAAATAGAGCGCGTGCTTGACAAGGTGCTGAGCCCCACAAGCATCGGCACAACTCGCTACACCGATGACGGTTTCACTCTCTATTGGACAGGTGATCCTCGCGCCGACAGCTTCCTCATCAACATGTGGGAGATAGTGACCGAAGAAGGCTCTGCTTCCACCGACTTTGATTTCGAAGACATCGAAGTGGATGAGAACGGCATTGTCACCGACTTCCACGCTCCCGAAGGATGGGTATTCGACCTCAACACCAACGAGACACAAGTGGCTACCAACCCGCTCAACGACACCCAAGGCCTTTACATCATGGGCGATGAAGAGCGCTATCAGTCAGAATATTGGATGCCTTCGATCTCCACTCCGGCCGGTGCCCTTGTTTCAGCTCTCTCTCTCGACATGTACGTGGCTGCTGAAAACACCACTGAACTCTCATGGGACGGTGAAACATATTATGCGCCAGAATGGCTTCTCTATGGAATCTCAGCCAATGGCGATGAGAACTTCATCACTTATGGGGCATTGGAGAATGTGGTTGGTGATTCAGCACACTTTGACCTCTCTCAAGTTCCCGACTTATGGTACGGCGGTACTGAAGATTACACCAACCTCTATTATGGCATTGTCTTGTACATCCTGCCCTCGGGCAACGGCGCTGTGATCGTCGACGACATCCATTACGAATCCACTGGTCAGAATATTGAGTCACAGATTGTGACCGACATGTACACCTCGGATTGCGAAGTGACATTCCACGACCTCGACATGAGTGGCGAGCACTACTTCACCCTGCAGTCATGCCTTGGCGACTATACCAGCCCCGTGCAAAGCGACCGCATCCGCGCATTCGGCATCAAGGCTCCTGTGGCCCTGCCCGCAACCAACATCGATGAGCGCGGCGAATTCACAGCCAATTGGGAACCCGTGGAAGGCGCCTCAGCTTACTACATCCACAATAAGATGCGCTATACTGCCCCGAACGACCTCGTTGACTACGCAGTCATCAGCGATGATTTCGACAAGAGCGAATTAGCAGCCCAATATACTATGGATGATCCCAGAGGGTATGATCACTATACTGCCTATAGCCTCGACGCATTCACCATCATTCCCGGATGGGTTGGCTATGGCCTGCTGGTTGCCAACAGCGTAATTGGTATTCAGAGTGATGTCGAGGATATCATGTACATCTGCACACCCAGCATTAACTTCTCTAACGCTGGCGGTGAGGCTAAGATCCATGTTAAGGCTTATGGCACATATGGCGATAGTCTGGCTGTGATGTACGATGGGCAAGAAGAATCTCAATATGTGCCCTTCAATGAGGACGGCACTCTTGATACTACTTTCACCTTCACCGATCTTGAATACGGCTGCTTCTACTTCTACTCAGGCCGCACCGGTGACCGCATCTTCTTCGACAAGATCGAGATCCTGCAGGACATCCGTGAAGGCGAAGTGGTAGAATACAATTCTGGCATCTATGTGATCCAAGACGGCGAAGCATCAAGCTGCGACTTCTCAGCCCTGGAGGTAGTGCCTGGCCTTAACTTCCTGTACTCAGTATACAGCTACGCTTACGACAATATGACTGGTGATCGTTATCTGAGCGAATCGAGCAACGACATTCTCGTTGACTTCAACACCGGATCGCTCGAAAGCATTCTCGGCAACGATGTCAAGGTAAGCGTTGACGGCCGCACCATCAACACCACCGAAGCTGCCAACATCTATGACCTCCAAGGTCGCTGCATCGCCCACAAGGTGACATCAGCCACTGTGGCTCCTGGCATCTACATCGTGAAGCTCAACAACAGCGCTTGCAAAGTAATAGCTAAGTAATAATTCCTTTCCTCTAAGAAGGCGACCGCCTCTGCAAGCATTGGCGGTCGCTTTTTTGACATTTTTATGAAACATCTATTTGCTTCCCTCCTTGGCATGGCTCTGTGCCTGCCCACCGCATTCGCTGCCCACAGGCTCCAATGCGATTTCACTTTCGGCATACCCAGCGACTGGATACTGATTGACAATGATGGCAACACTCCCAGCAACAGCGCTGCAAAATACGGCTTTGAAGTCGGAATTCCATGGGTATGCACCAACGATGGCGGCAACAATGTGGCCGCCTCCACTTCCTGGTACTCGCCTGCTGGCACCAGCGATGACTGGATGATCCTTTCGCCCGTGGAAATTTCCGAGCAGACCCTGCTGAGCTGGAGTGCCCGAGCAGTTGACTCGAGATATCGCGACGGCTATGCAGTATATGCAAGCGCCCAAGGCGCCACAATCGCTGATTTCTTAGCCAACGAGCCCATCTTTTCAGTAACTGAGGAAGAGGCTGAATGGACCGATCATGAGCTTAGCCTCTCGCAGTATGCTGGCCAAGAAGTGTGGGTTGCTTTTGTCAACAATAGCACCAACAAGAGCCGTCTTTTCGTTGACAACATATCAATCATGGCTCCCCGGGATCTCGCCATCGAGCTCGCTACTGACGTGGTGGTCACCCCTGGCGATCCCATCACAATCAAGGGCACTGTGCTAAGCGAAACTGGATTTACGGGTCAAGTGTTAATGAAAGCTTCATGGACAAGCGAAGAGACCGAGGCTGTTGAGCAGTCACTAATGATGACAATCGATGAGAATGGCAGCGCCGAATTCGTCTTCCCTGAAGCCATCGTAATCCCTGCTCCAGCCGACATAGAGCTCACCGTCACAGCTGACACAGCCGATGGCCTTGCTGCAGCAGAGGCTCTGACAGTCAGAGCACGCACCCACTATCATGTGGCTGAGGAATTCACCGGCACTTGGTGCGGATACTGCGTGCGCGGCATCGTAGCTTTAGAGCATATGCTTGAGACATATACAGAAGACTATATCGGCATCGCTGTGCACTCAGGCGATGTCATGGCTCTTGATAATTATAAGCCTGAAACAATCTGCTATTTCTCTGGCTATCCCTACGCCATCGTTGACCGTACCTACGGTTGCGATCCTCGCGACATCGAGACCAAGTATCTCTATGCCGTAGAGAATGACAATGCTACCATAGGAGCCATCGATGTGGAGGCTGCCTATGATAATGACACCCATATTGTTTCGGCTGACACTCGCGCATGGTTCAACATCAGCGACCCCAACACTGAGTATCGCTTGGCTTATGTGCTCAAGGAGAACGATGTGTATCATCCTGAAAATCCCAGCTACTGGCAGCACAACAGCTATGCCGGAGGAGGTTCGGGCGAAATGGGAGGATTCGAGAATCTTGGAGAGTACGTGCAGGACATCCATTTCAATGAGGTTGCCCGCTACATTAGCGACAACTCTCTTGGCATCAGCGGAAGCCTGCCAGCTATCGAGGCCTACAAAGAGTACAGCCACAGCTATAGTTTTGAGATTCCTGAGATTGTCGACGATCCAGCAAATTGCACACTCGTGGTAATGCTTCTGGGCAATGCCGGCAAGACGATTCTCAATGCAGTGCCTATCACACTGGAATCTTTGGGAGCCATCAGCTCCATTGACAGCGTCACAATCGATGGGGGCGTGACAGATGTGATCTACTACGATCTCCAGGGCCGCAAGGTCAGCAATCCCAAGGGTCTTGTGATCGAGCTCAGCATCCATGCCGACGGCTCAGTCACCTCCCGGAAATTGATAAAATAACGGGGCGATAGGAGAGCGGCTCCGTGAGCCGCGGATAGGAGAGCGGCTCCGTGAGCCGCGGTTATTCGGGGCTCACGGAGCCCCTCTCCTATCGTATACCGAGAAACTTGTGCAATTGCAT
>CAYTXF010000027.1:0-32162 GCA_964440745.1 uncultured Bacteroides sp.
AGAGGAGATGTAGCGGTAGAGCTGATTGTAGAATGGGTGGTGACAAAGAGTGGAGGCATCGCCAAGGATAAGGATTTTCATTCTGGCTCGCGTGATGGCCACATTCATGCGGCGAAGATCCCCCAAGAATCCGATTTGACCGCTATCATTTGCGCGAACCAGACTGATGATGATCACATCGCGCTCTTGACCCTGAAAGCCGTCGACAGTGTTAATACTCATCAGATGCTTTACACCCTTGAGGTCGGTTGATGATTTGAGACAATGTCGCAGGTATTGCACCTGAGCCCGATAAGGCGAGATTATGCCAAAGTCAATGTTTTCGGTAAGCACGCGTTGCTTGCCGATTTTGTTGACATAATCAGTGAGGCATTGCATAAGCAGGTGAGCTTCCGCCTTATTGATGCGGCCGAAATTTTCACCGACAAATTCTTCCTTGAAATCCATGTCGCTGGTGTCAATCCACTCGATCGGAATGTCAATGTCGAGAATGCCTCGGTGCTCGACCTCGGGAGCTGCCTTAAGCTTGCCGCCATAGAACCACATCGAGGGGAAATGCATGATTTCATTGCACATTCGGTATTGAGTGCGCAGCAAGGTCACACACTCCGGCTTAGACTTGGCTATGTACTCCATTAGGGTGCGGTCAAGTCCCTGCTTTTGAGCCTCATAGCATTTGACGGTGGCTGGCAATTGCTGATGGTCGCCGGCGAGCACCACCCGGTCGGCCTTGCGCATTGCTATCCAACATGCGGGCTCCAAGGCCTGGGCTGCCTCGTCGATGAAGAGAGTGCCAAATTTATGGCCATAAAGCAAGCGGTGATTGCTGCTGACAAGCGTGGAAGCTACGACATTGGCCTGCGCGAAAAGATCTGAATTGATCTTTATCTCCAATGCTGTGGCTCGGTCAGAAAGGCGATGCACGCGGCTGCGCAAGCCCTCGCGCTCATCGCGCGATCCTTTCCTGAGTTTGGGCCGCAGCTGGCGCAATTCCTTGCGAATGGCCCAGAGCTCGGAATAGCATGGATGGTCTTCAAAACGGCGCTCGTAAGTGAACGACAGCATCTTATCGTTGACACGCGAGGGATTGCCTATGCGAAGCACATTGACCCCACGGTCAACCAATTTCTCTGAAATCCAATCGACAGCCGTATTGCTCTGAGCACATACCAGCACTTGGGGCTCGCGATGCAAGGTCTCGTAGATGGCCTCTACAAGAGTGGTGGTTTTTCCGGTGCCAGGAGGCCCGTGCACAATGGCTACATCTCTGCAACTCAGCACCTTATTTACCGCACTCTCCTGCACTGGATTGAGCCAGGGAAAAGCCATGGGATAGAGCTCGCGAAATTGAGGTGCGCCATTGCCAAGGAGCAGATCACGCAGTTCGGCCAATCTGTTGCCCTTAGCTGCGATTACTGCCCTAAGCGCCTCAAACATGGCCTGATAACTGGTCTCATCGAAGAATAGCTGCACTCCTAAATCTTCTGCACCTCCGAGCTGCGCTATGGCGCCTGCACCGGGCATGGAGAGTACCATGCGATCCTTGCTGGCATAGCTAACAGTTGCCTTGATCTCGTAATGATGAAGCGAGCCATCCGATTTCACACGAAAAAATGTCACCTGCTTGCCAAATTCGAAATTGTGTTCAATTTCAGTATCGGTTTCGCGGGTAACCTCCATCACAAGCTGATTGAGAGAGTTGTAATAATTGCGTCCTATCCTTACGGGCCACCAGCACATGCCGCGCTTCACGCGACGCATTACTCCCATCTGCTCGGTCTGCCGCTTGAATTCCTCTTTCTCATATTCATACTCCATCCTCAGGAGCATCTGCATTCTCTGCAAATGTGCCACCGGGCTTTCATGTATGTCTTCTTTCTTCTTCATTGTATGCGCAGCAAAATTACAAAAATAATTCCACAATGACAACAATAGGGATCCCATTTGCACAATAAACCCTGAAGGGGGGCGCGGCTCAAAAGCCGCGCCCCCCTTCAGGGTTTATTAGGATTTGGGATGGATCAGTTGGAGAAGACGAGTTCGTCGTCCTTGACATCGATGACGATGGGGCGATCTTTGTCGACCTTCTGTGCCAGAATGTCCTTGCTGAGGCGGTTGAGCACCTGGCGGTGGATGACACGCTTGACAGGACGGGCACCGAACTCGGGATCGAAGCCCTCTTCGGCCAGATAATGCAGAGCAGCCGGGGTGATCTCAAGGGTGACGCCATTGCGCTCGAGCATGCGCTTGATGCCGCGTACTTGCAAGCCTACGATCTCTTCGATTTCCTTCTCGTTGAGCGGGGTGAACATTATGATCTCGTCGATACGGTTGAGGAATTCGGGGCGGATTGTTTGCTTCAGCATCTCCAGCACTTCGCCCTTGGTGCGCTCGATGGTTTCTTCCTTGTTGTCAGGCGTCATCTTCGAGAAGTTCTCGCGAATCACCTGCGATCCCATGTTGGATGTCATGATGATGATCGTGTTCTTGAAGTTGACATTGCGGCCCTTGTTATCGGTAAGGTGACCATCGTCGAGCACTTGGAGCAGGATGTTGAACACATCGGGATGAGCCTTTTCGATTTCATCGAAGAGCACTACCGAATAAGGCTTGCGCCTTACGGCCTCGGTGAGCTGGCCACCCTCATCGTAGCCTACGTAGCCCGGAGGCGCTCCTACGAGTCGGCTCACTGCATGCTTCTCCTGATACTCGCTCATGTCGATACGGGTCATCATGTTCTCATCGTCGAACAGATATTCGGCCAAAGCCTTGGCAAGTTCAGTCTTGCCGACACCTGTTGTGCCCAGGAAGATGAATGAGCCGATAGGACGCTTCGGGTCGTTAAGACCGGCACGGCTGCGGCGCACGGCATCAGCGATGGCTGCGATAGCCTCATCTTGGCCGACAACGCGGTTGTGGAGCTCTTCCTCGAGGTGGAGCAGTTTGTCCTTCTCGCTCTGCACCATCTTGTTGACTGGAATGCCAGTCCAGCGAGATACTACATCAGCGATATCTTCGGCATCAACCTCCTCTTTGATCAGGGCCTTTTCGCCTTGCATCATCTTGAGTTGCTCTTGCAGGGTCTTGTTCTCCTCCTCCTTCTGATGCACGCTCTCATAGCGAATCTTTGCCACCTTGGCATAATCGCCTTCGCGCTCAGCCTTTTCGGCCTCGAAATTGAGTTGCTCGATGTCGATCTTGTTTTGCTGGATCTTGTTGATGATGTCCTTTTCTGCCTTCCACTTGGCGGAATACTGCTTTTCTTCCTCCTTCATGGAAGCGATTTCCTTCTCAAGATCCTTCACTTTCTGCTTGTCGCCTTCGCGCTTGATGGCTTCGCGCTCGATTTCCTTCTGGGCAATGCGGCGAGTGATATCGTCGAGGGCCTGGGGCACTGAGTCGATCTCCAGCTTAAGCTTCGAGGCGGCCTCATCGATCAGGTCAATGGCCTTGTCGGGGAGGAAACGGTCAGTGATGTAGCGCTCGCTAAGCTGCACGGCAGCGATAATCGCTTCGTCGCGGATACGCACCTTGTGGTGGTTCTCATAGCGCTCCTTAAGGCCACGCAGAATGGCGATGGCGCTCATTTCGTCGGGCTCGTTGACCATGACCTTCTGGAAACGGCGCTCGAGAGCCTTGTCTTTTTCAAAATATTTCTGGTACTCGTCGAGAGTGGTGGCGCCGATGCTGCGCAGTTCGCCACGTGCCAGGGCCGGCTTCAGGATGTTGGCGGCATCCATGGCGCCTTCGCCCTTGCCTGCACCCACAAGAGTATGGATTTCATCAATGAATAGGATGATTTCGCCGTCGCTCTGGGTGACCTCATTTACGATGGCCTTGAGGCGCTCTTCAAATTCGCCCTTGTACTTAGCGCCAGCAACCAGGGCGCCCATATCGAGCGAGAATATCTGCTTGCTGCGAAGATTCTCGGGCACATCGCCACGCACTATGCGGATAGCCAAGCCCTCGGCAATGGCAGTCTTGCCGGTACCTGGTTCGCCGATAAGCATGGGGTTGTTTTTGGTGCGTCGGCTCAGAATCTGCAGCACGCGGCGGATCTCTTCGTCACGGCCGATCACCGGGTCGAGCTTACCCTGACGGGCGCGCTCGCAAAGATTGATGGCATACTTGGAGAGAGCGTTGTAGGTCTCTTCAGCACTCTGGTCGGTTGCCTTCTTGCCTTTGCGGAGCTCAGCCACAGCGGCCTCCAGGTCTTTCTTGGTAAGGCCAGCGTTTTTGAGAATGGTTGATGCTGGGGAGTTGATTTCGAAAATGGCCATCAACAAGGCCTCGAGCGTCACGTATTCATCCCCGTTTTTCTTAGCGATGTCAAGAGCCTTTTGCAGCACATCGTTGGAAGTGCGGCTCAGATAGGGCTCGCCACCTGAGACACGAGGCAAATTGCTGATTTCACGGTCGACCTGGCCGGCAAGCTGCATAGGGGAAGCCCCTATCTTCTGGAAGATGAACTTGACCACTGATTCACCCTCTTCCATGACAGCTTTCAGCAAATGCACAGGCTCTATCGCCTGTTGACCAGAGCTCTTGGTGATCTCAACAGCTTTCTGGATAGCCTCCTGCGATTTGATTGTGAAATTGTTGAAATTCATATTGTAGTTGAAAATTTAAGATTCTTTATTAACTTTAACAAATAATCTTCGACAATGGTTTGTAAAAATCAAATGGTTTAGCTACCTTTGTAGTTGCAAAATATATGCCAAAATAACAAAAGAACGTAAAACACGAGATGAAACACAGATTTTTTGCAATTCTGGTCGTTTTGACAGCTCTTATGGGCGGTCGTGTCATGGCACAGACTGGCTCAAACACTTATTTTCCCTACCCGGTGGTGCCTGAGGAAAAGGTCACCTTAAGCGAGCGCTGCAATTATTTGGTCGACAAATTTTGGGAGGGCTGCAATCTTAAGCAGTCATTTTCCAATTTGGAGCGCCTAAATCAAGCCTTTGGCGATTGGGTAGGATTCATGCCTTATGCTACTACCGACACGCTTTTCATTAGCATCGATCGCTTTATCAAGGATGTCAACAAGCTGGGTCCGTCGTACATGCTCACCATAGGCAAAATGGCGGAAACTTGGACCTATACCGACAGTTGCGAGGTATACAGCGAAGAGCTCTATTTGCCATTTGCCAAAGCAGTGGCTGAAAATAAGAAGATCGATAAGGCCGAGCGCGCCCGTTTCGAGCGCCAGGCCCAAGTGATAGAGAACAGCGGACTGGGCAAGAATGTGCCCCCGTTCACATTTACCAAGCCCGATGGCAGCCAGAGCAATCTGGGCGATGTTATCGCTTCGCGCATAGTGCTTTTCTTTGTGGAGCCAGATTGCTTTGATTGCACCTTGGCCAAGGCGCGCCTTGGAGCTGACTACAATCTTAAGCAACTGATCGAAAGAGGATTGGTAAAGATTGTTGCCATCTATCCAGGCCAAAACACTGAGCAATGGCAGGCTGAGGCTGTGACTTATCCCGAAGAATGGGTGGTAGGGGCCTCGGAGCAAGTCAATGACTACTTTGAGTTTGACGAGCAGCCAACCATTTACTACCTTGATGCTCGACGCAAGGTGCTTGGCAAGGATGTGTCAGTGGATGCTCTCATGCTGGGCCTCCGCCAGATCAACCAGCAAATGCAGTAACTTGTAACTTATAACTTGTAACTTGTAACTTGTAATTTGTAACTTGTAACTTGTAACTTTTATGAGGGTGGCAGGATTGATATCCGGAGGCGTGGATAGCGCTGTGGCCGTGCACCGACTGGTGGAGCAGGGCCATGATGTGCATCTATTCTACATACGCATCGGCATGGACAATGGCGAGGGCGATTGCAGCGCCGAAGAAGATATCGAAATGTGTCAGTACATAGCACAAAAATACAATTTGCCCTTTGATGTGGTGCCTCTGCATCAAGAATACTGGGACAATGTGATGGAGTACGCGCTGCGCACCGTGAAGGGAGGCCTGACGCCCAATCCTGACATCATGTGCAACCGCATGATCAAATTCGGATTCTTCGAAGAGCGCTGGGGCCATGAATTCGACCAGACAGCCACTGGCCACTATGCCACCAAGATCATGCGCAACGGGAAAGCGTGGCTTGGCACGGCCAACGATCCGGTGAAAGATCAGACTGACTTTTTGGCTCGCATCACTCAGGAGCAGTTGCAGCATATCATGTTCCCGATTGGAGAACTCCCCAAGGCCAAAGTGCGCGAGCTGGCCATAGCCGCCCGCATGCCCAATGCTTACCGCAAGGATTCACAGGGAATATGCTTCTTAGGCAAAATCAATTATAATGATTTCATCCGCAGGCATTTGGGCGAAAAGCCAGGCCCGATAATTGAAATTGAGACCGGCAAAAAGCTTGGCGAGCATCGAGGATATTGGTTCCATACCATAGGCCAACGCAAGGGTCTGGGCCTGGGAGGCGGTCCGTGGTTTGTGGTGAAGAAGAATGTCCACGACAATGTGATCTATGTGAGCCGAGGATACGATACCGAAAAACAATATGGCCGAGTGATGCATCTGGCCGACATGCATTTCATAACCGAAGACCCTTGGCCCGAACTGGACGAGCAGGGTGTGGAGATCACATTCAAAAATCGCCACACTCCCATTTTCCTGCCAGCGCGATTATGCAAGGACGCCAATGGCATATATCGCATAGATTCTGCCGAAGATGTGCAGGGCATAGCCCCGGGGCAATTCGCTGTAATCTACGACAAGGAGAAGCGGATCTGCTACGGGAGTGGCGAAATAGTATAGCGGCAAAGCAAATCAAGCATAACTGGCAAGCGAATTAACCCAGGATCAAGAATATTAACAGTGACAATAAAATATGGAAGAAGATAGAGTAAGATTGACAGTATTAGGCATTTCTTACACTCCGATGCAGACCGGAGCCTTTGCTTTGCTCTTAGCTCAGGAGGGGGGCCCTTATCGCATCCCTGTGGTGATCGGAGCTGCTGAGGCTCAGGCCATTGCCATAAAGATGGAGGGAGTAGCCACCCCTCGGCCCATGACTCATGACCTCTTTTGCACCTTTGCTCGAGCCTATGGCATACAGATGGAGGAGGTATACATTTACCGATTCGAGGATGGAGTTTTTTCCTCGGAAATTCGATTCAACGATGGTCAGAAAATCATCACGATCGATTCCCGCACAAGCGATGCCGTGGCATTGGCAGTGCGCACAGGCGCTCCAATTTTTACCACCCCGGAAATCTTAGAGGAGGCGGGCACTATTTTCAAAGAGAAGGAAGAGGAAGAAGAGGCCGCGGCAGAACCAGCCGATCATAAGCTCGAAATGGAAGAATTGCCCCTCGAAGAGCTTGAAAAGCTGCTTAACCAGCATATCGAAGAAGAAAATTATGAAGAAGCGGCCAAAATCAAGGAGATAATTAACAAGCGGCGACAGTCCTAACAAAAAATATACACATGAAAAATATAAAATTCAGGCTGATAATCCTCAATTTCCTGGAATTCGCAGTATGGGGAGCTTATCTGACCTCTTTGGGAAGCTATTTGGCCAAGAATGGATTGGCAAGCCAAATAGGGTGGTTCTATGCCGTGCAAGGCTTTGTGTCAATCTTCATGCCTGCCCTTGTGGGAATTATAGCTGACCGCTGGATCCAAGCGCAGCGCATGCTCTCGATATGCCATGGCTTAGCCGGATGCTTTATGCTCGGCGCCTGGAGCTACGCTACCGGGGGCGACATCAGTTTTGGTCCCCTGTTTACACTATACACTCTGTCAGTAGCATTCTACATGCCTACTATTGGCTTGGCCAATTCCGTAGCTTATAATGCCTTAGGCAAGGCTGGATTGGATACAGTGAAGCATTTTCCGCCTATAAGAGTGTTTGGCACGATAGGTTTCATTGTGGCCATGCTGTTTGTCAACTTTACGGGATTTCAGAACACATGCGCACAGTTGCTTACATCAGGCTTGCTGAGCTTGGTGCTTTCGGCATATGCATTGTCAATGCCCGCGTGCGAGATTATCAAGAATCAGGGCAAGAAGAGCCTGAGCGAGGCGTTGGGCTTGAACGCATTCAAGCTCTTTAAGAATAAGCAGATGGCAATGTTCTTCATATTCAGCATGTGTCTGGGAGTGTCGCTGCAGATTACCAATGGCTTCGCCAACCCCTTCATCCAGAGCTTCGGCGCAATATCGGAATTTGCCGACAATTGGGGCGTGAAGAATGCCAATGCCCTGATCTCGCTTTCGCAAATTAGCGAGACACTGTGCATACTGCTGATTCCATTCTTCTTGAAGCGATTTGGCATCAAGACTGTGATGTGCATGTCGATGTTTGCTTGGGTAATGCGCTTTGGCTTTTTCGGCATAGGCAATCCTGGAAGCGGGGTGATATGGTTCATACTCTCCATGATTGTCTACGGCGTGGCTTTCGACTTTTTCAATGTTTCCGGTTCGCTTTATGTCGATCAGAAGGTGAATGCATCGATGCGATCTTCGGCGCAAGGCCTCTTCATGGTGATGACCAACGGCATAGGAGCCAGCGTGGGTACTCTTGCTGCTCAGCAAGTGATCAACCACTTTGTGTATTCCCAACCCGAGGGATTGGATCAGATAGCAGGCTGGAGCCAGTCATGGTACATCTTCGCAGCCTACGCCTTTGTGGTAGGCGTATTGTTCCTGCTGCTTTTCCGCAACAATGACAAGCAGAATGTAAATAAAGTAGAAATTGACGAAAGCGAAAGTGAGACCCTGGATGCTCCGGGTGGCATGAGCGAGTTATGATACAATTCTATTGTCCTGACATAAAGAGCAATCCGATATTGCCTGAGAGCGATAGCCAGCATTGCGTGAGGGTGCTGAGGATGCGCGAGGGCGATGCCCTCGAGGTGGTCGACGGGCGAGGGGTGAGATATGTATGCCGCCTGCTGGAGGCCCATCCCAAGCATGCCATGGTGGAGATTGTCGAGGCTAAAGAGCAGCCTCTGCATTGGAGCCACCACATCACCTTAGCAGTAGCGCCCACTAAGCTCAACGACCGCATGGAGTGGCTGGTGGAGAAATTGGTGGAAATAGGCATCAACCGCATTGTGCCTGTGCGCTGTGCTCACAGCGAGCGCAAAGAGATCAAGCATGACCGCTTGGAAAAGATTGCCATCTCTGCCATGAAGCAAAGCCTTAAGGCGACTTTGCCGCAGATCGATGAGATGATGCCGCTATCCGACTTCTTAAAGAGCGTGGATGCAGAGCAGCGATTCATGGGCTATTGCTCCGATGAGTATGAGCGCGCCCTGCTGTCGCGCTCAGCCAAGCCAGGTCTGAGCACAGCCATTCTCATTGGTCCCGAGGGCGATTTCTCATCGGAAGAAGTGACCGCTGCCATTGCCGCCGGCTTCAAGCCTGTCACTCTTGGTGACAATCGCCTTCGCACCGAAACCGCTGCCCTTGTGGCTGTCGACACCATCCACATAATCAATCAGATAGCTAATTAATTAGGATATTATGACTACTTCAGAATATTTGAAATCTTCACCAAATAATAACTTCTTCTTGTTGGCTGGACCTTGCGTGATTGAAGGCGAGGATATGGCCCTTGAAATCGCTGGTAAGATACTCCCAATATGCGAGCGCTTAGGGATCCCCTATGTGTTCAAAGGCTCATACCGCAAAGCAAATCGCTCGAGATTGGATTCCTTTACGGGCATTGGCGACGAAAAGGCACTTAAGATCTTGGCAAAGGTGCGACAAGAATACGGCATACCCGTGGTCACGGACATACATGAGTGCCACGAGGCAGAAATGGCAGCCGAATATGTAGACATCCTGCAAATTCCCGCATTCCTTTGCCGTCAGACCGAACTTCTGGTGGCCGCGGCAAAGACAGGCAAATTGGTGAATATCAAAAAGGGTCAATTCTTATCTCCGGAGTCGATGCATTTTGCCGTAGAGAAGGTGCGGGCAGCTGGCAATGACCAGGTGGCTGTGACAGACCGTGGCACAACCTTTGGCTATGGCGATCTCATCATCGATTATCGAGGAATACCCACCATGCAGCACGAGTGTAAATGTCCGGTGATATTGGATGTGACCCACTCGCTGCAGCAGCCCAATCAGGGAGGCGGAGTCACCGGCGGAAGGCCCGACATGATTGAGACTGTGGCAAAGGCTGGTGTGGCTGTGGGTGTCGACGGCCTCTTCATGGAGACACACAAAAATCCAGCCGAAGCAAAAAGCGATGGCGCTAATATGCTTCGGCTTGACTTGCTTGAGCCCTTGTTAGAAAGGCTGACACAAGTGAGAATGTCGGTCGTATAGCCTGCCCCTGTGAGAGGAGGCCTTGGCTATAGACGCTCGATAACGCGAGCTACGAGATCGCGCATGCCCGACTTGTAGTTGGGATTCACATCTTCCCTAAATCGATTGGCGATGATCGAGCATACTGTCATGCATTTATGGCCCAAAAGGCGTCCCATCCCTGCAAGTGGCGCGCTCTCCATCTCATAGTTGGTGATGCGGCGCCCCTTGTACTCAAACTCCTCAAGACGGCGGTTGAGATCAGGATTGGCTAATGGGAGCCTTACGTAGCGGCCTTGTGGACCGTAGAAACCCACAGCCGAAATTGTATTGCCGCGCACCATGTCGTCCTGACCGATGCGTTGCACCAATTCTGCGTCGGCATCCACTACGTAGGGTTTTGCCCAATTGGGATTCCAGTCGGTGTGATGGCATAAAGCATGTTGAAATTCGAGGTCGGCTACATCATCCCGACCTTCATAATAATTAAGGACGCCATCAAACCCAATAGACTTCTCAGCGATTACGGGAGTGCCGATGGTAATCTCAGGCTGCAATGAGCCCGAAGTGCCAATTCGCACCATTGTAAGTGTGCGGTGGTTGTCCTTTACCTCACGTGTTGTGAAATCGACATTTGCCAACGCGTCAAGCTCGGTTGCTACAATGTCGATATTGTCCGGTCCAATGCCGTGGCTTATGCACATTATGGGCTTGCCTTGGTATGTGCCTCCGATGGTATGGAATTCGCGAGACATCACTTCAAAGTCTCGGGTGTCGAAAAATTCCGCTACCATATTCACTCGTGATGGATCGCCAACCATAATTATACGGTCGGTGAGCTGGTCAGGATGCAAGTGCAGGTGAAACACTGAGCCATCGGAGTTAATGATCAATTCAGATTCAGGTATTATGCGTGCCATGGCATTTCACTCTTAAATATTTTTATGCTTATTTTACAAAACGCGCAAATTGATAAAAAAGTTCACGGACTTCAAAAATTTTTATTGATTCTTCCATAAATTTTTATTGATTCTTCCATAAATGTCGTAAATTTGCATGAAAATGGACAAAATCTCAATGAACAACACAAAAATAGACATGCATACTGAAAAAGATCCTATGGAAGAAAATCGCGAAGTGGTATTCTATGTGTCGGATAATTACGAGAATGCCGCTCAGCAAACCTGCGAGGAAGGCGAGATCAAGTACAAGAAGCAAAATTATGAGATGAACCTGGCCTATCAGTTTGTGGCCAACACCAATGTCTCAGTTTTTCTCACAGGCAAAGCCGGCACTGGCAAAACCACATTTCTGAAGCGACTTGGCGAACTTTTGCCTAAGAGAATGGTAGTGTTGGCGCCCACTGGCGTAGCCGCAATCAATGCCGGAGGCCAGACCATACACTCTTTCTTCCAGTTGGATTTCGGTCCTTGGGTGCCAGGGATGCAAAGAGACAGGAAGGGATTGTTTCGCATGAGCGAACATAAGAAGAACCTGATACGCACGCTCGATCTCATTGTGATCGACGAGGTGTCGATGGTGAGGGCTGACCTGCTCGATCAGGTAGATGACGTGCTGCGAAATTATCGAGATCACACCAAGCCTTTTGGCGGTGTGCAGTTGTTGCTCATTGGCGACCTGATGCAGTTGGCCCCGGTGATTAAGGACGATGAATGGCGCATATTGTCAGGGCGCTACGAGAATCCGTATTTTTTTGCAAGCAGAGCCCTGAAAGAGCTCAATTATGTTACCATAGAGCTGAAGCAGATCTACCGCCAAGAGGATCCCACTTTTATCGACATACTGGCTCATGTGCGCGAGGGCAACATTACCCCTGAGGTGGAGAGAGCTCTCAACTCACGATATCTGCCCTATTTTGAGCCCACTGAGAAAGACTGGATCCGGATTACCACTCATAACTATTCAGCCCAAGTCTACAATGACTCGTGCATGAGGCGTCTCCCTGGCCAAGAAGTCACATTTCAAGCCAAAATAGAGCACGATTTTCCGGAGGCTCTCTTCCCAGCCGATAAGGCACTCATCCTTAAGGAGGGAGCTCAAGTAATGTTCATCAAGAACGATCCTTCTGGCACGGGTGAGTATTTCAATGGCTTGATAGGCACGGTTGAAAGCCTTGAATCCAACGGCTCAATCATAGTGAGTGTGGAAAACGACACTCGACTTATCACAGTGTGGCCCGTAGAGTGGGAAAACACCAAGTATGAGCTTGACGGAGAGACACAGAAAATCAAGCAGAAAGTAGTGGGCACTTTCGTGCAGATCCCGCTTAGGCTGGCTTGGGCCATCACAGTCCATAAAAGCCAGGGCTTGACATTTGATCATGCTGTGCTCGACGTGAATGCATCGTTCACCCATGGCCAGGTCTATGTGGCGCTTAGCCGCTGTCGCAGCCTTGAGGGTCTGGTGCTCTCTCAGCCCATATACGCCCAATCAGTGATAACTGACAGGCGCGTCGATTCATATATCCAACACGAGTCATCGGCCATCGGTGAATATGAAAACCAGCTTCCTCGCTACAAGCAAGAATATCTATTGTCGCTTCTCGACGATCTGTATTCATTCCGCTCGCTGGAGAACGCATGGCGCCGGTATACTCGCGTGGTTGACGAGCATCTGAGCCGTCAGTATCCCGAATTGCTGGCAAGCTTAAAGGGAATCGAGGAACCGTTCAGACAGAAATTGACCATGGTGTCAAATACATTCAGAGCCTTTTATCTCTCGCAAATGCAGCAGCTTGTAGGATGCAAGGTGCCAGAGACTCTGCAAAAGCGCATTCAGGACTCTGCTCCGTATTTCAACAAGGCTCTCAATGAAATCTTCATCCCCATTTTCAAGCAATCAGGCATAGCCATAGAGAACAAAAGCGTGATTGAAACTTATAATCGCGCGCTGACCGACTTCAAGAAGGAATTCCAGGTGAAGGCGGATATCTTCTATAACCTCGAAGAAAATCCCTTCAGCATTTCCAGCTATCTCAACATAAAGGCTAAAGCGCAGATAGGCTCAATCCCAAATCTTAAGAAGAGCCAGATGGAGGGTTCTAAGAATTCATCAAAGAAATATTTTGCAAAAGATAGAGCGAAGCGACCTGAAAGTGCGGTTAAGAAGGAATCCACCTTCCAAAAGACTCTTGATATGTATCGCCATGGAATGAAGCCGGAAGAAATCGCCAAAGGGCGCTCTCTAACCCTTGGCACCATTTACAACCATTTGTCAAGATGGATTGGAAATGGTGAGTTGCAGATTGATGATATAGTGCCAAAAGAGCGGCAGTTGAAAATACGCGAAGCCTTGGCAAGCTTTAGCGAAGCCCATTCTCTTACGGATGTAAAAGAAAAATTGCCGGAAGATTATAGCTATGAGGAGATAAGGATGGTTGCTGACGATGTCCGCCGTGAATCAGTCACGCAGGAAAGTGAGGAATGACTATCGCGAAGATGCCATGTATCTTCCGCCTGGCACCTTCACGATGAAATCCTCCATTTCAAGAGTGAATATGATGTTTGCAATGCGCGAGAAGGGCATTGCCAACTGCACGCACATGTCGTTTTCGGTGGCTTCGGGATTGGCGATGATGAAGTCATATACCATCTGCTCCTCTTGGTTGAGAGCCCGGAACAGAGTAGGGGATGCTGAGGGCGAAGCCTGCTCGGCTGGAGTCCACATCATGGCCGAGGCCAGATCCTGCGCGCTTGTGATGAGCTGGGCCTTGCCCTGGGCTATGAGCTTGTTGGTGCCTCGGCTGTAAAGGTCGGTGACGCGACCGGGCAGGGCGAACACATCGCGATTGTATCCCATTGCGAGCCGAGCAGTGGCCATTGAGCCTCCCTTGACATCTGACTCTACCACCACAATGCAGTCGCTGATTCCAGCCACAATCCTGTTGCGGGCCAAAAAGGACTGGCGCTGAATCCGATATCCCGTAGGATACTCAGTGATCAGGCTTCCGCCTGACCTCACTATGCGCTCAGCGAAGTCGCGATGTTCGGCCGGATACACTGTCTCCAAACCATGTGCCACTACAGCCACAGTGAGCCCATTGGCTGCCAGCGCAGCCTTGTGAGCTGCTATGTCAATGCCAAAAGCCAATCCGCTCACGATGATTATGCCCGGAAACATAGCCACCAAGTCAGTGACCAAGCGAGTGGTGAAATCGATGCCATAGGGAGTGGCGTGGCGAGTGCCGACGATGCCCACCACATAGGGCGTGTTGAAATCGACATTGCCGCACTCATAGAGCAATGTGGGAGCGTCCTCGCAATCGATCATGCGCTGTGGATAGTTCTCATCGCCCATAAACAGGGTGCGCACATTGCTGTTGCCATCGACTATGGCAAATTCCTTGGCGGCGCGGTCTAAGATCTGCTGTCGGTATTCGTCACCGAATATCTCGCTGTTGACGCCAGTGAGGGCCTGAAGCTGCGAATGAGAATAAGTGAACATTGCCTCGGGACTGCCCACTCGTCGAAGCATCTCTTTGGCTGTGGCGCCAACCATGCCCTTGAGCATGCTGAAGGCGATCTGATATATACCTGCGTCCATCACTATTCCCATGGGATTGTCAGAGATATTTTGCAAAAGCCTGAGCCAACTGATCGCCTCGGCACAAGCGTCCGTGATCCAGACAGGCAATTGACACCACGCCCTTGGTGACCAAGGTTCCATCCATCTTGTAAATATCCTGATGGAAGACAAATAGGGGGCCTTTGCGCTCCAAATTGAGACAGCTGAGCATCTCGTCGCCAAGTCCTAAGCTCGCTTTGTAGTCGATTTCTATGCGAGTGGCCACAGGATCGAGCCCCTGCTCATGCATTTCACGAAATGATAATCCGGCTTGCTTGCAAAATTCATGGCGCGTATGCTCCATGTAATGCAAATACTCGGCATTGTTCACTATGCCTTGAGCGTCGACTTCATAGTCGCGCACTTGCAGGGGCAATTTGAAAATATAATCCATTTCTCCGCTGTCAATCAAATGTTTGTCACCATAGAAGTGGGGGTGAAGGTCTTAATCTTGGTGCCGGGGGTGTATTGGGCATCGGTGGTCATTTCCCAATGGATGTCACCGCCCTCGAGAGTGCCAGCTTTGTAGAGGGAGTAAGTGCCATTGTTTTGAATTCCGGCTGTAGTAATCACCATCTTGCCGTTGATGTTCTTGGGTGCCTTGAAAGATATGACCTGATCGCCATCTGGGTTGGTGATGGTGTAGGTGGTGCCATTGACGAAATTGGCTTGATAGATTACCACTCGCTGAGTGCAAGCCGATGATGTGGGAGTGGAGGTAGATCCACCCAGACCGATGGCTGTGCCGCCGGTAATGGTGAAGCGGTTGTTGTCACAGTCAAAGCCGCCTTCAGGATTTGAAGAACCAATGGCAATGATGATGCCACCGGCAATGTTGAGGGTGCCGTTGCTGTCGACAGCGTCGTTGTTGCTGGCGGCAAAGCGCATCTCTCCGCCATTTATCTGGATATGCTTGCTGGCATTGATGCAGTCGTCGACCGTAGAGATTTCTATGTAGCCTCCATTGATGGTGAGGGTGTCTTTGCTTTCGAGTCCTTCGCCGCCCTCGCTGGTTGAACTGAGATCGAGGGTACCGCTATTGACGGTAAGATTACCATCGGCCTTGATTACCTTGGGATTGCTGTAATCGGCACGGTCATCCCAGCCGCCTCCGCCAGGACCCCAGCCTCCGCCATGGCCTCCGCCCTGTGCATCGCTTTCTTTGATGCGGGCGCCGGTAGTTTTGGCAGTCACTGTGGGACCTTCGCTGTCTTCTTGGCCAAATATGATCTCTTGGTCGCTCTTGATGCATTTGCCTGCGCTGCCGCTGTTGGAGAGGGTGAATTCTCCGCCATAGAGATACACTGTCTGATCTGCAGTGATGCAGGTGCTGCTGTATGTGTCATTGTTGCCATTAGCGTCGGTGTATACGGCTCCATTGCCAGAAAGTTCAATAGAGATTATGCCTCCGGTGAATGTGGCAATGCTGTCGCAGGATATGCCCTTGTTGCCTTTTCCTGTGCCCTGGATTGTGATTTCGCCTCCGCTTATGTCAACCGCTCCGTCAGCTTTGATGGCTGAGCAGTATGATGGGTCGCCATCGGTCACTACGGCTTCGCCAGAGAGGGTGCTTTCAAGAGAACCGCCCGTCATTATGAAGTCGCTTTCTGTCTTGATGCCTTTGCTCTGCGCTCCGCTCACGATGAGATTGAGACTTCCGCCTGAGATAGTGACATCGCCGTCGGCTTTGATGCCCTTGGTGTCATCGGCCGTAACGTTCAGGGTAATGTCGCCACCCTCGAGAGTGAATTTCTTGTCGGTGCAAATGGCTTGTTTATAGAGACCTGTGGCCGTAAGCGAACCGTCGCCAGAGATGGTGAGAGCCTTCTTGCTGTAAATTGTGCCCTTGTCCTTCTCGCCATCGGGTATTACGTATTCGGCAGCATCAGAGAGAATATTGTCACCGACCAGCACGATTTCTGTCTTGCCAGCCTGGGTGTTGATGGCACTGCCGGTGTTATTGGAGATGCAAGCGTTGTCAAGGGTGATTTTTACTGGAATGTCGCCAATCACCTTTAGCTGACCATTATCCGTGGTGCCAGTGGCTGTGAGTTTGAGAGTCTTTATTGAAGTGTTGTCGCCAACATTAATCGCAACATGGGCGCCATCGATATTGATGCTGAGATCATCGGCTTCTTTAGTGGTGAAGTAAGTGGGATATTCCAGGGTGGCGCTTTCGCCATCGAATACTACCTTGAACTCTCCATCGGTTTCGCCTACGGTGATATCCCGGATTTCGCTGGTGCTGAGAGTGCCAGCAACCTGGTCGCTGCTTACTACTTCCACTGATGAGTAGCCGTCGGCGTAACGAATCGACACATCCGACTCGGGCTCCACGCCTATGCTGATGCCAGTGGTGGTATTAATCCATACAATGTCGTAGGCCAGCGCTGCGGTGGCCACAATGAGGCACAGGGGTAAAAGATGGCGGCGTTTCATTGCAAGTAAAATTTAGCGTTAGCAGTTCCGGTCTTAATCACATATACGCCCGATTTGAGGCCAATCAGGCTGATGTGGCCATCTTGCGAGTTCCTCAGGATGCGGCCATTGAGGTCATAAAGGCAGCCCGAAGTGCCGTCGGTAATCTTTATGGCATCATTTTCAATGACAAAAGCGGGATTGTCGGAAAGGACTGATCCAAGGCTATTGCCATCGGAGAATGCTATTTCTTTGAAATCGGCAGCCGAGATTGTCACAGGCGCTTCCGACCCATTGAGGTTGACTATGGCGCCTCCCTGGTCGCTAAGATTAATGCTTGCGACTTGTGAGGAATCAAATGACTGGGCCGTGCCGTCGACCGAGCGCACGATTATCGTGAATGCGTGGCTTGCGCTCAAGGCCAGCATTGCGGTTAATAGAATGAGGACTCGTTTCATACTTATCGGAGAAATTTATTCCTTTTCGAATTACAAAGTTACAAAAAGTTTTCAATAATTACCGAAAATCCCCCAAATTTATTAAATCCAATGCTTAAGGACACATTATATTTCGTAACTTTGCAATATGATTGACAGAGAGACAGTACAACGCATACTCGACGCCGCCGACATCGTAGAGGTGGTGAGCGATTTTGTGACCTTAAAGAAGCGAGGCGCTAATTACATGGGCCTTTGCCCTTTCCATAATGAGCGCACGCCATCGTTTTCGGTTTCCAAGACCAAGAATTATTGCAAATGTTTCAGTTGCGGCAAGGGGGGCAGTCCCGTAGGCTTCATCATGGAGCATGAGCAGATGACCTATGTGGAAGCGCTCAGATACCTGGCCAAGAAATACAACATCGAGATCAAGGAGCGCGAGCTCTCAGATGAGGAGAAAAGGGAAGCCTCGGAGCGCGAATCGCTCCTCGCCATCAACGACTTCGCCATGAAGTATTTTGAGAATTTCATGGCGAATACCGACGAGGGACGCGATGTGGGCTTGGCATATTTCCGTCATCGCGGAATCAACGACCTGATGATCAAAAAGTTCCACTTGGGATTTTCTCCTGAGAAAAACGATGCCTTTTACCAGGAAGCGGTAAAGAAGGGATATAATCCTGAGCTTCTGGTTAAGATCGGACTTGTGGTGCGCAATGAGCAGGGTCGCCTATATGACCGCTTCCGGGCTCGAGTGATGTACCCATGCTTCTCGGTATCGGGCCGAGTGGTGGCTTTCGGAGGCCGCACTCTGCGCTCCGACAAGAAGATGGCCAAGTATGTCAATTCGCCGGAAAGCCCCATTTATCGCAAGAGCAATGAGCTTTATGGCCTGTATCAAGCCAAATCGGCCATTGCCAAGCGCGACAAATGCATCCTTGTAGAGGGCTACATGGATGTCATCTCCATGCATCAGGTGGGAGTGGAGAATGTGGTGGCATCGTCGGGCACCTCCCTGACCGATGGCCAAATACGCCAGATCCACCGCTTCACTGACAACGTCACTGTCATCTACGACTCCGACGCGGCGGGCATCAAGGCCTCGCTCCGAGGCATCGACATGCTGTTGGCCGAGGGCATGAATATTAAGGTGCTGTTGCTCCCCGAGGGCGATGACCCCGACTCGTTCGCCCAATCTCACTCGGCCACTGAGGTGGAGGACTATATTCACCAGAACGAAGTGGATTTCATCACCTTCAAGACCCGCATCCTGCTCAAGGACGCGGCAGGCGATCCAATAGCTCGCGCAAAGGTGATCAATGACATCGTGCGTTCGATCGCGGTAATACCAAGTCCGGTGACTCGCGCCATCTATGTGAGAGAATGCTCACGCTTGCTTGACATTGATGAGAAGGTACTTGCCCTGCAACTTGATCGCGATATTGCTCTCTTGGCTGAGAAAAAGGCCAAAGAAGCATTGCAAGGCGGGAAGATTCAGGATGAGACCACTTCTGAGACTGGGGGAGAGGAAAGCGCTGTCAACAATCAGCCTATGCGGATAGTGCTCGATGAGACTCAGCAAAAGTTGCGCCGCCCCGAGATGGTGCTGGCAAAGTATTTGGTGAAATATGGGTTCATGCCAATTGCGGAAGAACTTAGCGAGGAAGCAGGCAGTCAGCCCGTCACCGTCACCGTAATCGATTACATCACGCAAGAACTTGGCAACGATGACATCGAACTGACTCATCCCGTGGTAAGAAAACTCTTTGAAGAGGCCGATAAGCTGTATTCCCATCAATGGACTTGGGCATTGAATCAAGAAAAGCAGCGCATCGCGCAATGGAAGGCTGACCAGCTCAAGAAGGGCCAGGAAGAAATCCGCCTGCGAGGCAAGGACTTGGCCGACATGCAGACGCGCGAGGCGCAGTTGGTCGAAGATCTTAATAAGAAGGAAAATGAGCAGGTGAGCGACTTCACCATGAAATATCTGGAAAACCACTTCTTGTCCTCGCCCGACGATCAGGTGCGCACCTTGGCTACCGCCTTGGCAGCTGAGCGGTACTCGCTTAGCAAGGTGCATACCAAGTACCAGCATGTTGAGACCGAGGTAGACCGCTTGCAGGAGTTGGTGGTCAGGGCAGTGATGGAACTGAAATTCGCCATCCTTGAACTCCAAATATCTGATATCCAAGCTCAAATCAAGGAAAATTCCAAAGACCCGGCGTTGACCCAGACCTTGATGGCCAATCTCTTCAGTCTCTATCAAATAAAGTCACAATTCGCCAAATTCCTTGGCGAACGCATCGTCAATCCCAAAAAGTAAAATAGCCGATTCGCTTGATTTGCGATTGCTTTGCTTAAATTAACTTGTGTTTTTTGCATATTTCCCGTAACTTTGCAAGTGAAAATAAACCATGATTGATGAAGCAATTACTTTCCTCTATAAAAAAGATGACGATCGCCGCGCTGCTCCCAGCAGTGGCGCTGATTTGCGCTCCTCAGCAAGCAATGGCTGAAGAGCCGTTTCAGATTAGCGACCGACTGGCTCTCAACGTGGAGATAGATCCGACATCAGTGTTTCTCTACCTGCCCGAGCAGGAAGATGACTTGGACCGCCAGGAGCTGGTGGGCGACATCCTCAGCTATGCTAAAAGCTATCTCGGGCGTCCGTATTCGCGCGGAAGCAAAGGACCCAGGGCATTCGACTGCTCAGGATTCACAAGCTTCGTGTTCAAGGCATTTGACATCCAGCTGAAGGCATCGTCGGGCGATCAATACACCCAAGGCGTGAAAATCGACAACTCAGAGATACAGCCTGGCGACCTCATGTTTTTCAGCGGTCGCGGAGCCAGCAAGAGCCGTGTGGGCCATGTGGGATTGGCAGTTGATGTTGCTGAGGACGGCACAGTCACCTTTATCCACGCAGCCACCTCAGGCGGAGTGAGATATGACAAATACCCCGACGGGGGTTATTATTCAAAGCGTTACATAGGCGCTCGCAGAGTAATCGAATAAAAATATTGAAAAAACGGGTTTAGGCCCGTTTTTTTTATTTTTTTTCGTAACTTTGCAAGACGTAACCACGCATACTATTGAGAAATGACAATTTTTTACAAAAACATATTGCAATTAATATTGTCTCCGACGAGCGGGTGGGAGGATATTGCCGCATCCGAGCATAAGCCCCAGGAACTGGCCCTGCGTTGCATGTACCCCTTGATGGGAGTAGCTTCCTTGGCAGTGTTCTTAGAGTTGTTCTATGATCCTCAGATGCAGTTTTCCACCACATTAGTGAGGGCGGTGGCCTTGTTTGCCAGCTATTTCGTGACATATTTCTTTGCCAATGCTTGTTGCAAGGAATATCTGAGCCGATGGGTTGATGGCGAAATCGACGATACTCGTTGCCAGATCATGGTGGTGTATGCCGTGAGCCTGTTGGCACTGGCAAGCATCGTGTGCAGCCTGTTGCCGCTGAGCGTGGGCCTGCCGTATCTAATGCCCTTGGCTGTGATGCTGGTGCTTTGGAAATCAGGCACTTATCTGCATGTGTCGCGCAATCATGAGCTGCGATTCGTGCTACTATTGATTGTGGCAATCATCATGCCCCCGCTGCTGATACAAGGCATGTTTGACTACATACTCGTCAACTAAGGAGACTTCTATCTAAGCAACAAGAAAATGGAAGCAAAAGACGTAAACATAAAGAACAAGCGAGCCCGGTTTGACTACGAGATACTTGACACCTATACTGCGGGCATGGTGCTGACCGGCACAGAGATAAAGTCGATACGCCAGGGAAAAGCGAGCCTTGCTGATACGTACTGCTATGTGAACAATGGCGAGCTATGGGTCAAAAACATGTACATCGCTGAGTATTTTTATGGCTCATACAACAATCATGCAGCTCGCCGCGACCGCAAGCTGTTGCTCCAAAAGAAAGAAATCAGGCGCTTGGAGAAGGACGGCAAGGATGCTGGCTTTTCCATAGTGCCCCTGCGACTCTTCATCAACGAGCGAGGACTCGCCAAATTGGTGATTGGCCTGGGACGTGGCAAAAAGGAGTACGACAAGCGCCAATCGATTAAAGAGCGTGAGGACAAGCGATCGATGGCTCGCCTTTTCATGAAAAAATAAAAAAAGTTATGGGAAAGAGCTATTTCATTTCCGGCATTGACACCGATGCCGGCAAAACCTATTGCACGGCATGGCTGGCCCGACTCCTGATGGAACAGGGCCTAAAAGTGGTGACCATGAAATTCATCCAGACAGGCTGCGTGGGATCGTCGGAGGACATCGAGAAACATCGCCAGCTTTTGGGCACCGGCGAGTTGCCCGAAGACCGTGAAGGGCTGACCGCTCCAGTTATTTTCACATATCCCGCATCGGCTCAGCTTGCTGCCCGAATCGACGGTGCAGAGATTGATCTTGAAGTCATCGACCGTGCGCACCAGGAATTGGAGCGCCGCTACGATGTGGTGCTGATCGAGGGCGCTGGTGGCCTGATGGTGCCAATCACCGACGAGACATGCACTCTCGACTATGTGGCTTCGCGCCATCTGCCGCTGTGGCTTGTGACCAATGGCAAACTCGGCTCCATCAACCACACCCTGCTTTCTCTCGGTGCAATCGAGCATGCCGGGGTGGAGCTCGAAGGTCTGCTCTATAATCAGCATTTCGACACGGATCCAGTAATTGCGGCTGACACCCGAGGATATTTACAACGATATGTGGACAGAAAATGGCCAAAAAGACCTATTTTCGACGTGCCATCACTAAATACACCGAAATAAATAAGAAATAATTTCTTATTTTCGATAAAAATCGGTAAATTTGCACGTTGATAGGCTTTGGACAAGTTAGAGGAGTCTGTCCCCAACTGTGATATCCCAAGGTCCTTACCCCACAAGAATGAATGAGTCAGCATTAAGCCAACTATATCTTAAAGACACATCGTTTCAGGACCTGATGCAGCGTCGCATCTTCAATGTGCTGCTGATTGCTGCCCCCTATGATGCTTTCATCATGGAAGAGGACGGACGTGTCGAAGAGCAATTGTATTTCGAATACGTTTCACTAAACCTGAGCTCTCCCCCGCGAGTATCCCGAGTGGCTCACGTGAGCGAGGCCCTCGATGTGATGGCTCAGAAAAAATTCGACCTGGTGATAGCCATGCCAGGCGTAGACATCTCTGAGACCTTCGACGGAGCAGCATCGATCAAGGAGGCGCACCCCGATGTGCCGTTTGTGGTGCTGACGCCATTCTCCAAGGAGGTGTCGCGAAGACTGGCCAACCAGGATCTCTCGCATATCGACTATGTGTTCAGCTGGCTTGGCAATGTCGACCTGCTGCTGGCAATCCTCAAGCTTCTGGAAGATTGGATGAATGCTGAGCACGACCTGCTCGAGGTGGGCACGCAAGCCATCTTGCTGGTTGAAGACTCTGTGAGATTCTATTCCTCAGTGCTGCCTACGCTATATCGATATCTGCTCAACCAGTCGATGGTATTCTCAACTGAGGCCCTCAATGAGCACGAGCAGATGCTGCGCATGCGCGGACGCCCAAAGGTGATCTTAGCCAGAAATTATGAGGAGGCAGTGACTCTTTATGAGAAATACAAAGATCATCTGCTGGGAGTGATCAGCGACGTGTCTTTCAACCGCGAAGGCAAGAAAGATCAGGACGCCGGCATAAGCCTGGCGCGATACATACGCAGCAAGGACCCGTACATACCCATAATCATAGAGTCTTCCGAAGTGCGCAACGCTGAGAGAGTGGCCGAGTTCGGAGGCATTTTCCTTGACAAAAACTCAAAAAAGTTACCCGTAGACTTAGGCGAGGCGATCACCAAGAATTTCGGCTTTGGAGATTTCATCATCCGCAATCCGGAGACAGGCGAGGAGATCATGCGCATACGCACGCTTAAAGATTTGCAGAAGCATGTGTTTGACATCCCCGACGAGTCGCTCCTCTATCATGCCCACCGCAACGAAATATCGCGATGGCTCTATAGCCGAGCCCTGTTTCCCATAGCTGAAGTGCTGGAAATACACCGCAGCAACGGCCTTGAGGATATTCCCCAGACAAAGAAGCTTATCTTCGATGTCATTGTGAAATATCGCCGCATGAAAAACAAGGGCGTGGTGGCTGTGTTTCAGAAAGATCGCTTTGACTACTACTCCAATTTCGCGCGCATTGGTCAAGGCTCTCTTGGCGGAAAAGGCCGCGGCCTGGCATTTGTCGACAGCATCATCAAGAAGAACCCTATCTGTGACAATTTCGATGGCGTGATGATCACGATCCCTCGAAGCGTGGTGCTTTGCACCGATGTCTTCGATGAGTTCATGCGCACCAACGACTTGTATCCCTTTGCCCTGAGCAATGCAAGCGACGAGGAAATCTTGCAAAGATTCGAGCAGGCAATGCTGCCCGAAACCATTCGCGAAGATCTGCTGGCACTGTGCGAGGTAATCAACCGACCGCTCGCCATACGCAGCTCAAGTCTGCTTGAGGACTCTCACTACCAGCCATTTGCCGGCATTTATTCCACCTACATGATCCCTTATCTTGAGGATAAGGAGAAGATGCGCCAACTCATGTGCAGCGCCATCAAGGCGGTGTACGCCAGCGTCTTCTACGCTGCCTCAAAGGCTTACATGACAGCCACCAGCAATGTGATAGATCAGGAAAAGATGGCTGTCATAATCCAGGAGGTGGTAGGGGAGAACCATGAGGGATATTATTTCCCATCGTTCTCCGGAGTCGGCCGCAGCCTCAATTATTATCCCATCAACGATGAGCAAGCCGAGGATGGAGTGGTGCAAGTGGCAGTAGGCTTGGGAAAATACATAGTTGACGGTGGCCGCAGCCTGCGGTTCTCGCCGAAGCATCCCGAGAATGTGCTGCAAACATCAACTCTCGACCTGGCTCTCAAGGACACGCAGACTCATCTTTTTGCCCTGGAAGCAAAGCAGCAAATCGAGGAGATGAAGGTCGACGACAGCTTCAACATAGTGAAAAAGCCGGTACAGAATTTCGCCGATACGGGAGCACTGCGCCACATGGTGAGCACTTACGACTTTGCCAACGACATGCTGCTCGATTATGAGCGCGGCAAGGGGCGCCGAGTGGTAACCTTCAACAACATGCTGCGCGACAAGGCTTTCCCCCTGGCCGAATGCGTAGATTTCATGCTTTCCACTGGCCAGAAAGAAATGAGGCGTCCGATAGAAATCGAATTTGCCGGTGTGGTCAACGATCCACGCGTACAGCATGAGCAGAATACTCCCGGAGGCACTGAGCTTAAGGGATACATCTACTGGCTGCAGATCCGCCCCATCATCGACAAGAAAGACATGGTCGATGATGAAATCTTGGAAATCCCCGATGACCAACTCATTCTGCGCAGCAATACTGCCCTGGGCCATGGCAACATAGAGAATGTGGATACTATCATCTATGTGCGGCCTGAGAAATTCGATTCCTTCAACAATCCCAAGGTGGCTGAAGAAATAGCCGAAATCAACCGCAAGTACATGGCCGAGGGCAAGAATTATGTGCTCATAGGACCCGGCCGCTGGGGGAGCAGCGACCCGGCGTTGGGCATTCCGGTGAAATGGGCCTCGATATCGGCGGCTCGCCTCATCGTGGAATCATCATTGGCGCATTACCGCATAGAGCCCAGCCAAGGCACCCATTTCTTCCAAAATCTTACATCCTTCGGTGTTGGATACTTCACAATAAATCCCTCAATTGGCGACGGCGTTGCTGACCTTGCATATCTCGATCAGCAGCCCGCAATCTATGAGAACGAACGTCTTAGAATCATACAGTTTGACTCACCTCTCTCAATTGCCATCAACGGAAAGAAGGGAATAGGAGTGGTGGCTAAGCCCTCAGCCAGTGTTAACCAACCTTCAACCATGGATAAAGAATAATGGCATTTTTTAATAAAATAGCAAGAGCATTCGGATTTGGAAACGATACCGACCCGTACTACGACGAGGTGCTGAAAGATACCACAACCGAATCAGCCACGACTCAGCCTGCAGCAACTGCAGGCCCGCCATCTGCAGCGGTGCAAGCCTTAGATATCGATGCCGAACACGTCAACTTGATCTTCGGAAAGGTGGTGGAGGTGTTCAATCAGGCTTTGCCTGATTTTCTGGCTCAATCGGTCGACTGCGAAAAGGAGCGCCAATTCCTATATGATGCCTTAGACCTCTCGCTTAAGCAGTATCTGACCGATGTGCGCAGAAGCGCCCACCAGAAATGCCAGGCCGACTGGGCAGCCGAGCGCGAAAAGCTCCAAGCTGATGCTGACGAACTGCGCAAACATGCGGCCGAGCTCGAAGAGAAGCGATCACAGCTTAAGGATCGACAGTTGAGCGCTGACCGCCAGAAAAGGGCCCTGCAAGAGCGGGTAAAGGATCTCGAGGATCAGGTGATGCGCCTTGAGGCTGAAAAGGAGCAACTTGACATAGAAAACAAATGCATGCTCAACAAAGCCAAGGCAGCGGCTGTGCTTGAAGCTCAACTTGAGGACATCCAACTTTCGCAGACTCGCAGCGACATGAACGACGCCATGCTCAGCGATTTCAAAAAGCAAGCGGCAGAGGCTACCAAAGCCCTCAAGGATTATCAGGAGGCCCATAAGGACGATGAAGAGAAGATGCGGCTGCAGGAGGCCCAAATGGATGACTTGAAAAAGGCAATCCAAGTGAAGGAGGCTCAATTGGAAGAGGCTCAGATGCGCCTAACTGAGGCTGAAGAGCGCGCTGCCAATCTTCAGTCGGCATTGCATGAAAAAGAGGAAGCACTGCAGGACTGCGTTTCAGTAGAAGAACTGAGCGCAATACAGGCGCAAGTGGAGCAATTCGAAGATGTGCGCGCCAAAATGGATGCTCGCATAGAAAAGCTGCGCGAATCGCTGCGCAAAGCTCAAGATGAGAACAAAGATCTGCGAGACACCATCAAATTCCATATCGAGGAAAAGGCGCGACTCGAGCAGACAATCAATGCTCTTAACCAGACCTCAGACCCTCAGAAAACAGAAACCAACGAAATAGAAAGCGATGCCAAAAAGAAGATGACGCGCAAGATGAAGAGTCCCGCATCGATCGACGATGTTGATGACATCATCTCGGGAGCCGACTGGCTCGTCTCGGTACCCGATGAGGAATCGCCCATGAGAACACAAGATCCGCCTTCACAGTTCGGCTATCAGGCGCCTCAAAGAAAGCGCCAGGTGGAAAATGAAGCGCAACGTTCACTATTTGACCTTTAAACCCTTCAACTATGACCCTAAGATCATACCTTTCAATAGCAATAGCCGTAGGAGCCGGCGCATGCAGCCAAGCTCAGATTTCTCCAGTAGTGTCTGACATCGCTCAGTATGTATATCCCGCCAACAGGCCCGCTACGCCTCCAAGCTTTGTCTACGCTCCCGATGGCAATGGATATCTGCTGCTGTCAAGCGACAAGCGCACTGTGGATCGCTATGACATAGCCACAGGCAAGAAAATCGAGACTCTGATTGACATTAACGACACTCGCGAGTCGACCTTGCCAATCATCGAGGGCTTCCAAATGAGCAAGGATGGACGCTTTATGCTGGTGTATTGCAACAGCGAGGCCATCTATCGCCGCAGCTTCACAGCCGAATATTATGTGTACGAGCTACGCACCAAACTGCTAAAGCCCCTCTCCACTCAATTCAAGTGTCAGCGCTCGCCTCTGATGTCGCCCGACGGATTGATGGTGGCCTTCGTGGCCGACAATAACATTTACATCAAGAAATTGATTTACAACTCGGAGGTGCAGGTCACCAAAGATGGTGAAATCAATAAGATCATAAATGGCGTGCCCGACTGGGTGTATGAGGAGGAGTTCACCACCAGCTGCTCAATGGCTTGGGCCCCCGACAATCTCAATCTCTGCTACTTGCGCTACGACGAGAGCCAGGTGCCAATGTACAATCTCCCCTTGTATCAGGGCACATGCGATCCAATGGACGAATACGCATATTACCCTGGCACTTACAGCTACAAGTATCCAGTAGCAGGAGTGGCAAACGCGGTGGTGACCCTCCATAGCTATGATGTGGAGACCCGCAAGATCAAGGACATTACCTTGCCCGATGGCAAAATCGAATACATACCCAGAATAGAATATGGCGGCTCGCCCGAAAGGCTGATGACAGTCACCCTCAATCGCGACCAAAATCACATGGAGATTTACGCCGTGAATCCGAAGTCGACCCTTAGCAAGGCTGTGTATACCGAGGATAGCAAGGCTTGGATAGATCCGTCGGCGTATGAGGATCTGCATTTCTGCAGCGATTACTTCCTGGTGCGCAGCACTCGCAGCGGATGGAACCAGATTTACCGCTATTCTTACAGCGGCGAACTCCAGGCCACCATCTCTCAGGATGGAATGGATGTGACAGCATGCTATGGCCGTGATGCCAAGGGCAACTATTATTACCAGGCTGCAGCACCCACGCCGATGGACCGCGTGGTGTATCGCTTGGACCCCAAGGGCAAGCAGACTGTGATATCAAAAGCCAATGGCACTACCTCGGCCAACTTCTCGCTTGACATGACTTACTGCATGATGAGATACAGCGATGTCAATACACCGCCGATTTATACCATCAACAATGCTGATGGCAAGCAGGTGAGAGTGATCGAGGACAATGCTGCCTATGCTGCTCGCATGGCCAATATGCCCAAGCGCGAATTCTTCACAATGACAAGCGACGGCAACACTCTCAACGGCTACATTATCAAGAGCCCGACCGCCACTGGGAAATTGCCGGTGGTGATGTATCAATACAGCGGTCCTGGATCGCAGTCAGTGCTCAATTCCTGGTCGATGGATTGGGAGAATTATTTTGCGCTGCATGGCTTCGCTGTGGTTTGCGTGGATGGCCGCGGTACTGGTGGCCGAGGTCGCGCATTCATGGATGCTGTATACAAGCAATTGGGCACTTATGAGACAATTGACCAGGTGAATGCTGCAAAATGGGTGGCTCAGCAGAGTTGGGCTGATCCCAAGAGAATAGGAATCCATGGCTGGAGCTATGGAGGATATGAAACTCTGATGGCTGCCAGCGCTGATGGCAATCCCTATGCGGCTGCCGTGGCAATCGCTCCCGTGACAAGCTGGAAATTCTATGACAGCATCTATACCGAGCGATACATGCTCACTCCGCAACAGAACGAACAGGGTTACTACCAAGGCAGTCCGCTATACCGTGTCGACAAGCTTAGCTGCCCGCTTTTGATAATGTACGGCACTGCCGATGACAATGTGCATCCTCAGAATTCTCTGCAGTATGTGTCAAGATTGCAGAGCGCTGGAGGGCTATGCGATATGTTCATCTTCCCCAATATGAATCACAGCATCTACGGATGCAATGCGCGAGCTGTGGTGTACGCCAAAATGTTCGACTTTTTCAGTAAGAACTTAGATAAATAAAAATCGTCACATGCCAACATCAATAAGTTTCAAGAAAGTATTTAATCAGCTTTTCCTCACATGGGTAATATGTCGAGGAGCGATCATCACACTCATAGTGCTCGGGTGGTGTCTGCCATGCATGTGGCTGCCATTCGTGGGTTTTCTTTTGATAATTCCAGTCATCTCATTCAGCAATTACAATCTTGTACGAGGCACTTTCAATTGTTCGCTTGAAACCTACTATACCGTCTATACTCTATTCATATCTTCATTGATCATGCTGGTGATCAATATCATGAATACCAAGTGGTGCCATTGGGGCATTGCTGGCGAGATGCATGATCCTCAGCCTTTCATATCCACCTTGATAGTGTATCCGGTGGCTGCAGCAATGTTTGGCCTTGCGCTGATCAGGCGCATGCACACTCGCCACTGCAAGGCATGCAAGGAGCAGCACACATTCTCAGTGAAGATGACTATAGAATGCAATGTGTTCACGGCTGAGGCCATGTCACAGATCAAGATGCACTTTATAATTTCGCTGTTGATTAGCATAGCAGTATGGTGCTACTATTGCATTTTCTACATCAATGTCAATATCAATACACCCGACACTTTCTTCTACTACATAGTGCCCCTCACAGTGTATGTGCTCTCCATCATATACTACACATCGAGGTATTCCAACATGCATTTCGAGGCATCGATAGCGCCCCAAAGGCTGGATCATGACAATATGACCAAACTGCGCTACATGGTGGTAGGAGGCGATAAGATACTCTTGCAAGAGGTAGCCAAGGATAAGAGCGGCCTGGGCCTATGGGACACGCCCGCAGTGTGCGAGGTGCCATATTCCGACGATGTGGAGATGGAGCAAGCTATGGCCATGTTCAAGAACATATCGGGCGTCGATGACTTCGAATTGAAATTCTTGTTCACGATCAATACAAGCAAGTCAATCACCTACCATTACGCTGCTTTCGTGCCAGGCGAGGAGAACTTCTCTGGCTTGGAGGGTGAGTGGTTCAATCTCTACCAAATCGACATGATGATGAAGGCGGGCATGATTTCAAGAGCTTTCGCATTTGAAATGCATCGCATATTCACCATCACCATGGCTTGGAAGACATATGACCGGGAAGGCAAGCGCCTGTATCCTATTAAGAATTACCGGCCGACCTTCCGCTTGTCGGATTTTAAGGATTGGAATGTCGATTATACCGACTTGCATTGGATGTCAGTGTCGCAGAATAATGAAGATCGCCCATTTTTCCGTTTGCGCAAATTCTGGCGCCATTATGTCACTGGCGTTGACCTGCGTTGGAAGCATCGCCGACAGCAATAATCTATGGGTGCGAAATCCACAGTGCCATTGATCGTAATCACTGGGCCTACGGCTTCCGGAAAGACCTCGCGAGCCGTTGACTTGGCGCGCATGCTCGATGGCGAGATTTTGAGCGCTGATTCGCGCCAGATCTATCGCGACATGGATCTTGGCACCGGCAAGGACCTGGATGAATATGGCGAGGTGCCATATCATCTGATCAACATTGAGCCTGCGGGTTACAAATACAATCTCTATGAGTACCTGCGCGACTTTGCCAATGCTGAACGCGAGGTTAGGGCGCGAGGCAAGGTGCCAATCATGTGCGGCGGCACTGGCCTTTATGTGGAATCCGTGCTCAAAGGCTTGCGCTTGCCTGAAGTGCCGGAGAATCCGGCTTTGCGCCAGCAGCTTGCCGATAAGTCGCTCGAGGAATTGACAGAAATGCTGGCTCAGCGCAAGACACTCCATAACACCACCGATGTGGATACCGCGAAGCGGGCCATCCGTGCGCTCGAGATTGAGATTTATTATGAGAATCATCCCGATGAAGCCATACAGGCTAAGCCCAATCCGAGGGGCGATGCGGTAGTGTTCGGGGTGGATTTGCCTCGCGATGTGCGCCGTGCGCGCATTACCGCGCGGTTGCATGCTCGTCTGAGGGCAGGCATGGTCGATGAAGTGCGCCATCTTTTGGAGGCTGGCATTCCGCCTGAGGATTTGGAATATTACGGCTTGGAATACAAATTCCTCACGCAATATTTAGTGGGGAAACTCACATATGATGAGATGGTAGGGCAGTTGGAGACTGCCATCCATCAGTTTGCAAAGCGCCAGATGACATGGTTCAGGGGCATGGAGCGCCGCGGCTTCGCCATCAAGTGGTTGCCTTATGACTTAAGCCAGGAGGAGTGGTGTCAAGAGGCGATCAAGCATTGTGCGGCTTTGGGATGGAAATGATCAGCCGGCGTCGTCGCCTGTGATCTTGCCCGTGCTGATGTCATAATATATTTTGTAATCAAGGAGTTCCACAGTGTAAGTGGTAGATGTGCGGGTAACCTTGAATACACTGTTAGTGTTCTCAGTTTCCTGAAGATATTTGTAGAGATCTGGCGGGAAGTCATTGAACAGCAATACCTGAGGCAGCACGCTGCCATTGCCATTGATTTGTATCCACTTGTAATTAAGACCAAAAGTCATGGTTGGCCCGTTTTTTATGATGGCCACATATCCTGAATCTGAAGAGGTAAAGCTCTCGAGTTGAGAGTTGGGATAATATTGCGAGATAAAGGTCTGAATTTCTCGTGGCATCTCATCATAAGCATCATTGCTCGAGCATGCACCTACAACTCCTGTCAATAGTGCAATGAATAATATGTAAAAGTAACGTTTCATAATTTATGCGATTAATTGATGATATATTAATAACGTATAAATTATGCAAATAGTTGTCTTTGCGGATGTTAAAGCCTCAACAACTGTTAAAGCTCTATCCTGTATGGATCGGCCGAAAGATCATGGCAGGCAAACGATGCCACGCAGTGGTCGTCGAGGCTTTCTGCGCGCACCCATTCCAAAGATGTGCGTGACAATTCCTTATCATCGCAGATGCCAGGGAGCACAAGCTGCTGCCATGAGCGAGCGCCATAGCC
>CAYTXF010000028.1:0-32140 GCA_964440745.1 uncultured Bacteroides sp.
GGGAAAATGCCCTTGTGGTCCTTGCCCTCGCTCTCGCCATAGAGCTGCTTCCACCACTCTGCAAAATAGTGAAGTTTGGGATTGTAGTTGACAAGAATCTCGATCTTCTTGCCAGCGCGATACAGAGCGTTGCGGGTAGCGGCATACTGCATGGCGATATTGCCTTCGCCAGGCTTGGTAAGCTCGGCTTCCATCTGCTGAGCGCCCTCAACGAGAGCGTTAATGTCGAATCCTGCCACGGCGATGGGGAGCAAGCCCACGGGGCTGAGCACTGAGAAGCGGCCGCCCACTGAATCCTCGATAATGAATGTCTTGTAGCCTTCCTCGTCGGCAAGCTTGCGCAGAGCGCCGCGCTTGGCATCGGTAATGGCCACGATGCGCTCGGCTGCCTCAGCCTTGCCAATCTTGGCCTCGAGCTGCTCCTTGAGCAAGCGGAAAGCGATGGCCGGCTCGGTGGTTGTGCCCGACTTGGAGATCACGATTATGCCAAATTTCTTGTCCTTGAGGAAATCCTGAAGTTCGAAAAGATAGTCCTCGCCAATGTTCTGGCCGGCGAAGAGCATGATCGGGCCGTTGCGGCGATGGCCGAATGCGGCGAACGAATCGCTAAGAGCCTCAATCACAGCCTTGGCGCCAAGATAGCTGCCGCCAATGCCGATCGACACCACTACGTCGCAGTTCTCACGCATCTTCTTTGCGCATGCGTTGATGTCGGCTATGAGCGCTTGGTCAGTGCGGGTGGGAAGGTCAACCCAGCCTAAGAAATCGTTGCCAGCGGCATCCTTGTTGAGCACATGGCACAAGGCCTCTTTTGCCTCGGGCTCCAATGCAGCGATGGCCGATGCCGGCACTGCATCATAGACGTTTTTCACGTCGAGAAGTATTTGCTTATCCATAATCAATAGGTTTGCATTGTATTTTGTGCAAATTTAAGAAAATATCCTTAACATTGTGCACAAAGAATCATTTTTTCACCTTAATTTTCTGAGAAAAAGCCCAAAATGATGTTAAAAAACAATTTTTTAAAGATTTTTTTACGAAAATTGTCGAAATTCAAAAAATTATGCTTAAATTTGGAGGCTAAATTCATGTTTAGCCACTTATCGCAATCCGAGGGCGACCCCCCAGCGGGGCGAGTCCTAACGTCAACTTTAATAAACTCAATCATTATGGAAATGTGCGACCCCACCTCCGAGCAAGTTCAAAAGACTGAGCAGGAGCAAACTCTCAACCCAGAAGCCGAGGCCCCCAAGGCCGAAAGCCAGGCTAATGACGCCAGTGAAGTGAAACCCGCCGACAACCCCCTATCCGTGGTGGAAGATGAGATGACCCAGGCCATCGAAGATCAGCAAGCCACTGAAGCAGAGGCTGAAGCTCCCACGGAAGCCCTCACGAAGGAGGCTCTGTTCGAGCGCGCCAACGCCCTGCTGGAGAAGGACGCTGCCGACATCCAGCGTGACCAAATCACGCGTCTGCGTCTGCATTTCGCCGCACTCCGCAAAATTGAAGTTGACCAAGCCCGCACAGCTTTTGCCGAGGCTGGCAATGATCCCGAGGCTTTCGTGGCTCCTGCCGATCCGCTTGAGGAGCAGTTCAACGAGGTTATCAACCAGATCCGCGACAAGAAGAATGCGTGGGCTGCCCAGCAGGAAGAGATGCGCCAGGCAAATCTCAAGGAAAAAAACGAAATCATCGACCGCATCAACGCATTGGCAGCCGATACCGACAATGTCAACCGCACCTTCCCGGAATATCGCGAGCTCCAAGACAAGTTCAATGCCCTGGGCGAAGTGCCCCCCACAGAAGAGACCAATCTGTGGAAGCGCTTCCAAGAAGCCCGCGAGCATTACAGCGACAACCTCAAGATCAACAAAGAGCTGCGCGACTATGATTTCAAGAAGAATCTGGACTCAAAGCAGCTGCTCATCACCGAGGCCCAGGCCCTCGAGGGCGAGGCTGACGTGATCACAGCGTTCCGCCGCCTGCAAGACCTCCACGACAAGTGGCGCCAGATCGGTCCGGTGGCCAAGGAGCTGCGCGAAGAAATATGGCAGAAATTCAAGGATGCCTCTGCCACCATCAATAAGAAATATCAGGCCTTCTTTGAGGAGCGCAAAGCTCGCGAGTCGGAGGCCGAAGCTGCCAAGGTAGCCCTCTGCCAACAGATAGAAGAGCTCGATTTCAGCGCCCTGAGCAGCTTTTCGGCATGGGATGCCATGACCGAGCGCATCATCGCTCTGCAAGCACAATGGAAAGAGCTTGGCTATGCTCCAAGAAAAGTCAACAACTCACTGTTTGCCCGCTTCCGCCAACGCTGCGACGACTTCTTCACCGCCAAGGCTGCCTACTTCAAGCAAGTCAAGGAAGAGTATGCCGCCAACCTGGCCAAGAAGCAGGCTCTGGCTCAGCGCGCCGAGGAGCTGAAGGACAGCACCGAATGGCGCAAAGCAACCGACGAGTTCGTGGCCATGCAAAAGGAATGGAAGACCATCGGAGCAGTGCCCAAGAAGCACAGCGACAGCGTATGGAAACGCTTCCAGAGCGCCTGCGACCATTTCTTCGAGCAAAAGAAAGCTGCCAACAGCGGGCAGCGCAGCGCCGAGCAGGCCAACCTCAAGGCTAAGCGTCAGGTTATCGCCGACCTCGAAGCCCTGGCCAAAGACGCCGAGGCTGCCGACGCAGCCGACAAGCTGCGCGCTCTGCAGGATCGCTGGCAGGAAATCGGCCATGTGCCTTTCCGCGACAAGGACCAGATCAACGATGCCTACCGCGCAGCCATCAACTCACTGCGCCGCACCATCAAGAATAGCGACAACCACGCCAGCTTCGAGCGCTTCGAGACCAACCTCAGCCAGATCGAGGGCGATCAGGGCAAGCTTCTGCGCGAACGCGACCGTCTGGCCCGCGCCCTGGAAAGCCGCCGCAACGAAATACGCACCTACGAAAACAATCTTGGCTTCCTCAACCTGAAGTCGAAGAGCGGCAACTCGATTGTGGCCGACCTCCAAGCCAAAATCGACCGCCTGCGCCAAGACATTGTTTCCATACAAGACAAAATTTCTTTGATTGACAGCAAGTTACAATAATGAAATTGAAACTTAAGAAACGCTCTTTCGGAAAATATCTGACAGGGCTGTTCACAATCTCAGGCCTTGTCCTTGTCAACATCCTATTTGGGATCACTTGTCTAATATGTCCAGAAATAGGCCACGCCCTCAGGGTGAAAACCCTGTGGGTGCTGGTTGATACCGCATACCTGCCCGTGATGCTGTGGATGAGCGGCAAGCCTCACCAGCAGAGAGTGCTGCTCATGGACCATGTGGTGAAGAACGCTTTCATGGTGGTGGGCATCCACGCCCTGTTCTTCTTCTCGCTGCTTGCCTTCTTGGAAATCGACGGCATCCCCCTCCACGGCTATCTCATCTTCTACACCCTGATGGCTGTAGGCATACCCTTGTGGTGGATCATTTCCCGACGCATCATCAAGGCGCTTCGCCGCCATGGCTACAATTTCCTGAGAGTGGCGATCGTGGGCACCGGACCCACGGCCATGCGCCTGCTTCAAGAGCTGCAGAGCGATGCCGGTTTCGGCTACAAAGTGCTGGGATTCTTCAGCGATAACCCTACCCCGTCGTTCAGCGGAAATCTCTTAGGCAATATCGATCAGATGCATCAGATGCTGGCCGACTTGCAGATCGACCAGGTATTCTACACCCTCTCGGGAAGCAACGAAGAGACCCTGGCCAAGGTGGTGAAGGCCACCGACGACAATGTGATTCAGTTCTATTACGTGCCACAAGTGTCGCGGCGCATAGCGCGCTCTTTCGAGCTTCACAATGTGGGAGTGATGCCGGTGCTGTCGATCAGGCGCAATCCGCTCAATAGCACCATCAATCGAGCTATCAAGCGCACGTTCGACCTGGTGTTCTCATCAGTAGTGCTGATATTCTCGCCAATCGTGTTCATCCCTGTGGCGATTGCGATCAAGAGCTCGAGCCCGGGCCCTATATTCTTCAAGCAAGAGCGCACCGGCTACAAGGGTCGCACCTTCAAATGCTGGAAATTCCGCACGATGAAGGTCAACCAGGATGCCGACAAGCAGCAGGCAGTGAAAGGCGACAGCCGCACCACACGCGTGGGCGAATTCCTGAGAAAGAGCAGCATCGACGAGTTGCCACAGTTCATCAACGTATGGAAGGGCGACATGTCGGTAGTAGGTCCGCGCCCACACATGCTACGCCACACCGAGGATTACACCAAGCTGATCGATTTCTATATGGTGCGCCACGCAGTGAAGCCTGGAATCACCGGCTGGGCGCAAGTCAATGGTTATCGAGGCATTACCGACGAACTCTGGAAGATGGGGCGCCGCGTGGAGCACGACGTGTGGTACATTGAGAACTGGAATTTCCTGCTCGACCTCAAAATCATCGTGCGCACCGTCATGAATGCCCTAAAAGGTGAGGAAAACGCCTACTAACCAGCAACTTGTCACTTGTCACTTGTAACTTGTAACTTGTCACTTAAAACTATGTATACGATCACAATCGGACGCCAATTCGGAAGCGGAGGCCGCGAATTAGGCCACAAACTGGCCCAGCGCCTCAACATACCCTTCTATGACAAAGAGCTGCTGTTGCAAGCTGCTCAGGAAAGCGGCATCAGTCGCGAATTCTTTGAAAAGAATGATGAGCGCATGCCCACCCTGGTCAATGGCCTCTTCCCATTCGGCTTCGGTGTCAACACGATACCCTGGTACTCCAACTCTTCGTCGATTACCGACGATGGGCTCTACAAGACTCAGGCTGACTTCATCCATGAGATAGCCACTCGCAATTCGTGTGTGATCGTAGGGCGCACTGCCGATTATGTGCTGCGCGACATGCCAAATGTAATCAATGTATTCGTGCATGCCGACATGGAGGACTGCATGGAGCGCATTATGCGGCGCCTTGACTGCCAAGATCCCAACAAGGCCCGCAAGATGGCCGAACGCACCAACAAACTGCGAGCCAACTTCTACAATTTCTACACCGACAAGCGCTGGGGCGATGCCGCCAGCTATGACCTGTGCCTGAGCACAAGCCGCCTGCCGATCGACCACTGCGTAGAGATAGTGATCGAATACATGAGGAGAAGACTGGGCGATGACAACATTGGCCGGTAAATTAGTCGATAAAAGATAGACAAACGTCCACAGACGTTTGTCTATCTCTTTAATCTAGGGTAACTTTGTATGAATATCTCTCTTAATTCACCATCTTCCACTAAAGTCCACGGCCCTGAAGTCAATATTTTCACATAAGATCGATCGAAAGAAGTGGGTTACTTTCATGACTCATTTCCTGGTGATTGTCATGCTTTTCATCCTACCAGATGTGCTGCTTGGCTATTCAAGGCCTGCCTTTAGCCATGAGCGCGGACTCGCCCTTTACATAAAATCGGGCCTCTTTGTACTTGTGTTCTACATCAATTACTTCGTGCTGCTAAAGCGCACCTTGCTCTCTTCGCGCAGGCAGATCTGGGCATTCCTGGGATGGAACCTGCTGTTGGTGGTCTTTGTGATCGTAGTGCTGTATCTTACCCAGTATCTGTATAATTTCGATCCGACAAGTCCCCTAAAAGAGGGGGGCCGCATGGGAGGGCCGCCAATGCACAGGCCACATAGAGGGCCCATGGCAGACCCATTCGACACTAAGCTCGAATTCCTGCGCTCGGCTTCTTTCTGGATCCGCGACATAGGCATGGTGATCATGACCATAGGCCTGAGCGTGGCCCTGAAGCTTGGCGAAAACTGGAGCATAATGGAGCAGCGCCACCAGGAGATGCTGGCTACCCAGAAAGCCGAAGAGCTCAACAATCTTAAAAGCCAGCTTAATCCACATTTCCTATTCAACACTCTCAACACCATCTACGCCCTGATTGCCGTAAGCCCTGGCGAAGCTCAGCAGGCTGTGCATCAGCTGTCGGGCCTGCTCAGATATGTGCTATATGAGAATCCGGCTACCGTAGCGCTTAGTAAAGAAATAGAATTCGCTCGCAGCTACATCTCTCTGATGGAAATGCGCTTGCCTAAGGGCTTGGTAAAGGCCTATTTCTACGAACAGGCCCCGACAGAGGCTCAAGTGCCCCCGCTGCTTTTCATTACCTTGATTGAGAATGCATTCAAGCATGGCAACACCGGCAATCCCAACCAGCCAATCACCATCACCATTGCAAGCCTCTCCGACGGCACCGTGGTGTGCAATACCTCCAATTACTTCAACCGCCCCCAGGATGCCGAGCCCCCGAGAGCAGGAGGCATTGGCATGACCAATCTCCGGCGCCGCCTCCAACTCATCTATGGCGACCGCGCCACACTGGAGGTGAAGGTCGAAAACGACCAATATATCGCAATGTTAACTATTAAACCCGTATAAGCCCTATGACACCCTTGCGTTGCTGCGTCATCGACGACGAGCCGCTGGCCTCCAAACTAATCGCCAGCTATGTAGAAAAGACTCCGTCGCTCCAACTGGTCGGCTGCTACCAGAGCGCTTCGGAGGCCGTGCGCACCATCATAGATGGTGGAGCCGACCTGGTTTTCCTCGACATAGAGATGCCTCAAATCAATGGCATGGAGTTCGCCAAAATCATCCCTCCATCATGCCGCATCATTTTCACTACAGCCTACGACCAGTATGCCATCCAGGGCTTCAAGGTCAATGCCGTGGACTATCTGCTCAAGCCGATCAGTTACGACGAATTCCTCGACGCGGTGAATCGCGCCATCAAGGTCATCTCGGGCACTGACACTACCACAGCCTCCAACTCACGGGAATTCTTGCTGGTCAAAAGCGAATACAAGCTCATACAGATCCGCATCGCCGACATCTTGCTGATCGAGGGGCTTAAAGATTATATAAAGATCTATGTCAGCGGACAGTCAAAGGCCATCCTCACCCTGATGTCGATGAAGGCCATAGAGCAGGCCCTGCCTGCTCGGCAATTCATGCGGGTGCATCGCAGCTACATCGTCAACACCAGCAAAATCAGCATCATCGAGCGCAACCACATCATCATCGGCGACCATGTGGTGCCTGTCTCGGAGAGCTATCGTCAGCAATTCAGCGATTACGTCACCAGCCTAAATCCCACCGAAGCCAATGAACAATGAACAATGAACAATGAATAATTAATAATGAATAATGAACAATGCCCACCTTGATGAAATATCAGGGCGGGCATTGTTTATTTTCTCCTAAGGATATTGCGCGTCAATAATAGATAATCAATAATGAAATTAATAATGCGAATTATAATACTGAATAATAAATTACGATAACATATCTATTGTTTATTATTCATTATTCATTATTAATTATTCATTATTACATCTGTGCGTAGCTCAGGATTGTAGGCGATTCGATATCTACTCCATATTCCTGGGCGCGGGCCAGTATGGCGCGAGCCAGCTTCGGCTTTAAGTCTTCAGGGCAATAGCGGAAATATGCCTCGGCGGCACGCACATGGGCTGCATCGGGCATCGGGTACTCGCGGCGTTCGGGAAGACCGAATACGCTGTCGGGAAGTTCCTCTTTTTCACGATATGAAAGTCTGTCGTCTCCCATAGTAGTATAAATTAAAATTGGTTACACATTTTATCATTATCTTTTATAAAACACTCCTCATCCCTCTTTAGTTTACTCAATCCTTCTTCCCAATAAATTTACGCATCGTCGAATCTACCCCCCTTGACACAAAAAAGGATCAGCTTCACAGCTAATCCTTTTTTGTGTCAAATAATAATTTCACCCCGGATTACAGTCCCAGATAATCCTTAGGTGTTGACCACGTTTGTGGTGGTCCTATTAACTTCTCTTGTTAATGGTCCCTTCCTTATAAAAATCGAATATTTCCGATGCAAAGTTATAAACATTTTCTCAAGTATAAAACCATTGATTATTAAATTTAATATTTACCCCCCCCATTAACAATTTTTAACACAAATTTAGAATCAAGGTCGTCTTATTGGGATTTGAAAAAAAAGTACAATATTTTTGGATATTTGTCAAAAAATGATTAGTTTTGCATGTCATCAAAAATAGGATCTAAATTCTGTCATTATACCACCTAAAATCTCCAACAATGGGAAAAGTCATTACCGAAATCACGCCTCTCAGCGAAAAGGACTGTTTTTATCTTGTAGATAGACACAAGACATGCTTCGATTACCCGGTGCATCGCCACAGCGAGTTCGAACTCAACTTCGTCAGCAACTGTCGCGGCGCGCGCCGCATCGTAGGCGATAGCATAGAAGAATTGGGCGATTTCGACCTGGCCATAATCGGCCCCGGCCTCGAGCATTGCTGGGAGCAGGCCAATTGCGACAATAGCGACAAGCGCGAGATCACCATACAGTTCTCCCCTACTCTGCTGAGCGCCGAGCTGCTCAACAAGAACCAGATGCACTCGATCGCCAAGCTCTTCAAGGCCGCAGAGAAAGGGGTAGCCTTTGACACTCAGGCCATTATGAAAGTATTTTCGACGCTCGACGATCTTGTGCACATCCCCAATGATTTCATACGCCTGATGCGCCTGCTCGAAATCTTCTATCACCTCTCCTTGGCCCCAGGGTATCGGACCTTGGCCTCGCACTCGTTTGCCAACGTACCGGTAAGCAGCGACTCGCGCCGAGTCAACAAGGTGGAGGAAATGATCAATAAGAATTACAATCGCCCCATCACCCTGGAGGAAGTGGCCAACATAGCCGGCATGACTCCTACGGCTTTCAGCCGATTCTTCAAGCAGCGCACGGGGCGCACTCTCTCAGAATACATCATCGACATCCGCCTGGGGCATGCTGCGCGCCTGCTGGTTGACACCACCATGACCGTAGCTGAAATTTGCTACGACTGTGGTTTCAACAATATCAGCAACTTCAACCGCGCCTTCAAGGCCCACAAGGGATGCAGCCCCAAGGCCTTCCGGGAGCATTATCTCAAGAAGAAAGTGATTGTATGAGACAATCCATTGCCTCATAATGGCAAGGCAGGTTGTTGGTGTATTGGGGAAAACAAGTCATCTCATCACATTTATGATATTTATTTATCCATGAATTTAAAAATATTAACAAAATTTGGAAATAGGTCTTTAAGGCTATTAACTTTGCCGCATCAAAAATCCATGAACGAAAAAAAATGTCACCTATTAAGATTTTCTTTTCCCTATTCTCTCTTGCGAGCGCAGCCATGACAAACGCCGCCATTACCCTGCCTGAAATCATAGGCAACGACATGGTGCTCCAGCAAAACACGGATGCTCGCCTATGGGGCTGGGCCACCCCCGAGGCAAAAGTCACAATTACGCCCCAATGGGATGGCAAAGCCTACGAGGCCATAGCCGGCCAAGATGGCCGCTGGGATGTGGCGGTAGCTACCCCCGGGGCTTCGATTACCCCCTACTCCATCAATATCTCTGGCGACGGCAGCGACATTGACATAAGCAATGTGCTCATCGGCGAGGTGTGGTTATGCAGCGGCCAAAGCAACATGGAGATGCCCCTGCAGGGATTCTGGGGACAGCCCGTAGAGGGCGCTGCCCAGGCCATTGCTTACAGCGGAAAGCATCCCGGTGTGCGCATGGTCACTATACCCAAGAGCGAAGCTACAACCCCACAAGCCACAACCCCCGGGAAATGGAAGACAAGCTGCCCGCAGAACGCTCCAGAATTCTCAGCCCTGGCTTACTTCTTCGCCGTGGCTCTCAACGACATCCTCGATGTGCCCGTGGGCATCATCACATGCGCCTATGGCGGCACTAAGGCCGAGAGCTGGCTGCCACGCGAGATAGTGGCCACATATCCCGACTTTGATGTAGATGCCGAAATCAACGGCACAGTCGAGGGAGTGCCCGACTATCACCGCGCCGTGGTAAGATACAATTCCATGCTCTATCCCATAGCAGGCTACACCATAAAGGGCATTTGCTGGAACCAGGGCGAAAGCAACGTAGGCAAGCAGGACACCTATCCCCAGCGCATGCTCGATCTCTACAACCACTGGAGCCAGCTCTGGGGCCAGGACAATCTGCCTTTCTACCAGGTGGAATTGCCCGGATGGAATTATGGCAACCCAGAAGGCACAGATGCCGCTCTATTCCGCGAATGTCAGCACAAGAGCGCCGAGATGATGCCTCATGGCGGCATTGTCAGCACTACTGACTTAATCTATGAATACGAGCTCGAGGACATCCACGCCAGCCAAAAGCAGCCCATAGGCGAGCGCCTGGCCTTCTTGGCCGCTGCCGATACCTACGGCATCACCCAGATACCTCATGCTTATCCCCAGCTTGACAAGCTCGACATTCAGTCTGACAAGGCTGTGCTGAAGTTCAGCAATGCCGACCTCTTCCTTACCCCCAACGACGAACTTCCCGGCTTCGAGGTGGCAGGCTCAGACCATGTCTTCCATCCAGCCCGCACCATCCAGACCTGGGACACCTACGATGTGATAGTGTACAAGCCCGAAGAATGCGACAGCATCGAGAGCATTCGCTATTGCTTCAAGAATTTCGCCATTGGCAAAGTGAAGAACATGCTTGGGCTCCCCGTAGTCCCATTCCGCACTGATAACTGGAAAAATTGACAAAACTATGAATAAATTCCTTTCTTTTTTTACATTAGGCCTGTGCTTGGCAAGTTTCATCGCATGCGGCAAAAAGCAAGCTGCCACTGAGGATAATGCTCCTCAGTTTGTCACTGTTGACGGCGGTGACTTCTACATCGGCGATTCAGCCTATCGCTTCGTGGGAGCCAACTTCTGGTACGGAGCCATATTGGCCTCGGAGGGCCAGGGAGGCGACCGCGCTCGCCTGGCCAAGGAACTCGATCTGATGCAGGAAGTGGGCATCGACAACATCCGAGTGCTTGTCGGAGGCGACGGCCTGTCAGAAGCAACAAGCCACATCCGCCCGGTGCTGCAGACGGCCCCCGGCGTCTACAACGATACCATCCTCGACGGCCTCGACTACCTGATGGCCGAACTTGAGAAACGCGACATGAAAGCCGTGCTCTATCTCAACAACGCTTGGGAATGGAGCGGTGGCTATGGCACATATCTTGAATGGGCCGGCGCTGGCCATGTGCCCGACCCCAATACCGAAGGCTACAGCGAGTACATGACAAAGGTGTCGGAATTCGTGCACAACGACTCAGCCAAGGCCATGGCCCTCAACCATGCCAAGTACATCGTGGGCCGCGAAAATCGCTATACCGGCCAGCCCTATAGCATGTCACCTGCGCTGATGACCTGGGAAATAGCCAATGAGCCTCGCGCTTTTGCCAGCGACTCGCTGACAAAGGCCCTGTTCAAGGACTGGGTATTGGGCACAGCCCGCGAAATCAAGGAGATCGACCCCAACCACTTGGTATCCACCGGCAGCGAAGGCCTTCACGGATGCGAAGGCGACCTCGAGCTCTGGGCCGACATCCACAATGCTCCCGAAATCGACTATGCCATCATCCACCTGTGGCCTTACAACTGGAACTGGGTTACCGCCGAAACGGCAGCTGACAGCACACAGGTGGCCTTAGCCCGCACCTTGGAATACATCAGCAAGCATGCCGATAAGACTGACAAGCCTCTTGTGCTCGAAGAATTCGGCTATCCCCGCGATGGCATGGCCTTCTCAGTGGGCTCGCCTGTGACCGGACGCGACAAATTCTACAAAGGAGTGTTCGACCTGATCCACGACAGCGACATGATCCAGGGATGCAACATCTGGGCCTGGGGCGGCTATGTGAATCCTCCTCACGATACCTGGCAGCCTTGGGATCCCTACACCGGCGACCCGGCTCAGGAAGCGCAGGGACTCAACTCGGTCTTCGCCACCGACTCTACCACCCTGCAGATAATCAAAGCTGCCACAAGCCGATAATGCCACCCAAGACAATACTCAAAGATTGGTCTAAGAATTCCCAAATTTCACATTTAGATGAATTCCCAAATTTCATATTTTAAATTTCACATATAGAATTATAGTAAGTTTTAATCAATGAAAAACTATTTATTCATCCTGGCTTCTCTCACGGCCATGTCCTTGACTGGCCGTGACCTCAAGGCGGATGTGGACCTAAGCCACAACCTTTGGTGGGAAGCACCTGAGGTGCCCGTGGTGAAACTCACCCTCACTGACACCTTGGGCAACAAAAACGCATCAGATCTCACATTTCGAGTCACTACTGACCGTGATGAAACCACTGACCTGGCGAGATTCTCCAACAGAACCAACATCTTAGCAGGCGACAAGCAGACAGTGCAGTACACCATCGACGTAAAAGAACCCGGTTTCTACAAGTGCTTCATCTATGACGACGGCAATCTGATCAAGCGATTCAACATCGGCTATGAGCCAAAGCTCGTGATCTCACTGCCCGACGCGCTCCCTGACTACGATCAGTTCTGGGCCGATGCCCTGGCCGAACTCGCTCAGGTGCCTGTCAACTATACCCTCACCAAGGACGAAGCCAAGAGCGGATCGCTGCGCCACGCCTATGCAGTGACCATGCAAAGCCTCGGCGGAGAGACTATAAAAGGTTATCTCTATGTGCCTATTGCGCCCGGCAAATATCCCGCTCAGATTTACTACAACGGCTATGGAGCCAAGCCCTGGGATGTTGACCCCGACGGACGGCCCGACTGGATTGAATTCATGACATCGGTCCGAGGTCAGTTCTACAGCGAGCCCGACAACACTTACGGCGACTGGATCCGATACAATCTTGACAATCCCAGCCAATATTATTACAGAGGCGCCTACATGGATGCTGTGCGCGCAATCGATTTCATCGAACAGCTCGAAAAGGTTGACACAGCCAACATTTACGCCGAAGGCGGCAGCCAGGGCGGAGCCCTTACCATGGCTGCAGCTGCTCTGGGTGGAGGTCGCCTGAGAGCAATCATGCCCTACATCCCATTCATGAGCGACTTCCGCGACTACTTCAAGATTGTCAACTGGCCCAAGGATCCGGTAAAGGAAGAAGCCCAGAAACTTGGCTTGACAGAAGAACAAGTTTACCAAAACTTGACTTATTTTGACATCAAGAATCTTGCTCGTCGCATCCAATGCCCAGTGCTGATGGGAATTGGCCTGCAGGATCCTACCTGCCCGCCCCATACCAACATGGCTTCCTATGTGCTCATCACAGCCCCGAAAGATCTAATCATCTATCCAACATGCGGACATACAGTCGATTACGCCGACTGGAATCCCCGCCGCGACGCTTTCTTGGCCAAAATCATGAGCCAAGACTGCAAATAATTGGTAATAATCCCAACAATACAAGTCTCATAACCTATTCAGTAGGCATTCCCCCGAATGTCTGGGACTTGTATTGTACTAATTCCTATAAAATTAGCTAAATCTTCAATTTTTCAAATAATGACAATTCCCTGATAAAATAGTATTATTTTATCCTTAAAATATGTAGTAACTTTGCAACGTAGAAACCATGAAGGACTTTCACACCAGCTCTACCATGGTCAACACTATCTAAAATCAAGAAAATTTAACAATAATAAACTAACTCATCAAAACACAGTGCATGAAAACTAAAAGCCGCATGCTAATCAGGTCGTTCTTGCTGACGCTCTTCGCTATAGCGTCGCTAAGCCTGACTGCACAAACTACCGTCACTGGCCATGTTATTGATAGCCTCGGCGACGATGTGATCGGAGCCTCTGTTATCGAAAAGGGCCAAAATGCTGGCGTGAACACAGACATTGATGGCAACTTCTCCATCAGAGTCACCTCGCCCAACGCAACGCTCGTGATTTCTTACATCGGTTGCCAAACCCAAGAAATCCCTCTCAACGGACGCACCTCGCTCGAGGTCAAGCTTCAGGAAGACAACCAGATTCTCGAAGAGGTAGTGGTTGTCGGCTATGGTACACAGCGCAAGAGCGACATCACCGGTTCGGTTGCCTCGCTTTCCGAAGATCAGATGCGCCAATCGATCGTAACCAATGCTGACCAGATGCTACAAGGCAAGGTGGCCGGCGTGCAGGTGACCACCAACTCAGGTGCTCCTGGCGGCGCCACATCAGTGCGCATCCGCGGTGCAAGCTCTCTCAACTCATCAAATGAGCCCCTCTACATCATCGACGGTGTGCCTATGAGCACAGCCGGCAGCGACATCGGAGGTTTCGACTGGGCAGGCGGTACCAACGGCCAGACCAAGGTTAACCCCCTGGCTGCCATCGCTCCGAGCGATATTATCAGCATCGACGTGCTCAAGGATGCATCGGCCTGCGCCATCTATGGTGCTGCTGGCGCCAACGGCGTGGTGATGGTTACCACTCGCCGCGGACAAGCTGGCCACACCAACATCACCTACGACGGCTATGTGGCTTGGCAGCAGGTTGCCAAAAAGCTCGACATGATGGATCTGCGCGAATACGCACAGTATCAGCAGAGCCTCTACAACGAGGGGGTGCTCACAAGCAACAACTTCGACACTACATTCTCCGACATCTCCCTCCTGGGCAAAGGCACTGACTGGCAGGACGAAATCTTCCGCACTGCTTTCATGCAAAGCCACCAGTTCGGCGTGAACGGCGGTAACGACAAGACCACCTTCGCCATGTCGGCCGGCTGGATGCAGCAAGATGGTATCATCATCGGCTCTGACTTCACCCGCTTCAACACCCGCTTCAATATCGACACCAATTTCACCAATTGGCTGAAGGTGGGCGGAAGCCTGGCTTACACCCGCACCGATGAGAAGATCACCCGCAACGATGGTAGCGATGGTGTAATCATGCAGGCCATGACCATGCAGCCCTCAATCCCCGTATATGACTTCGACGGCAACTGGGCCGGTCCCAGCACCGTCAACGGTTCTTCGACCTGGAACCCAGTGGCCCTGGCCATGCAGACCAACAACACCCTGCTCCGCCAGCGCATCATGGGTAACTTCTACGGCCAGGTTGATTTCCTCAACCACTTCACCTTCCGCGCTGAATACGCATTCGATGCTTCGCAGAATCAGAACAAGTCGTATATTCCTCGCTACGAATTCGGCGTGGTTAGCAACGATGTCAACCAGATGATGCATCGCGAGGACCACAGCTTCTACTGGATGCAGAAGGACTATGTGACCTACAACCAGCAATTCAACCGCGTGCACGACGTGACCGTGATGGTCGGCTTCGAGGCTTCTAAGTCGTCGTGGAACGGCACCAGCCTTATCAAGAAGAACTTCACCACCGACAAGATCCATGTAATGGGCGAGGATGGCGAATTCGTAAGCAACTCGGGCTGGGAGGATGCTGCCAGCACAGCTTCATTCTTCGGCCGCGTAAACTATGGCTACGACAGCCGCTACCTGCTCACCGCTACTCTGCGTGCCGATGGCAGCTCGAAGTTCGGTCCCAGCAACAAGTGGGGCTACTTCCCCTCTGTGGCTCTCGCTTGGCGCGCCAACCAGGAGAAATTCCTCCAGGATCTCACTTGGCTCAACAACCTGAAGGTGCGTCTCGGCTACGGCCAAGTTGGTAACAGCAACATCGACACATACCGCTACGCTTCGGCCATGACCACAATGCTTACCCCTGGCGGCACAGCATACTTCCCCCAGAACCTTTCTAACCCCAATCTGAAATGGGAGTCGTCAATCCAGTACAATGCCGGTATCGACTTCGCAGCATTCAACAACCGCGTAGAGGTTACCCTCGACGTGTATCGCAAGGAGACTAAAGACCTGCTCATGCAGGTGTTCACCCCGGGCCACATTGCCACCAACGACTGGGGCACCATCCAGACTCCCTATGCCAACATCGGCAAGACCCGCAACCAAGGTATCGACGTACAGATCAATCTGCGTCCGATCGTGACCAAGGACTTCTTCTGGCAGAGCGCCATCACCCTGAGCCACAACAAGAACAAAGTGGTAGCCCTCAACGATGACTCGCAGGTGCTCTACGGCGCAGTCGACTGGTACTCCAACTTCCAGACATGCACCATGTTCAAGGTAGGCCAGCCTATGGGCGTATTCTACGGCTACGAGACCGAAGGCCTCTTTGCCGACGAAGCTGACATCCTCAGCCACGCCACTCAGACCGGCGGTTCTCAGCCCTATGCCAACAAGATCGACAAGGATTCGGGCGTATTCGTGGGCGATATCAAGTTCAAGGATCAGAATGGCGATGGCGTGATCGACGACAACGACCAGGTGATCATCGGCGACCCCAACCCCGACCTCACTTTCGGCTGGACCAACACCCTCACCTGGAAGGATTGGGAACTCAACATCGGCCTCACTGGCCAGCTCGGCGGCAAGATCCTCAATTGGACTCGCTACAAGACCGAAGGCCTCGTATCGATCTGGGACAGCCAGAGCATCGAGGTGCTCAACCGCGCACAGTATGGCTTCCGCGATGGCAACAGCAGCAACTTTGACATCAGCAACGTATATCTGCTCGACGGCTGCAACGGCATACCCCGCTTCAGCTCGCTCGACGGCAACCAGAACAACCGCATGAGCGACCGCTGGCTGGAAAGCGCCTCATACCTGCGCATCCAGAACATCTCGCTCGCCTATCATCTGCCCGAGAAGTGGTGCAAGAAGGCCTATCTCAACCAAGCCAAGATCTATTTCAACGTGCAGAACGTATACACATTCACCAAATACAGCGGCTACGATCCTGAAATCGGTGCTTACAACCAGAGCGCTCTGCTCCAGAACATCGACCGCGGCCGTTATCCTACCCCACGCACCTATACGCTGGGTCTTAACCTCTCTTTCTAATCTCAAAAAGACACTTGAAAATGAACAAATACATCAAATCGATAGCTCTTTGCGCCGTGCTCGGCTCGGCTATGAGCAGCTGCAGCGACTTCCTGACAATCGACCCATCGGATAAGCTGGTGCAGGACACCTACTACACCGACGCCTCAATGCTGCGCGCAAACACCATGACCCTCTATGCTTCCAAGACCTGGAGCAACTTCCACATGAACTTCCAGTGGAAGATGGACATGATCAATGGCGACATGTACTACACCTATGATCAGGAAGGCCAGTGGTACTTCGGCACCTATACTCCCATCAACGCCTACATCAAGGAAGGTTGGAACGGACTCTACAACGTGATCGCTTTCTGCAACTCGGTAATCAACGACATGCCGGGCTCTTGCAGCGGCACTGTAACTCAGGACGACATCAACAAGGCCATCGCCGAGGCTCGCTGCGTGCGCGGTTTCTGCTACTACATGATTGCTGAGGTATGGCACGATGCTCCCATCATCTACAACAATACCGAGAACATCTCTACCGGCAACCTCGATGTGCCCCGCAACACCCAGAAGAGCATCTATCAGTTCGCTCTCAACGACTTCAACTGGGCCGAGGAATATCTGCCCGAGACTGACAACGACGATTATCGCTGCACCAAGCAGACCGCACAGGCCTTCCGCGCCAAGCTGCTGCTGACCATGGCCAGCCACAGCGACTACGGCTACGACCGCGCAAGCCTCTATTCGCAGGCTCTGTCTGACGCCAAGGCTGTCATGGACCGTCACAGCTGGCTCACCGACATCCCCTACTCCAATCTCTTTGATGTGGAGGCCAACAATGGCGAAGAGTCAATCCTGGCTATCCAGTGCGCCGTGCAAGGCTACAGCTATGGCAACGCCCGCAATTGCGCTTGGAGCCGCAGTTCAGTCATCGCCGACCAGACCTGGGGTGCTGGCAAAGGCCCGAGCATCGCTCTGCAAAGCCTCTACGACCAGGCCGACAAGCGCCGCTACTACACCTATATGACCAATGGCGACTACTATCCCAATCTTGCCAAGAACTCAGGCGGCTACGAGTATCTGCTCATCAACCGCAGCGAGGACGGCTCAGTGGTTGAGGATCGCAACGAGATGAACGCTCATATCAAGAAGTACATCATCGGCAAGAGCGCCGACTGCGACGGCAACGTGGGCATCAACCAGGATGCTGCCAACAACATCTACCTGCTCCGCCTGGCCGACATGTACCTCACAGCCGTGGAGGCCATCATGGGCACCAGCTCAAGCACCACCGATGGCAACGCCCTGATGTACTACAATGCTGTGCGTCAGCGCGCCGGACTTCCCTACTACAGCGGCACCATCACCTACGAAGACCTGATGCACGAGCGTCTGCGCGAATTCGCTTTCGAGAGCCAGTCATGGTTTGACACCCAGCGTCTGCGCTACCGCGAAGGCGACCAGGTAGCTCTCAACTGGATCAACACCGGCTACAACACCGGCTACAACCGCTGCTCGATGTACATCCAGAAGGATGGCGTAGACCAGGCCGACGAAAACCGCAACGACTCTTACAAGATTGTGTCGAGCAAGGCCGAATGGGGCGCTTACGATCCCATCATCCTTACCGCCGATGCATTCACCTGCCCAATCCCGGCTTCAATCTCCACCGCATCGCCCGCTCTGAGCGGCACTCCGGTCGACTTTGATTTCGGAAGCGAAGAATAACCCTAACCGCTAACGCTACAACATACTTAGAAATCATGAAAAAGATATTCAAATACATGCTCTTGGCAGTAGCTGCAGTGGCTACGGGCGCGATGGCATCGTGCAGCGATGACACCGATGCTAAGAAAGACAAGGGCGCAACCCCGGTAATCAAATACGCCCGCTCTTGCGATGTCGACAAGGCCGACTCCCTGATCGTAAAGGCAAGCCTCGGCGCTCACCTCTGCTTTGTGGGCGATAACCTGGGCGATGTGCAGCAGGTATGGTTCAACGACCAAAAATCCAAGCTCAACCCCACCATGGTCACATCTCACACCATCATCTGCGACATCCCGCAGGTAATCCCCGGCGAGGTGACCAATGTGGCCCGCTTCATCACCAGCACCGGCATCGAGGTGGAATACCCCTTTGAGGTGGTAGTGCCCGGTCCGCGCGTGGATGAGATGAGCCTCGAGTATGCTCCCGTGGGATCGACAGTGACCCTGACCGGCGCTTACTTCGTAGATGATCCCAATGTGCCGATGTCAATCGTATTCACTGGCGGGGCTGAGGCTTCGATCAAGAGCGTGACCCAGACTGCTGTGAAGATTGAGATCCCCGAGGGCGCACAGCCCGGCCCGCTGACCGTGACCACAATCTACGGCACCACCGAGTCGACCCTCCAATATATGGACACTCGCGGCATGATGTTTGATTTTGACGGTGCTACCGGCCTGGAGAATCATGGCTGGCACAATGCGCCTATCGAAAGCGATGAGACCTCGATTAGCGGCAATTTCGTGCGCCTCGGCGCTGCCGATGTCACCATGAGCGCCGATGGCGGCTGGGACGATGGCCACTTCGCATTCGAATACTGGGCTGGCAGCTGGAACACCCCCACTGACTATCCCGAGCGCGAGGGCGTGCGCCTCTACGACATCGTTGACTTCAGCGATTGGAAGAACATGGGTCTCAAGTTCGAGCTCATGGTGCCCAGCGCAAATCCCTGGCAGGCTGCAGCCATGCAGATCATATTTGCCGGCACCGACCTGGTGACCACTGGCAATGGCGGCACCGACATCTACGGCAACATCATCGCCGGTCCCAACAATGAGTTCTTCCAGGAAAGTACCAATCCCGGTTGGCCGCGCGCCCTGTACCGTCCCTGGACCGCAAGCAGCGCATTCTCAACTGGCGACGAGTGGATCACAGTGACCATCCCCTTCACTGATTTCATCTACGACATGAATGGCGGCAACGCTACCCAAGGCTATACTCAGGATTCTTTTGCCAGCCTTACAATATTCGTGACTGGCGGCGGTGTCGAAGGCGTAGCTTGCAACCCCATCCTTAAGATCGACAACATCCGTGCCGTGAAGCTTTAATGTCAACCACCTTTCTAATTAGCATTCCAATGAAAAATATCATAAAAAGTTCAGGTTTGCTCGTAGCAGCGATGATGATGGTACTCTCAGGTACCATCACATCATGCAACGATGATGATACCTACGACACCAATCAATACACGGGCTCAGTTAAGCTCAACGTGTTCGGCCCATGTCCTGTGGCTCGCGGCGGCGAACTCCGCTTCCTTGGCAATGGCATGGACAAAATCAACAAGATCGCCATCCCCGGATGCAGCGAAATCACCGACATCACCAAGGTCAGCTCTACAGAAATCCGCTGCCAGGTGCCTCAGACAGCCGAAGTGGGCTACATCACTCTGTACTACTCGGGTGGCGAAATCACCACAATCACCCCCATCACTTACAGCGAACCCATTTCAATCGAAAGTCTGAGCCCCATGACCATAAAGCCCGGCCAGGAGCTCACCATCAATGGCGAATACCTCAATCTGATGAATCAGGTCTGCTTCTCTTTCATCGAGGGAGGCGACAGCGTGAATGTCAACAAGGCTGACTTCATAGAGCACACCCGCGCCATGATCAAGGTGATCGTGCCCGCCGAGGCCGTTTCGGGTCCTGTGGCTGTGAGCGATGCTGCTGAGATCCCCAATATGGTGAAGAGCGAGGATGAAATCACTGTGATTCTCCCCGAGGCTGAGACTGTGGTCGACCTCACCGACGCTCTGCCTGGCTCAAGCCACACCGTTAAGGGCAAGGACTTTGACCTGGTGACATCAGTCATCCTCACTACCGAGGAACTCTCGCGCGCCAACCAAGAGATCGAGATTGAATTCAGTTACAATGCTGAAGAAGGCTCAATCACATTCGTTCTGCCCGAGGAGTCATTCGACGGCACGATAGCAGCCGTAGTTGCATCAGGTGAAAAGGTGGCTTTGGCTACTATTGGAGTAGTGGTGCCCACCGAGCTTAGCGCCAATCCCGCCGACGGCATCCGCGCCGGTCAGGAGATCACCATCAGCGGTCTCAACATGGATCAGGTGGTGAGCGTAAGCTTCCCCAATGTTGAAGAGGCTGTAGAGCCCGCAAGCATCAGCGCTACCGCCGTGACAGTAGTGTTCCCGGAAATGGCTCAGAGCGGCGACGCCGTGCTCAACCTCAAGAGCGGCAAGAGCGTGAGCATCGCTCTGGCGACTGCCAAGCCCTGCGACATAGCATTCGTGCCCGCCGAAGTATCGGCTGCCTCACAGTTCAAGATTGAGGGCAAGAACCTCGACCTGATTAGCACCGTGACATTCCCCGGCGATGTGGTTGTGGAGGTTGCTCCCGAGTCAAGCACCGAGCTGGTGATGACAGCTCCTGCCACCGCATCAAGCGGAAGCCTCATCCTGACTATGGCTAATGGCGAGACTGTGGAAACTCCCTCGCTCACCATCACCGCTCCCGAGTGCGCATACATCGTGGATTGCCTCACCGAGGAGCCCACTGCCGGCCAGCTGATGGTATTCACCATCGCCAATGGCGACAAGCTCACCGAGGTTAAGGTCAATGGCACAAGCGTGCAGTACATCAACAATGGCGACCAGCTCTATGTCAACATTCCGCAGAGCGCTGGCTACGGATCCACCATCACCCTCATCTCGAGCAATGGAGAGATCAGCTACACCTACGACATCACTCCCGCCACTCATGTGGAGAACGCTGTCTACGACGAAGGTCCCGTGGATATGGGCAACTGGTCAGGCAACTTCCGCATCTACAAGGACGCTATCCGTGGCGTGCCTGCCGGCGCTGAGATGATATTCTACGTAGCGCCCTACGGCGATTATTCGCAGCTGCAAATGAACGACGCCAACTGGACCAAGATCGCATTCCTCGACTTCGGTCCCGAAGACACTGAGGTGACTCTCACCCTTACCTCTGAGATGCTCAATACCGGTCTCTCAGTCGAGGATGGATGGTCAGAGACAGCATTCGTGTTCAACGGCTGCAACTGCGTGGTCAACAAGGTTGTGGTAAGCTACGAGAATGAGCTTGGCACCGTGGTGTTCGAGGGTCCGGTGGATCTCACCTGGGGCGACGACGGCCGCTTTGGCATCGCAATGAATTATTTCGAGGTTCTCAAGGCTGGAAGCACCATGACCTTCCACATCACTCAGAATGACAACTGGGGCCAAATCCAGATCAACAATGGCTGCTGGGACAACAGCAAAATGATCTTCCCCGAAGGCGTGGAGGGATATCTTACCACTGATATCATCGGCGACAAGTCAGCCACTGAGTACACCCTGACATTCACCCAGGACGTGCTTGACAACATCCTGAGCAACCCCGGCGACTATTTCGGCCTCAACACCAACTACCAGAATGGCGACAGCCGCGTGGGCATGGTGCTCCAGGGCAGTGATATCCGCATCAACAAGATTGTATTCAATAAATAATCACACCCCTCTCAATTCGATACAATGAAAAAATTCTCATATATCATCCCAATGCTGGCTCTGGCATTAGCCTCATGCGGCGACGATGCCCACGAGACCTACAATGTGCCCACTCCCAGCGGCGAAAAGGCTACCGTAACTGAGGCTTCCATCTCCAATGGGGCCACAGTGGATGCCAACTCGGTATCGGCCATCACATTGAAATTTGACCGCAATGTGGCCATCAGCACTAAAGTCAGCCCCACTCTCAATGGCAGCAGCCTCACAGCATCGTATGCCACTGATGCCGACGGCAACAGCATTCTCAACGAGGTGACCCTTCCGGTCACCCTCGCTGAGGGCACCAGCTACACTCTCGAGGTGACTGAGCGCTGCTTCGCAGCCGTCAACTCAGGCGTGTACGGCAATGCCTATTCGCTTTCGTTCAGCACTTCGGCAGCTGCTCCAGTGGTGAGCTCAATCGCTTCGATCACCAATGAGAATGCCACAGCCCAAGCCAAGGCTCTCTACTCGCAGCTGGTAAATGACTACGGCAATGCCATGTACTCTGGCGCCATGGGCGGCGTAGCATGGGAAAACGGCTATGCCGAATTCATCCAAGCTCAGACCGGCCATATGCCCGCAGTGGTTGGCTACGACTATATTCACCTGGCCTCTTCGCCTTGCGACTGGATCAACTATGGCGACATCGCTCCCGTGAAGACTACTGCCGATAATGGCGGCCTCGTACAGATCAGCTGGCACTGGAACGTGCCCGTATCTGAGGGCTCGAGCACATTGAGCTCTAGCCTTGAGAACAATGACTTCCAGGCTGCCAACGTGCTGGTCGACGGCACATGGGAAAACACTGTGGCCAAGGCCGACGTGGAGAAGCTCGCAGGCTATCTCAAGCAGCTGCAGGATGCTGGCATCGCAGTGCTCTGGCGCCCGTTCCACGAGGCCGCTGGCGACTACACCTGGGGCGCTTGGTTCTGGTGGGGCAATGGCGGCACTGATGTCACCAAGCAGCTCTGGAGCTGGCTCCGCGATGAGCTCACCAACACCTACGGTCTCAACAACCTGATCTGGGTGTGGACCGTTCAGACCAGCAATGGCGGCAACCTGGCCGATCTCAGCCAGCTGCAGGGTGCTTATCCCGGCGATGACGTGGTCGACCTGGTGGGCGTAGACCTCTATCCCTCAGATCAACTCAGTGATCAGAGTGCAGTGTACAATCTGGTAAACCGCCTTGTCGATGGCAAGAAGATGATCGCCCTCAGCGAATGCGGCAATCTCATCGACGCTGCCAAGGCCAAGGACAGCCAGGCTCTGTGGAGTTACTTCATGCAATGGTACGACATGGATGCTAACGGCAACTGGACATTCAACAACTATGCTGGTCCTGACCAGTGGAATGCCACTTTCGCCAATTCATTCGTGAAATAAGCTTAAAGGTTGGTTAAAACATAGGTAAGAAAGATTGATTCAGGACAAAGTGCCCGGCTCCCGGGCCGGTCACTTTGTTTCTTTCTTAGGTATCTTTGGTAATCTGCAGCCCCTTATAATTCATTTTGATTACACGCGATATTTGCAAAAGCGCTAATTTTGTACTACCATTATTACAATCAAAAAGACTAATAGCACACAGACATGACTTACGGACACTTCGATGACACAGCACGCGAATATGTGATTACCAATCCAGCCACTCCCTGGCCGTGGATCAACTATCTCGGCACCGATGGTTTCTTCTCTCTCATCTCTAACACTGCTGGAGGGTATGCCTTCTACAAGGACGCGAAGTTCCGCCGCATAATGCGTTATCGCTACAATAGCGTGCCTATCGATGCCGGTGGCCGATATTTCTATATCAAGGACGGAGACACAGTGTGGAATCCTGGATGGAAGCCATGCAAGACACCGCTCGATTTTTACGAGTGCCGCCATGGCATGAACTATACTCGCATCACCGGCCAGAAGGACGGCATACGCGCCGAGGCCCTCTTCTTTGTGCCCCTGGGCATAAATGCTGAGGTCACCAAGCTTACCCTTACCAACAATTCCGACGTTAAGCGCGCCTTCACCCTCTTCTCTTTCATCGAATGGTGCCTCTGGAATGCATCCACCGACATGGAGAACTTCCAGCGCAACTTCTCGACAGGCGAAGTGGAAATCGAGGGCTCTACCATCTATCATAAGACCGAATACCGTGAGCGAAGAAACCATTACGCGTTCTATCATGTGAATGCTCCCATCGAGGGTTTCGACACCGATCGCGAGACGTTTCTCGGCCTTTACAATGGATTTGACGAGCCCCAGGCCCTGAAGGCGGGCCACAGCTTCAACTCCCACGCCCACGGCTGGTCGCCCATAGCAAGCCACAGCCTAAGCATTACCCTGGAGCCAGGCGAGGCCAAGGAGCTGGTGTTCCTGATTGGCTATGTGGAGAATCCCGACAAAGAGAAATGGGCTGCTCCGCAAGTCATCAACAAGACTAAGGCTCATGAGATAATCGAGAAGCTTGACACCAGCGAAAAGGTCGACAAGGCATTCGACGAGCTGCGCGCCTACTGGGACAACCTGCTCGACCGCTTCACCCTCACCGGGATTGATCCCAAGCTTGAGCGCATGGTCAACGTCTGGAATCAGTATCAGTGCATGATCACCTTCTGCTTCTCGCGTTCGGCTTCGTTCTTCGAGAGTGGCATCGGCCGAGGCATGGGATTCCGCGACAGCAACCAGGACTTGGTAGGTTTCGTGCACCAGGTGCCCGAGCGCGCTCGCGAGCGCATTCTCGACATCGCGGCCACACAGTTCTCCGACGGCGGCTGCTATCACCAGTACCAGCCTCTGACCAAGCGAGGCAACAATGATATCGGCGGCGGCTTCAACGACGATCCACTGTGGCTCATCTTCGGCACCACCGCTTACATCAAAGAGACCGGCGACTACTCGATACTCGACGAGATGGTGCCTTGGGACAATCGCCCCGGCACTGAGCTCCCGCTCAAAGCCCACCTGCGCATCTCTCTCAACCATGTGATTGAGAACCTCGGTCCTCACGGGCTGCCTCTGATCGGCCGCGCCGACTGGAACGACTGCCTCAACCTCAATTGCTTCTCTACCGATCCCAACGAATCGTTCCAGACCACTGAGAATGTGAGCGAGGGCTCGAAGGCCGAGAGCCTGATGATTGCTGGTCAGTTTGTAGTGACAGCTCGCTCCTATGCTGATCTATGCCGCGCCATTGGTGATCGCGCCGAGGCTGAGCGCGCTGAAAAGCTGGCTCAGACGATGGCCGCAGCCATCAAGAAATATGGCTGGGACGGAGAGTGGTTCCTTCGCGCTTACGATTTCTACGGCCGCAAGGTTGGCAGCCGCGAGAATGAGGAGGGCCAGATCTTCATCGAGAGCCAAGGCTGGTGCACAATGGCCGGAATCGGACTCGAAGAGGGCATGGTAGAAAAGGCTTTGGACTCTGTAAAGGAGCGCCTCGACTGCGAGCATGGCATCGTGCTCAACAATCCTCCCTTCACTAAATATGTGATGGAGTATGGCGAAATTTCCACCTATCCCGAAGGATACAAGGAGAATGCCGGCATATTCGCTCACAACAATCCCTGGATCATGATTGGCGAGACTGTGCTTGGCCGTGGCGACCGCGCCTGGGAATATTATTCCAAGATTTGTCCGGCCTATACCGAGCATCGCAGCGAGCTTCACAAGGTTGAGCCTTACGTGTACTGCCAGATGATCGCTGGCAAGGATGCTGCCACTCCGGGCCAAGGCAAAAACTCCTGGCTGACCGGCACGGCAGCCTGGAACTGGTATGCCATCACTGAGTTCATCCTCGGCATCAAGCCTGGATACAAGGGCCTCACCATTGATCCTTGCGTCCCCAAGGACTGGGACGGCTACAAGGTGAGCCGCATGTTCCGCGGCGCGCGCTACGAAATCGAGGTGCACAATCCCGAGCATGTCAATCGCGGCATCAAGTCGATCCTCTTCAATGGCTCTGCCATTTCGGGCAATACCTTGCCAATTGCCGAACCGGGTTCTCAAAATACTGTTATCGTAACTCTTGGATAAAGCAATCCGCAACATTGGATAAAGAAAAAAATGAAATCAATTCTCCCCATAGCCATTATTGGCATCACCCTGGCATCATGCGGCTCTAAGCAGCAAAATGCAGAACCTGAGCCTCCGACTCCGGCACAATCGCTGATCGAGCGGCTCCAGGGCTTCCAGGACCAAGGCATCATAGCCTTTGGCCACCACGACGACACCGCTTATGGCTACACCTGGGCTTATCAGCCTGACAGCAGCGATGTGAAGAGCGTCACTGGTTCTTATCCGGCAATCATGAATTGGGATCTCGGCCTTATCGAATGGGGCTGCGACAAGCAGCTCGACAGCGTGCCCTTCCAATTCATCCGCCAGGAGATCATCAAGCAGAACGCTCGCGGGGGCATCAACTCGCTTTCATGGCATCCTCGCAATCCGGTCACCGGAGGCGACTCGTGGGATGTGAGCGACACCACCGTGATGGCTCAAGTGATGGCCCCCGGCGCCCTCAACGACACTCTCAAGGCTTGGATTGGCCGCAGCGCTGACTTCATAGCCAGCCTCAAGGATGAGCAGGGCCAGAGCATCCCCGTGATTTTCCGCCCATGGCATGAGCAGACAGGCTCGTGGTTCTGGTGGGGACTGCCCTACTGCACCACCGACCAGTACAAGGATCTGTGGAAACTCACTCGCCAAATTTTCGACGAGAAGGGTCTCGACAATGTAGTGTGGGCTTTCTCGCCCGACAAGAGCAATTGCGAAACCATGGAGCAATACATGGCCAGCTATCCGGGCGATGACCTGGTCGACATTTTCGGAGCCGACGTGTATCATTTCAATGGTGAGGAAGGCAATGAGATCTTCCGCACTTGGATGCGCAACATGCTCACCTTCGCCACCACGGCTGCCAAGGAACATGGCAAATTGGCTGCTCTGACCGAGACCGGGAGCGAGGGCTGCCCCCTGCCCAATTGGTACACCGAGGTGCTGTATCCTGCCGTGAAGGATTATCCGATAGTATACATTTCTGTGTGGCGCAATGCAATGCCATCAATGAAGCCGGGACATTTCTACACCCCTTATCCCGGCCATCCGTCCGAGGCTGACTTCGTAGCCTTCTACAATCTGCCTCAGACAGCTTTCCTTAATGACATCGTAAAAGAGTAATTTAACCCATTTGCACCGCATTAGCGGACTTACAACCAATTCCATATGGACTTCAACGAACGTAAGCAATTCGTGCTCAATCGCTACGAAGAGCTCATCACTCGCAAAAATACACCTATCGAAGGCAACGGCATCTACTGCCGCTACGAAAATCCGGTAATCACAGCCGACATGGTGCCCCCGATGTGGCGCTACGACTTCAATCCCGCCACCAATCCCTATTTCGAGGAGCGCATTGGCGTGAACGCCACTCTCAACTCTGGCGCCATCAAGATGGGCGACAAATATGTGCTGGTAGTGCGCGTAGAGGGCATGGACCGCAAGTCATTCTTCGCCGTGGCCGAAAGCCCCAACGGCGTGGACAATTTCCGCTTCTGGAGCCGCCCCGTGACCCTGCCTGACACTGAGGAAATCGGCACCAATGTCTACGACATGCGCCTCACTCGCCATCAGGACGGCTGGATCTACGGCCTCTTCTGCGTGGAGCGTCGCGACCCGGCTCATCCCAATGATCTCTCAGCCGCCACAGCCTCGTGCGGCATCGCCCGCACTCGCGATCTGGTGAATTGGCAGCGCCTTCCCGACCTCAAATGCCAGAGCCAGCAGCGCAATGTGGTGCTGCACCCTGAATTTGTCGATGGCAAGTACGCTCTCTACACCCGTCCGCAGGATTCATTCATCGACACTGGCAAGGGCGGCGGCATCGGCTGGACTCTGATCGACGATATCACCAAGGCCGAAATCACTCGCGGCGAGAAGATTATCGACGAGCGCATCTATCACACCATCAAGGAGGTGAAGAATGGAGAGGGGCCCCATCCCATCAAGACCCCCAAGGGCTGGCTGCATCTGGCTCACGGCGTGCGCAACTGCGCCTCTGGCTTGCGCTATGTGCTCTACATGTACATGACTGCTCTCGACGAGCCTTGGCGCCGCATCGCCTCTCCGGGCGGATACTTCATGGCTCCGGTAGGCGAGGAGTATGTGGGCGATGTGATGAATGTGCTCTTCTCCAACGGCTGGATTGCCGACGAGGATGGCAAGGTGTTCATCTACTATGCATCGTCCGACACCCGCATGCATGTGGCCACATCTACCGTGGATCAGCTTGTCGACTACTGCTTCAACACCCCGGCCGACGGCCTCACCACCGCCGAAAGCGTAAAGACTATCAACAACTTAATTACCAATAATATCGCTTTTCTTCAAGAGCAGGCTAAGCATGTGATCGAGCTGCAGCCCGCTTCATCAAACTAATCAACCATGGCAAGCTTATCAGAAAAAATAGGTTACGGCTTCGGCGACATGGCATCGTCGATGTTTTGGAAGGTATTCAGCTACTACCTGCCATTCTTCTACTCCAACATCTTCGGCCTGTCGCTGGTCGACGCCGGCGTGCTGCTCCTTATCACCCGCTTGTGGGATGCGGTGAGCGATCCCTTCATGGGAATCATCGCTGACCGCACCAAGACTCGCTGGGGCAAATACCGTCCGTTCCTGTTGTGGTTTGCGGCGCCGTTCTCCATTTGCGGCATCCTGCTGTTCACCACTCCTGACTGGGGCTATGCAGCCAAGCTGGTATGGGCCTACGTGACCTATATTCTGATGATGACTGTCTACACTGGCATCAATGTGCCTTATGGTGCAATGCTCGGCGTGATGACCGATAGCACCAAGGAGAAGACGGTGTTTTCGTCGTTCCGCATGTTCTTCGCTTATGGCGGCTCGTTCATCGCGCTGTTCATGTGGGAGCCTCTTTGCAATTGGTTCCAGAATACGCTGGGCCATTCTCCGGCCTCAAGCTGGCAATTTGCCATGATCATCCTGGCATCGTGCTGCTTCGTGCTCTTCATCCTTTGCTTTTTGCTCACTCGCGAGCATTTGCACACTATTTCCACTGCCTCGATTGGCAATGACCTTGCCGCTCTGGTGCGCAATAAGCCTTGGTGGCTGATGATTGGCGCAGCCTTGTGCTCGAATCTCTTCAACACAGCGCGTGGCGCCACAGTGGCTTACTTCTTTGCCAATATCATCGGCCCCGATGCTTATCTGAATTTCGGATATTTTGGCAACATTCTGTTCTATTCGGGTCTTTTCTTAGGCATAGGCGAGGTGGCCAACATGGTGGGCGTGGCGCTGACTGTGCCCATTGCCGGAAGGTTGGGCAAGAAGACTACTTTCATCTTTGTAAATGTGTGTCTGATTGGCTTCAGCATTCTATTCTTCCTGATGCCGCTGAGCCCGACGGGATTCTGGTGCATGCTGGTACTGCAAATCGTGATCTCAGTGTTCACAGGCATCATGTCGCCGCTGATTTGGAGCATGTATGCTGATGTGAGCGATTATGCCGAACTTAAGTACAACACGGCCTCGACAGGCTTGATTTTCTCCTCGGCCTCAATGGCTCAGAAATTCGGAGGTGCCATCGGCGGTGCTGCCGTGATGTGGCTGCTGAGCGCATGCGGATATATCGAGACTGAGGGTGCCACCCAGCCTCAGAGCGCCATCAACTGCCTGTGGTGGCTGATGAGCTGGATTCCTGCCATGGTGGCTGCTTTGGCTGTGATAGTGTGCTCATTCTATCCTCTCACCACCTCGCGCATGGCTGAAATCGTAAGCGAGCTCCGCCACCAGCGCAAGCCCCTCCCGAAAGCCCCCTCCCAGGACTTCGCCGACGAGCCCTAATTTCCCTCCTCCCATTAGACAATGCAAAAAAAAGTTACAAAAGGGGATAGTCCCCTTTTGTAACATAATAGGCTTTCGTCAAGGAATCCCGGAGGGATTCTTTCGATTAGATAAAAGATTATCTCTTTTTAATAAAAAAAATTGGCACCTTCGGTGCCAATTTTTTTATTATTATAGGGGTTTTCCCTATCTAATTGGAAGAATCCCTCCGGGATTCCAGGATTTCTTTCAGCCGACGGACATCCGCTTCGGTTGTGGCCCAACTGGTCACAAATCTCACCGTCGACGTCACTTCTCCCCTTGGACCCCAATACTCGAAGCCCACCTCTGGAGAGATGCGGTCAAGCACATCGTTGGGCATTTCGAAAAATTGCTGGTTGGTAGGGGAATTCGTCACAGCCTTGAATCCCTTTTCTTCCATTATGCCCCTTAACTCTTGAGCCAAAGCCACAGCGCGGCCGCAAATCCGGTCATAGAGATTTCCGCGAAGCAGAGCTAAGAACTGGATGCCTAAAAGTCTACCCTTAGCCAGCACGGCCCCATGGGCCTTCATCAACGGAAACATTCGTTTTACCAAACCTTTCCTGATCACCAATGCCTCGCCAAACAGCGCTCCGCATTTGGTGCCTCCAATATAGAAGGCGTCGCAAAGGCGCGCAATGTCTTGGATGGTGACATCAGTGCCCACTCCCATTAGCCCATAGCCCAAGCGCGCCCCGTCAAGGTAAAGAGGCAAAGAATACTCTCGGCACACCTTGCTTATTGACTCCAGTTCGCCCAACGAATACAAGGCTCCGAATTCTGTGGGATGGGTGATGTAGACCATTCCGGGCACTGACATGTGAGGCCAGGTGTCGTCGGCATAGAAGAGTTGTAGATATTCCTTCAAATCGGTGGCGGAAATTTTCCCGGCGGTCTGCGGGAGTTCCAGCACCTTGTGGCCGCCCATCTCGATAGCGCCCGACTCGTGCACATTGATGTGGGCGCTCTCGGCAGCAATCACGCCTTCGCAATTGCTGAGGATTCCGTCGATTACAGTGGCGTTGGTCTGGGTGCCTCCGATGAAGAAATGCACCTCGGCCTCATCCTTGCCCAGGCAGCAGAGCTCAAGTATTAGCTTGCGGGCCTCTTGGCAGTAAGGATCATCTCCATATCCTGCCGTTTTTTCAAGATTGGTCTTCGCCAGGGCCTCCATCACATCAGGATGAGCCCCCGCCATATAGTCAGTCTCAAAATGAATCTTCATACGTCATCATCAAAAAGCAACTCATCATAATCGTCGATATCGTCATCATTGCATTCGTCGCATTCATCCTCCTCTGGTCCCATGTACATAGGATCTTCAGGATTCATCGCGCGATACATGAAATCCTCATCGCTCATTCCATCAAAAGGTATGTCGTAATTATCCATCGCTTGATTTTTAAATTTAGCCTTCTCTTAATATAACACCCTACTCCGATTTTTATTGTTACGAGCCGTAAAGGGTTACCAAAAGGGACAGTTCACAAATGCAATGTGTCATTTTTGCGTAGGCGTAATATAGTTGATGGTTCAATCCACTTCGTAGCCCAGAAGTCACTTTACCTTTTAAATCTTTAACAGGGACAGGTTGCCCCGAGCGTTCTGAAACCGCACAAACATAACTAATTATAAATCATAGAATTTAGAATTTGTTATATAGAAGGCACCTTTTGTAACATACAAAATAAAAATTCGCACTTTGGGATCAAGACGAAAAAAGCCTGTGTTTTTATAAAGGACGAGATTTACGAAGGGACGAGATTTACGAATTGACGAGAGAGACGAAGGGATTTTCGACCGCAGATTGCGCGGATTAACGCAGAAGCATGTCATGGGGGTGGTCAGGCCGGGTTTGGGGAGTGCAGTTCCGCGAACTGCATATCAACCCTGTTGTCAGGCGGCCGATAGGAGAGGGGCTCCGTGAGCCCCGATAGG
>CAYTXF010000029.1:0-32126 GCA_964440745.1 uncultured Bacteroides sp.
AAAGTAGTTTGAGAAAAAGTAGTTTGTTTGGTTTGTTTGGTTTGAGAAAAAATTGTTTGAGATTAATTAGTTTGATTGGTTTGTTTGGTTTGAGAAAAAATTGTTTGCTTGGTTTGAATTTTGCAGTTCACGGAACTGCACTCCCCAAACTTTTGCGGTCGCCTGATGCAGGTATTCGTCTATTCTCGTCATTTCGTCAATTTTCGTTTCTCTCGTCTTTCGTTTCTCTCGTCTTTCGTCTCTCTCGTCCTTTGTTACAGATTTGACCTGTCCCCCTTTGTAACACAATGAAAAAGTTTCTGCTGATTATTATGGGTGCGGTGGCTCTGGAGGCTGCCGCCGATCGACATATCATAGACCTGGCTGGAGAATGGCGCCTCTCGCTCGATAGCCTCGAAAACTACCAGGGCCTCGTCACGCTGCCCGGAACCACCGACACCAACCACAAGGGCCAGCCCCTGACCGACCGCACCGAGACTACTCAGTTGTCGCGGAAATACAGCTACAAGGGTCCGGCGTGGTACACGCGCACTGTGGCCATCCCCGAGCGCTGGGTCGGCTACGACATCGTGCTTACCCTCGAACGCACCAAGCCCACCCAGATCTTTGTCGACGGTACCTTTGCCGGGGGCAGCGACAACATATCCACGCCCCAGCAGTTCGATCTCACCCCCCATCTTAAGGACGGCGAAACACATACCCTAACCATCAAGGTCGACAACAGCAGCGGCGTGCCAGAAGAACTCTATGCGGCAAGCCACGCCTTCACCGAGTCGACCCAGACCAACTGGAACGGCATCATCGGCGAGATGACCCTCGAGGCCCGCGAACCCGTGCACCTGGCCGATGTGCGCGTATACCCTGATGTCAAGAACAAGACTGCCAAGGTGAGGTTCCGCGTGATCCATAACGACCGCCTGAAGCACCCCAAGGTGCGCCTTAGCGCAGAAAGTTGGAATAGTCCTAAGGTGCACTCAGTGCCAGCGCTCGAACTCGACCTGGAGCCCGGCCAGGACGAATACGAAGTCACCTACCCCCTGGGCCCTGACGCACAATTGTGGAGCGAATTTTCACCGGCACTCTATAGGCTCAAGGTGGAGCTTGTCGGCCTCGACGAACTCACCCAGGACTTCGGCCTGCGAGAGTTCACCGCCAACGGCACACAATTCGCCATCAATGGCGTGCCAACATTCCTGCGCGGCAAGCACGACGCCTGCGTGTGGCCCTTGACCGGCCACACCGCCATGGACCTCGAATCCTGGCGCCAGTATATGCGCACATGCAAGCTATATGGCATCAACCATGTGAGATTCCATTCGTGGTGTCCGCCCGACGCGGCCTTCACGGCAGCCGACATCGAGGGCGTGTACCTGCAGCCGGAGCTCCCCTTCTGGGGCTCGCTCAGCGGCGACAACCCCACGCTGGTCGACTTCCTGCGGTGCGAAGGCGAAGACATACAGTTTGCCTATGGCAACCATCCGAGTTTTGTGATGATGGCCATCGGCAACGAGCTCTGGGGCGACCCCAACACCTGGCAATACCTTATCGACGACTTTCGGGCCATCGACAATCGTCATCTCTATGCCTATGGCAGCAACAATAGTCTCGGCTACAACGGCCACATCGAGGGCGAGGACTATCTCACCACCTGCCGCATCGGCGGCGAGGCCTGGGGCGAGTACAATACACACACGCGAGGGTCGTTTTCATTTGCCGATGCCTACGACGGCGGACTTATCAACCATGAGCATCCCAACACGGTCACCGACTTCAGCGGCGCCATCAAGGGCTGTCCGGTGCCGGTAATAAGCCATGAGACAGGCCAATACCAAGTATATCCCAACTATAAGGAGATTGAGAAATACACCGAGGTGCTGACGCCTTGCAACATGGAGATTTTCCGCCAACGGCTCATCGATGCTGGCATGGGCGATCAGGCCGACGACTTTTTCCGTGCCTCGGGCGCCTTGTCGGCCCTGCTTTACAAGGCAGACACGGAGATGTGTCTGCGCACTCCTGGTCTGGGAGGCTTCCAGTTGCTCGACCTTCAGGACTATCCGGGCCAGGGTTCGGCTTATGTGGGCATGCTGGATGCCTTTATGGACAGCAAGGGCCTTGTCACCCCTGAGCAATGGCGCCAGCATTGCGATCAGGTGGTGCCTCTGCTTGTGATGGATCGTTACTGCTGGGGCCAAGGGGATACTGTCAAGGCCATTGCAAAAGTGGCTAATTACTCAGGAAAACCGCTTACGACCAAGTTGATGGAATGGCGGCTGACCGACAACCAAGGACGGCGCATCGACCAGGGGTCGATCCCGCTCTCCGATGCGGGCATCGGTCTGAAGGAGATTGGCACGATTGCACCGCGCATGCCAAAATCTGACAAGCCTCAACGGCTCAATCTGCAGATCAAGATAGCTGGATATGATAATAGTTATCCGCTATGGATTTATCCGGAAGCGGCTATTGATGAAAACATCATTGGGGATGTGGTGGTGACTGACTCGCTTGATAGCGATGTCATGGATATCTTGGCTCAGGGAGGCAAGGTGCTACTGATGCCTCGGCTGGCCAATAAACCGGAGGCTACCATCCCGGGGCTGTTCCAAACGGATTATTGGAATTATCGCATGTTCCGCACCATATGCGAAAATGTCAACAAGGAGGTGTCGCCGGGCACCATGGGGTTGCTGATCGATGATAAGCATCCGCTGTTTGATGGGTTTCCCACAGAGAGCCATAGCAATTGGCAATGGCATCCGATAGCCAAGGGTAGTTTTCCGCTTGTGCTCGACGGCGCGCCGGCCGACCTGAAGCCGATCGTGCAAACCATCGACAACATCGAGCGCAACCACAGATTGGGGCTTATCTTCGAGGCAGCGGTGGGCCCGGGGCGCCTGCTGGTCTGCATGGCGGATCTCTACGATCCGGCCTATCCCGAGACTGCGCAGCTATACCGCGCCCTGCTCGACTACATGAATTCATCATCCTTCGCCCCCAGTGTCACCCTCTCTCCCGCCGACCTCACCACCATCTTCACCCGCTCCCTCTCCTCCCCCACCCTCTCCTCCCTCCACAACATCTCCTATTAACCCCCGATAGGAGAGCGGCTCCATGAGCCGCGTTAGGAGAGCGGCTCCGCGAGCCGCGTGACAATTTTCTCTCAAACCAAACAAACCAAACAAACTAATTATAACTCAAACAATTTTAACAATTAAAACAATTTTTATCACACGATAGGAGAGCGGCTCCGTGAGCCGCGGTAGGAGAGCGGCTCCGCGAGCCGCGGACAATATAAACTTCGACCGCAGATTGCGCGGATTAACGCAGAAGCAAACTAATTTAATATCCAACCAAACAAACCAAACAAACCATTTTCGTCTCAAACAATTAAAACAATTAAAACAATTTTCTCTCTAACCTTTGTGGGTATCTGTGTTAATCTGCGTTAATCCGCGTAATCTGCGGTCGATAGGAGAGCGGCTCCGTGAGCCGCGGATGATAAACCTCGACCGCAGATTACGCGGATTAACGCGGATGCGTGGCAATCTTCGACTCAAAGCAATTAAAAGCAATTAAAACAATTTTTTATCAAACCAATCAAACCAATCAAACCAATCAAACCATTTTCCTTTCAAAGCCTTTGTGGGTATCTGTGTTAATCTGCGTTCATCCGCGCAATCTGCGGTCGATAGGAGAGCGGCTCCGTGAGCCGCGGCTTTATCGGGGCTCATGGAGCCCCTCTCCTAACGGGGCTCGGGGAGCCCCTCTCCTATCGGGGCTCGAGGAGCCCCTCTCCTATCGGGGCTCGGGGAGCCCCTCTCCTAATGGAAAAAGTGAGGACTTCTCACGAAGGCCTCACTTGGAAATTCTTAAAAATAGCGAATATACTTCATAAATAAATCCCCTTTCTGAAGATCTTAATTCCTCTTTAAGAGTCCCAAATTTCATTGTAAATAAACCGATTATCTTGCAGAGTCGATTTAAAGGGTCATTGGATTAAGGAGGAGTGGTCTGCACCAAGCGAATAAAGCATGCTGAATTACTGGTCGCATTGTTACCAAAATTATTAAAGTCGAAGGTAGAATAATTAAAGTCCCAAGCTGTAGGTTTCTCCAAAGTGCCTGCACCCTGCTTCACCCAATAAATGGCGCCTATATTCAAGTAAAAATATACCAATATAGGTCTGCATCCTTGATAACTACCAAGTGGACCACTTGCCCCAGTGTATCTGAGTTCCCCACTCCCTTGTCGACGACCATAGCCTGATTGGCCCATAGGGAAAAACACACTGTTGCCATTCAACTTATTGTAGACTACGCATCCTCGCATGCCGTTTATATCCTTTAGGTCGCTATACCACTCGCCTTCCTGAGCATCATCATCCCACAATCCTCTTCCATAATAATTTTGATCAAGAAGTTTGGATTTATCAGGCTTTGTACGTTTGTACCAAGCATTGCGGAACACGCGATTTAGCGCATTCTGAGTAGCACCAGCACCGTCAGCATAGCCAACTCCATAACTGATTTCTATATAACTACTATCTCTTAGCGCGATAAAATCCTCATATGATGCCACTCTACAATCCACATCATTGATTGTAAGATCGTCAAATGCGCTCGTTGCGTCATCCTCTACAGGATATGTTGAACCCCAATATCCCAATGTGGGATTATCTCCTGGAGTAAAAGGCGCTTTAATATAATAACCACCATAGGTCAAATTCTTCCAATCATTGGAGCCGTAAGGACACGACAGATTGAAGTCATTGAGAGTATTATTGATAGGGTCTATGGGATCATTATAAGTAGCATGGAAGAAGAGCGAGCCCTCATCCAAAGGCGTGGAGCCTTCGGTTGTGCCATGCCAGAGATTGCTGTTACGCCAGTATACGCCATTGTCAACCAATTGCGTAGGAGCACTACCTTGGTGCAAAAGCACTTGATGGTGACAGGTGTAATTATGGTAACTAATCTTTAATATGGCGCATTGAGTTTGGTTACTCTCTATGGCTCTAATTGGAGCCACATTGACCACAATATTCGAACCGCTACTGCCAGAGGAACGGCCCACTATTGTCCAGCCCGAACCAGTAATGATTTCTGCTTTCCAAGGACCTTTTGAGGTATAGGGAATAAACTCCGAAGTCTTGCTTTCATCCTTGCGATGCAGCAGAGTTACAGTAAATGGTCGCACATTATCATGCTTTCTATACACGAATTTAGGGTTGATCAATCGTCGAGCTTGATAGAGTGTGCCAGTATTATCTATGACCTTATTGTTAATTTCTGCAGAAATTTTTACGCGGGCCTTTCTTCTAAAAGCTACGTAAGGATTATTGCCAGTATAACTGGTGGCTGTGGTCAGAATAATCGGACGGATATACATCGGAATATAGAAGGTCACTTTTTTCCCTGACCTTACCACTCGATATGTATATTCTCCTACATTGCCATTTGGAGTTCCATTTTCCACATAGCTGTTGTAATAGAATGTTCCATCAGATTCAGGCACATTATATCTCCTATAACCTTGATTCTTTTTTACGTCTTTATATGTTGTTAAAGGAGTAGCATTATTACTTGCATCACTTTTATACGCCTTAACAGTATATGTCACTCCATCATACTCTTCAATATCGATGTTAGGAGACTTGCCACTTCCATCACCATTTGCTGAATCATTTCCATCATTTAAACCATACCAATCTAATTCGTTGTAATTACGGGTATAGGAATAATATGTCTGATTATCGGTATTGAATCCAGTGCGCTTATCCTCATAAAGTGACAGGAACCCATTCCATACACCATCTCGGAACATACCGTTTTTTCCATCATACACAAGGATTTCTCCGGTGTTTAGTTCGTCATCATCAGGTCTCAATGCCGTATCACTATCTTCAACATCATTATCCGTGCAGGGCCCCCAATCATTGAAAGTAATTGTGGCATCGATATAATTACGGGTAAACTCCTGGCCTTCACCCAATTCTATTTTAATTGGATATTCGGTGACCTGACCATAGAGATACGACGCATAAAAATTAACTGGAAGAGAAATGCCCGGGGTATCAACCTCTTTATATTCTATATGCCAATCCACATCATTGGCATTACCCTTAAAGTTAAGGGTAAGCATATAGTGGTAATTGCGCTCAACATCACAATTGTACTCGACATCTTTGCCAAGCATAAAGCGATACTTGATCGGCCCGTGACCCTCATTGCCCGTGGCACGAGACACATAATAGGCCTCCACTTCAATGTAGGTACCATACGGCATCTCATCCTTGATCTCCTGGGTTAAAGTTGAGGAATTCTCCTCAACAGGTTGTTGAGGTTTAGGATCTTTGCTGTCACCCTGCATATTTTCATAGCAGAACAGAGCCTTGCCAGTGCTGGTATGCTCTCCATACTTTGGCGCACCCTTGGTTACCGATGGCCATTTTGAATAATCATCAGATGTGCTGTAAAGAATAGAGTCGGTGTCTTTCACATCAAACATAATAAGATCATCTTTAGATCCCATTACATTCTTATCCAGCAAATTGCAGGTCTTAGCGCCATCATGGATTTTTACGCTTTTGAGATACACAGTGATATTCTCACGCATCTCCGACGCATCGAACGCTACCGTCACTTTAGCGGCAGCACGGCGCATCCACGCATGCAAATACACATGCGGTTTCGAGATTACGCATGTTGTAGCAGATGTATAGCTGTCCGAGGCAACCTTGGCTGATTTCTCATCCTTTTTGGAAACCACCTCGAAGTGTCCGGCCATTTGATTATTCTTAGATGCTGGCCATGCCCAATTAAGCTTTAAGTTGCGAAAAGCATCCTCCTTTATAAGTGCACCTTCATCATCATATAATTGTTCATCAAACTTATCGCCCATATTCCCCACAGCATAAATTGTATAACTGCCATAGGGTAGAGTAAGGGCTGGCAACTCAGCATGCGCCATCTTCTGATATAATTCATTGCTTTTATCAGGATTAGCCACATGCTCATATTTTATAAAGTCGTCAGTAGTGAAATAATATTTTTCGTAAATCTCTCCTTCTTTAAAAATCACCACCCACACATTAGAGAATTCATCAAGAGCATTCCCGTCAGTGCGTGACGAAAGTTTTACTCCCGTAGGCGGGTTAAAGGAAACATTCAGTGACACCAAAGCCTCTCCATCACCAATGATGTCATTGCGATAGTCGAAATCATCCTGACATGACGACATAATCCAAGCCATCCCACTGAGGATGGTCAGGATTACGGCTTTAAGCGTTGTATTTATGTGTGTTTGCATCGTGCCTAAATGTTTAAATTAGATTGGTCTATAATTCGCCAGTATCCTCATCAAATTTGTAAGTTTCAGGATAGCCTTCATTAGGTGTGAGTGAGTCTACAAACTCCAATCTGGCTTTACTATCGGCGTTGATATCATAATCGGCAACTCCTTGGGAGTAAATCCAGGTAGTAATCTGTTTGTAAGCCCACGAGTCATAATACTCGTATTCCATTCTTACGATTTCACTTACTGTGTAAGTGGTGGTGTTATCAACAGTGGTTGAGGTGTATGAGAATCTGTAGCCGCGCGTAGCCTTTTCGCTGGCATTTGCATACTCCCAGATAGATGTGGGACGACCTGATAAGAACGTATTGTTAATAGTATCCCATTCCCAATCCCTAAGCTTGGCTATCTCAAAGAGAGTCTTTTCTCCTTCGGAATCGACATGGTACTTATAGAGCTCGACATGGGCGAAATCTCCGTCAATCTCGTCGGCGAAAGCATAGGAGAATTCCCATTGTTCGTACAATTCCCAGGGGGAAGTGGTGGTATCGCGCTTATAGTATTCAATTCTTACAAGATCGTCAAAAGTATTGTCATCATCGGTGTTGCCTATGATGTAACGAGTCTTCTTGAGAGAGTCATCTCCATCGCCAGATATGACATCACGGATAAGATTGCCATACTCATCTCTTTCCAGGCCGAAGTCAGGGTTGAGATCAACGACAGTATAGGGCTGAAGATCCACGATGATGTCTTGGGCAATTCGGCGGATCTTGAAAATGTAAGAGTGATTGCGAATGACATCGTATCGCTCGTTTTTATTGTCGGATGTAATGGTATTATCGAGTGCATCAGAAGTAAAATATAAGTCATAACATCGTTCGACCGTTTCTTTAGTCAATACATTTGTTTCATCAAATGCAACTTGCAAACGGATATCCTTATGTGTACCATCATTAATATGCTCTGGCACAAAGATTTCTTCGAGAAGAGTAGTGTCAGGAACGCTATATTCCACATAGTCGCTACGAGATGGAGACTCCTCCAGCACATAAGGACTTTGATATTGTGTATAGATATCCGTGCTGGGCGTTACATGCGAGATGAATTGCCCATAGGTGTGCTGATTGTACACACGCACTTTGGTTAATTTGAACGATGAGATGGCATCGGCGTCCTTATCCGGAAAGAATACCACGCCGATTTTGGCGAGGCTGCGGTACATGTCCACGCTAAGGCGCCGGTCAGTGTTGAGGACGATGTCCGATGACATGGCGCTCTGCATGGGCAGATACTTATCACGAGTATCCCATTTGCCATCGGCATTGAAGCCATTGTATTGCAATGCCTTGCACAAATCCTCATCAGATTTGCCCACATATTCCTTCAGTTTGGTGCGCACTTTTGCAGTATCCGTGCCAAATGTGCCGCACTGTGCCACATTGGCGAGCACGCGAAATTTGATGGCATCGGTGCGTATCTTCACCTTGCCTGCTACGGTAGCTAATGTTGACTGGTTGTTATCGAGCTTAGTAAGATAGGGAATCTCAACGATTTTGTCATTGGTGTCATAGAATATCACATACACATCGTCGGGATCGATTGATTTTTGCCATTGGGTGTCATAATCGAGGGGGGCGTCGTAGGCGCGCGACGAAGCCTCCTCAGGCACCTGCAGGCTGAGGGTAATATAGGCATAGCCGTCCTCACGGGCAGGCGTGCCGGCATCTGGCTCATCAGAGCATGCCGACAATGCCATGCCTATAAGGCACAACCATAATGACCATATGTACTCTTTTGCAAAATTCATTTTTACTCAGTAATATCATTGATGCGCACCACCCAGTCGTTGACTACGATATGGGTATTGATCCATTGCTGATTTTGATCGAGGAAGAGCATGATGTTCCATTCGCTTTGGCGGTCCAGGAATTCCTGGTCGCCGAGGCTGCTGTAATGATCGCCCTTCATCAGCAAGAGATAATTGACAAGCGGGAGGTCAGCGATAGTGGCGCCATTGTCAGCGCGATTCACCACCATTCGGGGAGAATCCACGCTTGATGTGCCTCCAGGGGCGCCAGCGCGGCTCGAAGTGCGCTTGATAATGCGCGAGGTAGAGAGGTCATAATGGGCTACAAGCCAGTCCTCGCCGTTGTCATTGGTGCCTACGCCGCTTTGCCCTTTGCTCCAAGGCAGATATGTGATGCCACCTTCGGTGGGGAGCAGAGAGTTGTCGGCAGCGAAATGTATATTGTCGTCAGAGAAACTAATGTTGAAGTCGTCGGCGTAGAGAGGCGTGCCATCCACTTGCTGCAGCATGATGCGGAAATTGTTGGTATTCTTCATCATTTCTACAGTAGCGAATGTATAGTCAAAGTCGGCCTCGGCCACTTCTACATCAATTGTGCCATGAAAATGGTCATGAAGGAGATGGTCTGACACTGTTGTGTCGGACTGATTGCGCGCTGAGGTCAGGCTCACTGTGCGCTGGTCGCGAGTGAGATTAGCAGGATCAGCATCAAATGCGAACGAAGCATCGTTGCATTCCATCCCGCCGTAGGCAGCCACATGGTAGCTGCCCGCGGGGAGATCGAATGTCATGCGATAGTCGGGGTTGCGAAGGAGGTCCGACGATTCGCTGCGGCGTTCAACAAGCTGACCCTCTTTATCGTACACGAGCACAGTGAGGCAGTGGACCTTCGACGGGAAAGCGTCGGCCCATTCCATATTGTAGTCATATACGAATCTGAGTTGCAAGCCTTCGCGGCATGCGGCATCGTGGTCGTAAATCGCGTTGTCGCAGGCTGATAGCGACAGGGCTAATGCCGCCAAGGCCAATGCTGTCTTAAACGATTGCATAGTCAGTGCCTCCGTAATCTTGATTGTTTTTTAGAATTCAATATTGTTGATGCGTACTACCCAAGGCATTACCTTAAGCGAAACCTGGAAGTAAACATCATCGCTCTCATCGGGATCATCAGGATCCTCAGGATCGGGATCAGGATCATCACCACCAGGAGTCGGGTGACCATACTTAAGTATGGATTTAACCTTGAGTTTGTAAACATTATTACGAACTACAGCAAATTCCATTGGACCCATAGCATTATCTACACCATTGTCATTGTGACGGTTCCAATAATAATAGTAAGTATAATAATGGTATTTTCCTTCATTATCTTTTAAAAGATTACCATCTTCGTCTCTTTCTGGAGAATACGCAGTGAACCCTGCATCAGCAGCTTCTTCTTTATTTGCAATAATAATTGCATTTCCTGATTCATCAGTGATATACTCGTCTTTATTATTCTTCCAAAAAACCTCAGATGTGTTATCAACGGCAACTTGCAAAGCAGGATTATCTTTAGCACATTTCTTTACTTGTGCCCATGTACCATAAAGGGTGTTTTGGAAAACATAGATAGTACGTCCAATAGCCATGGAGTCTGCTATAGCATTATTTGCAGCAGTAATTTCACCCTTAAATACTACACCAGTGGTAAGACCATGATATTGGGCGCCCTGAGGTAGAGTATTTTCGTTAAGATACTGCCAAATATGATAATCACCTTTATCTTTTGAAGAGTTCCACTCAGAATCAGTGTCATCTTTATCTTCTTTACTTACAATGCTTTTCCAGGCATCGGTGGGAATTTGTACATCGGTGGATTTTGCATTAAAAGGATTGGTGAAATCAAGGTTTGAATAATCTGTATTAGTAGATATCCATTTATTCTTGTATTCCCAATCAGTATCAATAACAAAGTTCGTGGTAGTTTCTGTACCACTGATTAATACTGTTGGAGCTGTGGCATTGGCTTCAAAGGGTTGAAATTCTGAAGCTTGTGAATAATCAGCATCATTTGCTACTACACGACGAAGAGCATACCAATTATTGCTCATATTGAGAATTGCAGCCTCGGAGAGTGTAATAGTAACATCACCTTTGTCTACATCCTGTAATTTATAAGCGTAACTGTCTGCTGTCCACATATCCATACGGGCAGCCGAACGCTCTACTCTAATTGTACCCAAGTTAAAGGGATAGCTCACTGTATTGTAGAGAGAGAAATCTGATGGCATTTTAACATTATAATCAGAAGCTGATGCATTTGTCATTTGGAAGTGACCAGCTGTTCCATCTCCCCAAGACTTGCCTGATAGTGGCTTGTCTTTATCATAATCAACACCACTCATGTTACAGAAAACTATAACATGAACATATGAATCTTCAAAATCCTTTAGAGCATTTTTATCAAATGCTACAGTATAATTTTGTTTATCATTAGATGATGTAAGCTTATGTGCTTTTCCAGTAACATAGCTTTTTGTATCACCGATTTTGGGAACAATGAAAACACTAACATTATTGATAGTATTCTCGTTGTCTTTTCCATATTCAATGCCATCTTTTGAAGTGACATATTCATCTCCACTATCACTTGTAGTAGAATCGTCTGCACGCGAGCCGTCGGTGGTGTTGACGAGGGTGAAGGTCATGTAGACATCACCATCGGTGCCGTTGTTGCCGTTGTCCACGACGGGATCGTCGCTGGAGCAGGCTGATGCTGCGAGCAGCAGGGCTGGTAGCAGCATGAGTTTTGTGAATTTGTTTGTTTTCATAATAATTGGGATATTATTTTTATTGTATTTTCCCTTATTTTTTCAAGAAAGTCAATGCATCGGCCGCATAGGTGTTACCGGCATCGGCGGCACGCTGCAGATGCGCAGCAGCCTGGGGATAATCCTCAGTATTGACATAGTACACTCCTCGGGCATATTCGGCCTCCTCCGAATCACCGGCCTTAGCCAGATAGGCCGCAGCCCTCTGCATGTCGCCACGCTGCATGGCCCCAATGGCAGCATTCAGATTGGCGATTTCATCATCGGGATAAAGGCGCACAGCGGTGTCAAACACCTCGGCATATTCCTTGCTATCCGGATCCAATGAATTGGCCAATACATAGAATTCATTCAAGTCGAGCTTGCTCGGCGCTGTCTTCATCACCTCGGCAATCTCCTTGGGATCATAGAATGTACGCACAGTGTAGTCAATGCGGTAATCGGTATGACGCAGGGCCGGATACCAATTCTCCAACATAAACCGATACTCCTGAGGATAGGTAGTCTTGATCTTAAGTTCCTTCTTATCCGGGTCCATATCGCTGTCGATCAGAGCCAAGATTTCGCTGCGATGCTCAAGGTTGGATTTGTCAACATAGCGGCGCAGGCCAGCCCAGTCCTCGGGTTCGTATTCAGTGGCGATGACGCCCTCGTCAAAGCTGTAGAGCCGCTGCACATGCTCCTTCAGGGCAGCCACGCGGCCTCGAGCCAAATCGGTATTGTGCTTATACGGACTTTCCGGCGAGGCAAAGCCCTTGAGCCACACTTCGTTGATGGTTATGTCAGCATCACCACGCACGCTATCGATGCTTGCATTGATTTTGCCAAGTTCGACTGTATTGTTGCGATATTCAGGATAAATCACAGTCTGATCCACCGGGAAGTCGACAAAGGCCGAGCCCGAAATGGAGCGGAATTTCTCGCCTTCCGAAGTCGGTTTGGCGTAGATATAGACAGGATGGAACTCGGCATAGTCGGCCACCGATGGCTGATGGGTTTCGCTAAGCACGGTGTTGCAGCAACCATAGGTGCGATAGTCGATGCGCAGCGAGGCGCCGTCCATCCACTGGCTGAAGGGCACTACCTGCTCATACTGCAGCGAGTCCGGACGGTCTTTGGTCTGGAAAGTTTGCTCATTGCTTCCGGTGAGCGGACCGCCGTAGTTGCGCAGATAATAGAGATACCGGCGATGGCCGTATACCCCCACCGATTGCAACACAAGCGAATCGTTGCCATTTACAAGAGTGGGGGTGATAATCACTGCTTCATTGCTCTTGACCGTCAATTCTGACAAGGCCATAGGCGCAGTCACCTCCATATAACCTCCGTCGCGCCTAAGACTGGCTGTGTTAGGCTTGACAATCTGAGCCTGAGCCGACATCAGACAACAAAGAGAGAATATTATTGATATTATGATTTGGGAAACCTTATTCATAATGGTAGGGGCTTAAAATACATAAACCAAGTTAAGGGCTGCGCGAGTGACGCCTACATAGTTGTGAGAGTGTTCGCCGGGCTCCTTTTTGTCACATGAATTGCACTTGTATTTGTCGAAATGAGTGTATGACCACCCAAAGCCAATCTCCGCCTCTAAGTTGAGATGGCGGTTGAGCATCCAAGCGTAGCCATAAGCCACGCCAGCGCCAGCAAACCAGCCTTGATAGCGGTAATCCTTGAGCTTCGAGAAATCGGTGCCCAAAAATGAGAAGTCCAAATCAAGACCGCCCATGTTGTACTGACCTCCATGCACATGCACGCCTACGAAATGGCCGTCCATGCGGTTGCAAAACCAATAGCGTGCCTCGGGCTGGAGGGCCCAGTGCTTCCAGCGGCGCCCATGGGAGAGGCGCCAGCCGTTGAATTCGCCTTCGGCCTCAAGTGTCCATTTAGGAGCAAGCGCCACCTCAGCGCCCACATTCACATTCAGGAATGCATCGCTGAGCACATTGGTCTTCACCGCGGCGACCTGAGCCATAGCAGTGGCCGAGCCATACAGCATCATTACAATAAGACATAATCTCAATGGGACTTTGAGAGCTTGGGTCATATTCAATAAAATATGTGGTTATTCACAGAAAAAAACTATTCGCAATCACAAATTTTCGTTAGGGGGTAAATTTGTCGAATGCAAAGTTACGAAATACCCAAACTCGAAAAGACAAATCTTGTCGCCATAAAGGTAACAAGCTTGTTACCAAAATAGTAACAAGCTTGTCAGGATGAAGTGGAATCTTTTGATATCGAATCGCTTATGTCCTTGAAAAAGTCATAATCAAGAGCGGCTGAGATGCGGGTAAGCAAGAAGGTGTCAATCGAATCCTTTTCAAGAATTCGGTATATATGAGTGCGACTGCAGTAAATGCGCTGCGCAAGCTGGACGGCACTGACTTCTTTTTCGGCCATCACCTCTTTTATGCGATTTCCAATATGCAGGTTCATAGGTTATGGGGCACTTGCAAAGGGCGACTGACAACCGCGGAATCCCAACGCGGCAATAGGTGTGTAAAATTGCAACCAATATAAATAAAAAACGTGGGATCCGCCTCTCTGCTCGTCCCGCTTTCCAGGCTCTCGCATTGCCTATCTCATAGAACGAGCAGTGCAGAAGCCCACGTAAGGTATATGATACACAGAATTGGCAGCGCGGCGATTGCCACGACTTTTCTGCGCAAGTATATATATACCTCCGCAAGCATCTACCTCTGCTTAGTTCTTGATGAGATTCATAATTTGCGAGATTAGGAAAGCCAAGAACGAAGCGCAAGTAAACGCTTTTATTTATATGTTGTCCCGCCCACAAGCCCCCTTGGGCTACTGCTTCCGAGACTTGTCGCAAAGTTAGTGATTTTTTCTGAATCCTATCAAATTTCATAGAAATTTAATTTCATCATCATGACGAACTGACGAGAGAGACGAATGACGAGAGAGACGAATCCATGCCCATCAGGCGGCCGCGATGGTTGGTTTGGCTCAAACAATTTTTTATCAAACCAAACAAACCAATCAAACTAATTATATCTCAAACAATCAAAACAATTAAAACAATTTTTTCTCAAACCAAACCAAAAGGGCTCAAACCAAGTAAACCAATCAAACCAAAAGAAAGAGGGGATCAAACCAAGCAAACCAAGCAAACCAAAAGAGATTGGTTTTCTTGGTTTGCTTGGTTTGAGAGAAAAGATTGTTTCAATTGTTTCAATTGTTTGAGATTATGGTTTGCTTGGTTTGATCTCATTGTTTGGATTGTTTGGATTGTTTGAGAGAGAAGCAAATTCGTCGAGGAAAATAAACTGAAATTCATTAAATATTGTTATTGTTGTAGACAATCCCGCAAAAAATCACTAACTTTGCGGTAACCATTGATTTATTGTGGCAACTATTTAATTTATGATTGAACGCATCATAATAATCGACAAAGTAGATCCGATCACCTTCTATGGAGTCAACAACAGCAACATGCACCTGATACGCAACCTGTTTCCAAAGCTGCGCATCGCGGCTCGCGGGTCGGTGATCAAGGTGATTGGCGAGGAGGGAGAGACTGCAGAATTCGAGAAGAAGATGAAGCAGATCGAAGAGCATGCCGAAAAATACAACAAGCTCACCGAAGAGACTATCCTCGACATCATCCATGGCGAAGCCCCCAAGGAAATCAAGCAGGATGATGTGATCATCTACGGCGTCAATGGCAAGCCCATCACCGGGCGCACCCCCAACCAGCAGAAGCTGGTGGAATCCATCAACAAATACGACCTGACCTTCGCCCTGGGTCCTGCCGGCACGGGCAAAACCTACATAGCCATAGCCATGGCTGTGCGCATGCTTAAGAACCGCGAGATCCGCAAGATCATTCTCTCGCGTCCGGCCGTTGAGGCCGGCGAAAAGCTCGGCTTCCTCCCCGGCGACATGAAGGACAAGATCGACCCCTACCTGCAGCCCCTCTATGATGCCCTCGAGGACATGATCCCGGGCCCCAAGCTCAAGGAGTACATGGACACGAAGACCATCCAGATCGCGCCCCTCGCTTTCATGCGCGGCCGCACCCTCAACGATGCCGTCATCGTGCTCGATGAGGCCCAAAACACCACCACCCACCAGATCAAGATGTTCCTGACGCGCCTGGGCATGAACGCCAAGATGATTATCACCGGCGACATCACCCAGATCGACCTGCCCCGCAGCATGGGCAGCGGCCTGGTGCAGGCCCTGAAAGTGCTGCGCGACGTCAACGGCATCGGCAAGGTGGAATTCACCAAAAAGGACATCATACGCCACCAACTGGTGCAGCGCATCGTGGAGGCTTATGAGAAATTTGACAAAGAAAACGATATAAAGAAAGAAACTGATAATAAATCGATCGAACATGAAAACCCTGACCAAAACTGATTTTCACTTTCCAAAACAGATGAGCGTGTACCACGGCAAGGTGCGCGACGTATATGATATCAACGACGAACTGCTGGTGATGGTGGCCACCGACCGCATCTCGGCATTCGACGTGATCCTGCCCAAGGGCATCCCTTACAAGGGCCAAGTGCTCAACCAGATTGCTGCCAAGTTCCTCGATGCCACAGCCGACGTGGTGCCCAACTGGAAGGTGGCAACCCCTGACCCGATGGTGACTGTGGGCCTCAAGGCCGAAGGTTTCAAGGTAGAGATGATCATCCGAGGCTACCTCACCGGCAGCGCCTGGCGCGAATACGCAGCAGGATGCCGCGAGCTCTGCGGAGTGAAGCTCCCCGACGGCATGCGCGAAAATGAGAAATTCCCCGAGCCCATCATCACCCCCACCACCAAGGCTGACGCTGGCCACGATGAGAACATCTCTCGCGAAGAGATCATCGCTCGCGGCATCGTAAGCGAGGAGGACTACAAGGTGATGGAGGACTATACACGCAAGCTCTTCGAAATCGGCACCAAGATGGCAGCCGACAAGGGCCTTATCCTGGTCGACACCAAGTATGAATTTGGCAAGCGCGAAGGCAAGGTGATCCTCATCGACGAGATCCACACCCCCGACAGCAGCCGCTATTTCTATGCCGACACCTACCAGCAGCTCTTCGACGAAGGCAAGCCCCAGCGCCAACTCAGCAAGGAGTTCGTGCGCCAATGGCTTATCGAGCATGGATTCATGGGCAAGGCCGGCCAAGTGGTGCCTGACATGAGCGACGAATTCATACAGAGCGTCAGCGACCGCTACATCGAGCTCTACGAGCATATCACCGGCGAGAAATTCGTGAAGGCTCCCGAGGACAACCTCGACGACCGCATCGCCAAAAACGTGCTCGACTGTCTTACATCTTTAATAATCAATGAATAATGAATAATGAATAATGAATAATTAACTATTGCTTATTATTCATTATTAATTATTCATTATTAATTATTTTACTATGGTTACACCATTTAAAGACGATCCGAGAGAGAAGGGCGAACAAGTGAGGGAGATGTTTGACAACATCGCCCCCACTTATGATTTTATGAATCGCGCCATGACGCTCGGCATCGACAAAAGCTGGCGCAAGCGCCTGATCAAAGAGCTGGCAAAGCGCGTTGACCCTGTGGCCACAAGCAAGATCTTGGATGTGGCCACAGGCACTGCCGACCTGGCCATAATGGTGGCCAAGAAACTGCAGCAGTCAAAGGTGACCGGCATCGACCTGTCGCAGAAGATGATCGACATCGGCCGCGAAAAGGTGACAGTGGAGCGGCTCTACGACCGCATCACCCTGGGCATCGGCGACTGCTTGGCCCTGCCATTTGCCGACAACAGCTTCGATGCCATCACCGTGGCTTTTGGCGTGCGCAATTTCGAGCGGCTCAACGACGGCTATCGCGAGATGCTGCGAGTGCTGAAGCCTGGCGGCTGGATGTGCGTGCTCGAGCTGACCACGCCCACCAACATCATAGCCCTGCCCCTCTACAAGCTTTACACAGGCCAGATCATACCGCGCGCCGGCAAAATGGTGAGCCACGACAAGGATGCCTACAGCTATCTCCCCCAAAGCATTGAAGCCATGCCGCAGGGCCCCGAGATGGACGACATTTTGCGCGATTTGGGATTCGCCAACGTGAGCCACACTGCTCTTACATTCGGCACATGCACCCTGTATTTGGGCCAAAAGTCAAAGCCTAAGACACTGTAGCTCAGACGGTCCCCCATCGCTTTTCACTTTACTAATCTCAGACTACTTTCTTTTTGATGCGCATTATCACTGCTCTTGCTGCGTGGCTGACTGCCTCGCTCGCCTGGTCACAGGCTATGTTTTTCGATTCATCAATAGTCACTAATGAAGTAGTTGCTGACTCTCTGCCCCGGTATGAGAGCCTGGTCGACTCGCTCATGGCCGAAGGTTATGCCCCCGACACCCTGATGAGCCTGGCTCCCCTGCCCAAGCAGATTTTCATGCCAATGGTCTACAGCGGATACCAGATTGAGACCAACGACTCGGCTTTCCACCCCGACTACTCAGGAGTGAAATCCATGAGGTGGGTCGAGGATGTGCTGGCTGGAATTCGGCGCAAGCAGTCGACCCAGCAGCGCATGGCCATGACCTCGCCGTGGGTGGTAAGGTACAACCTTGACAACCTGCCCGAACCTCCCAAGGAATATGTGGCCATTGTGAATCCCGAGAACCATACAATATCCATCAGTGAAATCAATGCCAATCTCGATGAACTCACCATCGAAGCCACCGAGGTCAAGAAAAAGCATTGGTTGCGCACCTTCAACGCTTCTCTGCAATTCAGCCAGGCCTATGTCAGCCCCAACTGGTATCAGGGTGGCAACAACAACCTGAATGCATTGCTCGACCTCTACTACAATGTCAAGCTCAACCAGAAATTTCATCCCAAGCTCCTGTTTGAGACCACATTCCAGTACAAATTGGGCGTGAACAATGCTCCCGACGACACGCTGCGCACCTACAACATCAGCACCGACATTTTCCAGATCAACACCCTGTTCGGTTACAAGGCTGCCAACAATTGGTATTATTCGGTCACCGGGCAGTTCAAAACCCAGTTGCTCAACGCCTACCCCACCAACAGCCATACGCTGAAATCGGCCTTCCTCTCGCCGGGCGACCTTACCATCGGTATTGGTATGACTTACAGCCACACCAACCAGCCCAAGACCCTGCAGATGGACGCTTCGCTTGCGCCGCTGTCGTACAATCTGGCCATGTGCACCAACAATCAGCTCGATCCCACATCCTATGGCGTCGATGCCGGCCATCACTTCAAGAGCAACTTCGGTAGCAGCATGGAATGGAAATTGTCGTGGAAGATTTGCGAGACCATCAACTTCAACTCGCGACTATTCGGATTCACCGACTATGACCGAGCGTACGCCGACTGGGAAAACACCCTGGTGTTCCAGCTTACGAAATTCATGACGACTCAGATCTACGCTCACCTGCGCTATGACACCGACACCCCGCCTGTTGACAATCCCGACTGGAAGAAGTTCCAGGTAAAGGAAATACTCTCGATCGGTTTCTCTTATAGTTTCTCAACTCTCTAAACATGCGACTCCTTCTCTCCTTATTCTTATTGCTGCCTCTTCTATGCCGAGGGGGCAACTGGGATGCCGAATCAATACGCCAGGCCCTCGACCGCGAAAATCTTGACCCAATCGAGGGTGTATGGCAATTTCCTGACGATGGCGCCGTGATGCTGATCACGCGAGCAAGCGCCACCACATTCGACATTGTGCTGCTCGACTCGCCCCGGCTCGATGTGCCGCCAGGTGTGACCATCGGCACTGCCACCTTGACGCCCACCGAAGGCATCTATGATGCCAAGCTCGACAACAAGCCCCTGGGCAGCAATAGTCTGAAGAAATCCACAACCACGATAGCCGTGACCAGCGACGGGGTGCTTCGCATCAAGCCTTACAGCGAAGGCTGGACTGTGTCGCTGCGCCGATGGATCCCCTATTTTCTGCGAGTCAGCATCAAGGAGAATCTCAAGCCCGAGGGCCTGACCGGCGCCCGCCGCATCTATCCGGCGGCGTTTAAGCCGGTGCTGTGAGTTTTTGGTCTTTGGTTTTTGGTCTTTGGTCTTTGGTTTTTGGTCTTTGGTTTTTGGTCTTTGGTCTTTAGTTTAATAGTTCGGGTTTTGTATATTATTTTAGATCTTGGGAATCCCGTAGGGATTCTTTCACATAGCCTAAAAATCCTCACTCTCATCCTCCAACCCCGTTAGGGGTTGTTTATGAAATAATAATGAAACAACCCCTAACGGGGTTGAAGGTAGAGATCCTTTTTATTTCTATTTGGAAGAATCCCTACGGGATTCCCGAGATTAAACCATTGTCTGTCAAGGAATAAGGTGCTTATGAAACTTAATTTGATAATTATAGTTGGAAAGAATATGAGATATCTTTTGGTGACAATTGTGATAATGTGCGTGGTTGCGGGAGCGGCTCAGAAGACCACGAGGAGCAAACTGAAACCTAATGGGGAGGCATTTGCCGTGGAGCGCGCTGACACTGTGGCCGTGGATAGCGCTCAGGTGAGATTCTCTGGCTATGAAAAGGCCCTGCGAGCCACCGTGGAAAGTTTTTTCATCACCAACAACACCGCTGACTCCCTCAGCAATATAGCCATTACCATCCGTTACCTTGACATGCAGGGGCGCGAACTGCATCAGCGCACCGAGACCATAAAAATGGAGCTCCCAGCCGGAGCCACGCGCATGGCACGCATCTCCAGCTGGGATCGCCAAAAAGTATGGTATTACTACCTTACTGAGCCTACCCGCACTCGCGGTCAAGCAACCCCTTATCGGGTAAGCATCAAGCCATTGTATACAATCAAATAACCGCCGATCACACTCCGCCTGACTCAGGGCCCTTAGACGCATCCGAGGCTGAAGGAGTCGATGAGTTCGAGGTGCCGGTAGCTCCAGCCGGAGCTACGGTGCCATCGTTCTTGGCCACTGCGGCCTTGAGAGCAGCCTGACGATCGGGGTTGAAGATGTTCATCAGATGTTTTTCCTGGAAGCGCTGCAACAATTCCCAGAAGTTAGGCACGAAGAGTGTGCCGACTACAGCATTGATAAACATGCCGAATACCACTGCCGTGCCAAGCGAAATTCGCGAGGCTGCACCTGCGCCCGTGGCGAAGAGCATAGGCATGATACCGAACACGAATGCCAAGGCTGTCATCATAATCGGTCGGAATCGCACCTGGCCAGCATCAGCAGCCGCCTGCCGGATGGAGATGCCAGTGCGACGGTACTCGATGGCATACTCCACGATAAGGATGGCATTCTTTGCCGAGAGGCCCAATAGCAAGATCAGACCGATTTGGGTGTAGATATCGATGCTCTGCCCCATTATCAAGCAGCCGATCACGGTGCCCAAGATTGCAGTAGGCATCGAGATTACCACAGCGATAGGGTCAGTGATGCTCTCGTACTGGGCTGCCAGCACCAAGATGGTGATCACAATAGCGAGGATGAATACGAATGAGATGGTGGTGCCACCCTGGGTCTCCTGATAGGCCTCGCCTGTCCATGCATACGAGTAGCGGTTGCCAAGTTCCTGCTTTACGATTTCCTCCATTGCCTGAATGGCCTCGGATGAAGACACTCCGTGAGGCACAGTGGCAGTAAGCGAACCCGATGTGTACATATTGTAGCGGCTAATCGACTGATCGCCAAGAGTAGGCACAATCTTAGTGAATGAGGAGAACGGCACCATGTCGCCATTGGCATTCTCCACGCTGAGCTTGAGCACATCCTCCACATTGCCGCGAGCAAAGGCATCGGCCTTGAGGTTAACCTCGTAGACACGGCCGAACTCCGTGAAGTCGTTGACATACGATCCGCCCATATAGGCGCTCAGAGCTCCGAACACGCCGCTCATAGTGAGCTGCTCCATCTTGATCTTGTCGCGATTGAATTCCAAGCGATACTGCGGCACGCCTCCCTGGTAGAGCGAGGTCACCTGACCCAAACGAGAATCCTTGGCTGCAGCATCCTGGATCTGCTTGATGGCAGCCGCCATAGCCTCAGAGCCATAGTTGTTGATGTCCAGCAGCTCGAGCGACAAACCCGAAGTCAGGCCCAAGCCCGGCACAGCCGGCGGATTAAGGCCGAAGCATATAGCCTCTTGCACAGTGGCGCCAAATTCTTCGAATTCCTCGATCGAGGCGTTCACGCTCTCATCCTTGGCCTTGCGGTCCTTCCACGGCTCCATAGTGACGACCAGAGTGCCAAGGTTGCTGCCGTTGCCGCCGCCCATGAAACTCATGCCAGTCATAGCAATGGTGTGCTCTACGCCGGGCTGAGCGAGCACATGCTCATTGAGACGCGACATCACCTCGTCGGTACGCTCAAGCGAAGCGCCAGTGGGCAACTGCACTGAGCCCATCCAATAGCCCATATCCTCTTCCGGGATATAGCTGCTCGGCATCTTCAGGAAGCCGTAGAAAGCCACGCCCGTGATGAGCAGATAGGCGATGATGGCCACAACCGGACGCTTTAGGAAGCTGTTGACGATGCGCATATAGAGCGCAAGAGTGGCGCCATAGCCCTTGTTGAACCACTTATAGATAAAGAACACTTTCCGATTGGGATCTTTAGGCTTGAGGAAGAGCGCGCAAAGAGCCGGGGTCAGGGTAAGCGCGTTGATGCCCGAGAATGCCGTGGACACAGCGATGGTAAGGGCGAATTGCTTGTAGAGTTCGCCAGTGATGCCGCTCACGAAGGCCGTAGGCACGAACACTGAAATCAGCACCAGCACCTCGCCCACGATTGCGCCTTGCAGTTCCACCATGGCCTTTTCTGAAGCCTGTCGTGGCGTGAGTTTCCCCTGCGACAACAGGCGCGCGACATCCTCGACCACCACAATGGCGTCGTCGACCACAATTGCGATGGCCAATACCAAGCCGAAGAGTGTAAGAGTATTGAGGGTGAATCCCATGATCTTCATTGCCGCAAAGGTGGCAATCAGCGACACAGGGATGGTAATCATAGGGATGATGGTGGCTCGCCAGTTCTGCAAGAAGAGCAGGATGATCACCATCACGATCAGGGTGGTTTCGACAAATGTCACGAGCACCTCGTCGATCGAGGCCGTCACGAAGTCCGACGAGTCCTGAATTACCTTATAGTGCACGCCTTCCGGGAAATAAGGCTGCAGTTCGTCGAGCTTGGCGCGCACGCGCTTCGACACTTCCAGAGTGTTGGCCTTAGGCAGCTGGCTGATGCCAATCAGGGCTGCCTGCTTGCCGTCAACGCGCGCCACAGTGGTGTACTCAGTACTGCCAAGGTCCACGGTCGCCACATCCTTGAGGCGCAGCATAGAGCCGTCAGCGTTGGTGCGCAGGATGATGTTGCCAAACTCCTCGGCCGTAATCAAGCGGCCCTGAGTGGAAAGAGTGAACTCAAACGCCTCGTAGGTGTCGAGAGGCGGGGCACCAACCTGACCGGCCGACACCTGCATGTTTTGACTCTCGATTGCAGCCACCACATCGCTGGGACTGAGCCCGCGCACTCGCATCTTGTCAGGGTCGAGCCATACGCGCATGCTGTAGTCGCCAGCGCCGAAGGCCTCAGCCTGGCCTACGCCATCGATACGCGACAGAGCGTCGGTAAGGTTGAGCTGAGCGTAGTTGGTAAGATACAGAGCATCGTAGTTATAACTTGAATCGGCCTCCAGGGCGAGGAACATGCACATGTTGCTCGATCGCGACATCACATCCACGCCTTGTTGCTGCACCGAGTTGGGCAGAGTGGGCTCGGCCAATGCCACGCGGTTCTGCACCTTCACGGCGGCCATGTCCTGGTCGACATTGTTCTCAAACGTAATAGTGAGCATATAGCTGCCGTCGCTGCCTGATGTGGAGCTCATGTACATCATGCCCTCCACGCCATTGACCTGCTGCTCGATTGGCACGCCCACCACTGTGGCCACTGTCTCAGCATCGGCACCAGGATAACTGGCTGACACCATCACAGTAGGCGGCGAGATGTTGGGGTATTGTGCCACTGGCAAGGTCTCCACGGTAAGGATACCCGCCAAAATCATCATCAGGGCGATGACTATGGAGAATATGGGACGGTCAATGAAAAACTTGGAAAACATAATCACTTAGTCATTATGGGTTTCACTTCCATTCCGGGACGCACCTTGAGCAATGCCTTGCTCACGTATTTTTCGCCGCCAGTGAGTCCCTTAGTCACTATGCGCATGCTGTCGTTGGCCAAGTCGCCAATTTCTATAGGAGTGTACACCACGCGGTTGCTGTCGTTGACCACATAGACATACTTGTTGGTCTGGCTGGTAGAGATGGCAGCGTCCTTGATCAGGACAGCCTTAGGCAACACCTTGTAAGGCAGATCCACTGTGCAGTACATGCCATTGCGGAGTTCGCCATAAGGGTTCTCCAGTCCGATGCGTAGCATCAGGGTACCGGTGCTGCTGTCCACGCTGGGAGCCGTGTAGGAAAGCGGGCCCTCGTAGCTGTGGGGCAATTCTTCGCTAAAGCCCACTGGCACATGGTCGAAATCGATCAGATGGCGGTCCTTGCTGAGGAACGAGCGCTCATAGGCCGCGTCCTCGATGTAGAAATTGGCCCAGAATTCCGAGTTGTCGTAGATTGTGGCCAACACCACTGGCGACCCGGCACCGGCCACATAAGAGCCCGCGCTCATGGTGCCCTTGCTCATATCGCCCTCGAAAGGCGCCGTCACTGTGCAGTAGCTTAAGTTGGTGCGCGCATTCTGCAGGGCAGCCTTAGCATTCTTGATGGAGGCCTCGGCCTGCTCCATGGCGCTCTTTGCCTCGATCACCTGCATCTGCGACACCGCATCGCTCTCGAGAGCCTTGTTGAGAGCCGTATAGTTCTTTTGAGCATATTCATATGCGCTCTGAGCATTTGTCAGCGAGGCCTCGGCCTGGGCTACAGCATCGCGGTACTGGGTATCCTCGATGGTGAATAGCACCTGGCCTTTTTTCACATGGTCGCCATTTTTAAAATTCTGAGAAGTCAGGTAGCCATTGACGCGGCCCACAATGTCAACTGAGTTGCGAGCCGTGATGGTGCCCGGATAACTCTTGCTGAGAAGCACCGAGTCGACCACGACCTCAGCCACATCGACATCCATTGTTTCTGACTCCGTAGCAGCTTTCTTCTTTTTGTCACATCCCGTAAACAATAATAAGAACGCAGCTGATGATAAGAAGAGAATTTTCGCTTTCATATTTTAATTGGGATTTGGGTTTTGGGATTTGGGATTTGGGTTTTGGGATTTGGGATTTGGGTTTTGGGATTTGGGTTTTGGGATTTGGAAATATCACATCTTTGGGTTTTGGGATTTGGGATTTGGAAAAGAAACTATCCCAAATCCCAAATCCCAAAACCTAAATCCCAGTTTACCATCCGCCACCCAATGCCTGGTACAATGAGATGAGGTCGGCAAGAGCATCGCCCTTGGCCACTACCAACTGGTTGGCATATTGCAGCAGGGTGATCTGAGCGTCGTTGACATTGATAAAGTCGCTCAGGCCATTTTTGTAGAGGTCAAGCGAAAGTTCGAGAGATTCCTGGGCATTCTCCACTACCTTCTGCAGGTCGTCGATGTATGAGAGATCGAAGTAATAGTTGCTCATGGCAGTCTCCACCTCGTTGACGGCATTGATAAGAGTGAGGTTGTAGTTATCGATGCCGATTTGCATCTGCTCTTTGGCGCTGGTCAGGGCAGCAGAGCGGGCAAAGCCGTCGAAGATTGTCCAGCTCAATGTGGGAGCTATCGAATAGCCGAGGCTATGATTTTTGAAGAGATTGTCGAAATCGTGGGCCACTGTGCTGATTGAACCGGAAATCGAAAGAGTAGGCAGGAAATCCTTCTTGGCGATGCCCACGGCGGCAGCGTAGCCAGCCAAGGTGTATTCAGCCTCCACCACGTCGGGCCTGCGCCTGAGCAACTCCATAGGCACTCCCACTGAGAAAATCTGATGATAGTCGGGCAGCGGCGCCGTGTTTTCATCTATCAGCTTGACCATATCTTCAGGGAACATCCCCAGCAGGATAGCCAGCGAGGTCATCGTGGCCCTTTTCGAAGCGCTCAGGCTTGCCATAGTGGCCAGGGTAGAATTGTAAGTGGTGCTGGCCTGGGTCACATCGAGTTTGGATGAGATGCCGGCCTCAAAGCGAGCCTTGGTCTTGTTGAGCACGTCGAGCTGGGATTCTATATTATAGCTCACCACCATCATTTCATTCTGCAATGTGCGGAATTGGAAGTAGGCCGTGGCTATCTTGGCGGCGATTGACACCATGGTGGCATCATATTCGGCCTTGGTGGCATTGTAGGCTGCTTTGCTCTGCTTGGCCTTGGCCGTGATCTTGCCAAAGACATCGATTTCCCAGCTCATGTCGACACCCAAGTCGAAATACGACGAAGTGGTGGGAGCGTAATCTTCCTTAGTGGTCATGCCCGACGATCGCGAGCGGCTCCAGCCTCCATTGAAAGTAAGCTGTGGGAAATATCCGGCTCTTGCTTGCCTTAGGGCTTGCTTGGCCATGGATATGCGGCGCTGTGCCATCAGCACATCATAATTCTGCTCAATGCCAATGGAAATCAATCGATTGAGGGTGGAATCGCCAAAGGTTGTCCACCATTGATCATCAGTGGGGACAGTCTGAGGCATTCCCAATTCGGTGACATACATCCACTGCTGGGGCATGTCATCCGCCTTAAGCTGCTTCTGAGCAGCGACTTGTGTGTATCCACCTGCCAATAGGCAGACAAGTGCGATAGATAAATGGTTGAAACGCATATTTCCTAATAAAAAATGATACGATGTTACTAAGATAATAACACCGTATCAATTTTATTAGTTTTTGGCCAATTTGTTAAATAATTGGTAAAAAGGCTGATTTTACAGTAAGTTGGTCCCTTATGAAAATTCCACGAAAGCCAGGGGAAGCAGGGCCGAGACGCTTTCCACCACAAATACCTTGTCGCGAGCCACAAGAATAACTTTCACTGGCTTCTTGCCCCAGGCCTCATATTCCAGCAAGGCCTGCCGGCACGCTCCGCATGGAGCCACGGGGTCAAGCACAAACTCTCCGCTGGTATCGCGAGCCGCTATGGCGATGGCCACGAATCTCTGATCGGGATGGTTGGCATGGGCGTAGTAGCAGGCTGAGCGCTCGGCGCATGTGCCGCTCGGATAAGCGACATTCTCCTGGTTGGCGCCCGTCACGATTTCGCCGTCGGCAAGCAAGATGGCTGCGCCCACGCAGAATTTGCTGTAAGGGGCATAGCTCTTGTATGTCATCTCCTTGGCCCTGTCCACCAGGGTCCTGAATTCGGGGGAGAGCTCGTCGGGAGACATCTCCACCACCTTGGTCTTTATTTCAAATTCTCGCATGGCTGCTGGGAGTTGGGGGGATTATTCGTCGAGGGGTTCGTAAGTGTCGTAGAGGAAGTCGTTGTATGGGAAACGCTCCATGTGGATTGCCTTGGCCTTCTCGTAGATCAGCTGCTTGAGCTTGTCGACATTGGTGCCTTTCTTGGCGGATATGAACACGCAATTGTCGCCCAGGCGGCTCATCCATGATCTTTCCAATTCCTCAAGCGGAATGTTTTCGCGAGTGGCCTCGGTGAGGTCGTCCTCATCCTTGGGCTTATATGAGAAGGCATCGATCTTGTTGAACACGATGATCATGGGCTTGTCGTTGCCCTCGCAAATCTCGCTCAGGGTCTTGTCCACCACTTGGATCTGCTCCTCGAAATTGGGATGCGAGATATCCACCACATGGATCAGAAGGTCAGCTTCGCGCACCTCGTCGAGAGTCGACTTGAATGAATTCACCAAGTGCGTGGGGAGTTTGCGTATGAAACCTACTGTATCTGTGAGCAGAATGGGCAGATTTTCGATAACGACTTTTCTGACGGTAGTGTCCAGGGTGGCGAAAAGCTTGTTCTCGGCAAAGACGTCGCTCTTGCTGAGCAGGTTCATCAGTGTGCTTTTGCCCACATTGGTATATCCTACCAGTGCTATGCGGGTGAGTTTGCCGCGATTCTTGCGCTGCACGGCCTTCTGCTTGTCGATAGCCACAAGTTCAGCCTTCAGGCGCGAGATTTTGTCAAGGATTATTCGGCGGTCGGTCTCGATCTGAGTCTCGCCAGGACCTCTCATGCCGATGCCGCCACGCTGACGCTCGAGGTGAGTCCACATGCGGGTAAGTCGCGGCAGCAGATATTGGTACTGGGCCAATTCCACCTGGGTCTTGGCTGTGGCTGTCTGCGCGCGATTGGCGAAGATGTCGAGGATAAGGCTTGTGCGATCCAGGATTTTCACCTTGAGGGCATTTTCGATGTTGGCCACCTGCTTGGTGGTAAGGTCATCGTCGAAGATTACGAGCTCTATTTCATTTTCTTCGACATATTTGGCTATTTCTTCGAGTTTTCCCTTGCCCACGAATGTGCGCGGATTGGGATAGTCGACTTTCTGGAAAAACGATTTCACGGGGTAAGCGCCGGCAGTCTCAGCCAAAAAGGCAAGTTCGGCGATGTATTCCATGGCCTTCTCTTCGGGCTGCTGCGGGGTAACCAAGCCCACGAGCACGGTGCGTTCCTGACCCGGCACTATATCATTGATCTTTGGCATATTTCTTTTCTTAATATAACAAATATCATGCAAATATGGTGCAAAGTTACGAAAATATTGTATAAACCCTCAATTATCGTGAAAAATTTCGTAACTTTGCAATAAAGAAACGATTACAACCTATATAATGAAAATCACTGAAAAGCGTGCCGCTACATGGCATGGAGTGTTGCTGATAGCACTTTTCTCTTTTTCCGCTTGTTACATAAGCGAGTTTCAATGGGTCAAGGATCTTAGCCTTAGCCCGCTGATCGTGGGTATCGTATTGGGTATGCTGTATGCCAACAGCCTGCGCAATCATCTGCCCGACACCTGGGTGCCCGGCATCAAATTCTGCACCAAGCAGGTACTGCGCTGGGGCATTATCCTCTATGGCTTCCGCTTGACATTCCAGCAGGTGCTCGAAATCGGAGCTCCCGCTATCCTTATGGATGTGATCATTATATGCGGCACCATGCTAATAGGCTGGCTTGCCGGCAAGATGCTGAAAATGGACAATGACACCACTCTGATGGTATCCACCGGCAGCGCCATCTGCGGCGCGGCAGCTGTGCTCGGTGCTGAGCCGGTAGTGAAGTGCCAGCCCTACAAAACCGCCATCGCCGTGTCTACGGTGGTGATATTCGGCACCCTGTCAATGTTTCTGTATCCTGTGCTCTATCGCTGCGGAGTGTTTGACATGACTACCCAGCAGATGGCTGTGTTCACCGGCTCTACTCTCCATGAGGTGGCCCACGTGGTTGGCGGCGGCAACGCCATGGATCCCGACGGCATGCTTCACTTGGCCGACAACGCTACCATCACCAAGATGATACGCGTGATGATGCTGGCTCCGCTGCTCTTAGTCATGGGCTTTGTCCTGGGCAAGGTGCGCAGCAAGCGCGAGGCTGCTGAGGGCGAAAAGAGCAAGATCACAATTCCTTGGTTCGCATTCGGCTTCCTCCTGGTAATCGGCATCAACTCGCTGCTCCAGGCTATGCCGCAGATTCCGGCTGAGGGCCTTAAGGCATTCACCGACGGCATCAATGCTTTCGACAATTTCATGCTGACCATGGCCATGACCGCCCTGGGCGCCGAGACAAGTTTCGACAAGTTCAAGCAAGCAGGTGCCAAGCCCTTCTATCTGGCCGGCATCATCTATGTATGGCTTGTGCTTGGCGGCTACTTCATCACCAAAGCCCTCGTATGACATGGGATTTGCTCATAAATGATTTGCGATTTGGCCTTGAGGACTACCATGACCCCAAGAAGGGGCGCGTGCGCAGCGATTTCCGCCGCGACTATGACCGATTGGTGTTCTCATCGCCTTTCCGTCGCTTGCAAAACAAGACTCAGGTAATGCCCCTGCCGGGCAGCATCTTCGTGCACAACCGCCTGACCCACTCCCTGGAGGTGGCATGCGTGGGCAAGTCGCTGGCTGATACCGTAAGCATCGCTTTGCAATCGAAATACGCCGAAGAGCCTTGGCGCGACAAACTCAGCCATCTTGGCGACATCGTGGCCGCAGCCTGCCTGGCCCACGACTTGGGCAATCCGCCTTTCGGCCACTCGGGTGAAAAGACTATCTCAACCTTTTTCACCGAGGGCGAGGGCCGAGTGCTGCGCGACAGCCTCACCCCACGCCAATGGTCGGATTTCGCCAATTTCGAGGGCAATGCCAATGCTTTCCGCTTGCTCACCCATCAATTCAATGGCCGGCGCCCCGGAGGCTTCGCCATGACCTACTCCATGCTGGCATCCATCGTGAAGTATCCCTACGATTCGAGCCACGCTGGCACCAAGGGAAAATTCGGATTCTTCGACAGCGAGCGTGAAAGTTTCCTGCGCGTGGCAGAGACTCTGGGCATGAAGCGCATCGAGCAGCCCGACGGGTCGATCGTGTATGCGCGCCATCCGCTGGTGTACATAGTGGAGGCGGCCGACGACATATGCTATGAGGTGATGGACATCGAAGACGCTCACAAGCTGCGCATCCTCACTACCGACGAGGTCACATCGACCCTGCTCGCATTCTTCGAACCCGAGCGCAGAGAACATATCGAAAACATAATGGCGGATATCAACGACCCCAACGAAAAGGTTAGCTATATGCGGTCGTGCGTGATCGGACGCCTCGTAGACTGCTGCGCCGAAATATTCCTAAGCCATGAGGATGAAATTCTCGATGGGCGATTCGAAGGGTCGTTGCTGACACGGCTGCCAGAGCGCGAGCTTGAAGGCTTTCGCCAATGCACTCAGCTGTCATGGAACAAAATCTACGCCAGCCGCGATGTGGTGGATGTGGACCTGGCTGGCAGCAGCATTATCACTTTCCTGCTGGAGAAACTCACCCACGCGGTGACTCACCCCGACTTGTACTATTCGCGCCTGCTCCTGTCGCAGGTACCCCAGCAATATGATGTGAACGCCAAGAATCTCTACGAGCGCCTTTTGGCCGTAGTGGACCATGTGTCGGCCATGACCGATGTCTACGCGCTCAACCTATACCGCAAGCTCAACGGCCACGACCTCCCTGCCGTATAATTCCCAAAAAGATTTACTATCTATGGGGCTTTTCATCCGACGATTTCAATATCCCCACACTGTCAAGATACTCCTTGGCAGCCGAGGCAAATGCATCGGCGGCTAACGAGTCGCCAGTTTGGCGTATTTCCTGCTCCTTGGCTCGAATGGCCAAGATAGCCTTTTCCTGCTCCATGCCCGGAGCAGCTTTCACTACGCGCTCCGCTGCCTTGATGCCTTCGTCAATCGCCATGGGCTCATTAGGACTGTAAAGCTGCTTCTCTCTGGATCCGCAACCGGCGAGGACTGCCAACACAGCTACCGCCGTCATTATCTTTGCACAATTCATTTCTTAACCAGTCTTTAGTCTTTAGTCTTTAGTCTTTAGTCTTTAGTCTTTAGTAAGATACAAGGATTATAATTCTGTTAATATCAGTATTGTATATCTTCAATAAAGACGTTACTTAAGATTTTCCTCTCTATAGATTGAGCAGGGCGTTGACTCGGTCCTTGACCTCTTCCATCAGCCATCGAGGCGTGGATGTGGCCCCGCATATGCCTATGCTTTCAGCATTTTCGAGCCAAGCAGGCTCGATGTGGCTGGCATTTGACACCAGATAGCATCGGGGATTGGCGTCGCGGCAATGTCCGTAGAGGATCTTGCCGTTGCTGCTCTTCTCGCCTGCCACGAATAGCACGGTATCGTGCTTGCGGGCAAACTCGCGCAGATGCTCTACTCGGTTGGCCACTTGGCGGCAAATGGTATCGTAGGATTCAAACTTGCACCCTTCGCTTTTTTTCCCCTCGATCTCATGGATCATTTCCTGGAAGCCTTCTACCGACTTGGTAGTCTGGGAGTAGAGAGCGATGTCTTTGTCAAAATCGATGCTGTCAAGCTGGCTGGCATTTTCCACCACCAGGGCTTCGCCCTTAGTCTGGCCTACCAGGCCCATCACCTCGGCATGGCCATTCTTGCCGTATATCACAATCTGGGGGCGCTCCTGCCGATTGTATGTGTCCTTGATGCGCTGCTGCAGGCGCAGCACTACCGGACATGTGGCGTCGATGATTTCTA